>JAVKSM010000042.1:0-24260 GCA_039583705.1 Pseudonocardiaceae bacterium
CTTCCACACTGGCCGTCTTCTCGCTGACCAGTTCGATGATCGCCATTGGGGCGTTGTCACCCTTGCGCGGCAACGTCTTCACGATGCGGGTGTAGCCGCCGTCGCGGTCGGCGAAGAACGGACCGATGTCGGCGAACAGCCGGTGCACCACATCCTTGTCCCGGATCACCCGCATCACCTGCCGGCGGTTGTGCAGGTCGCCGCGCTTGGCCTTGGTGATGAGGCGCTCGGCGAGCGGCCGCAACCGTTTCGCCTTGGTGTGCGTCGTGGTGATCCGCCCGTGCGTGAACAACGACGTGGCCAGGTTGGCCAGCATGAGCCGCTCGTGCGACGGCGACCCGCCGAGCCGGGGCCCCTTGCTTGGCTGCGGCATGCGTCTTCCCTCCGGACAGGTAGGCGGAGCCTACAGTTGCTCGGTCTCGGCGTAGTCCTGGCCGTCATCGTCGACACCGTCGACACCATCGACACCGCCGAGGTCGTACCCGTCGTTCGGGTAGTCGGCGGCGGCGACCGAGGGGTCGAACCCGGGTGGGCTGTCCTTGAGCGACAGACCGAGCCCGGCGAGCTTCATCTTGACCTCGTCGATCGACTTCGCACCGAAGTTGCGGATGTCCAGCAGATCGGCCTCGCTGCGGCTGACCAGCTCGCCGACGGTGTGGATGCCCTCCCGTTTGAGGCAGTTGTAAGAGCGTACCGTGAGGTCGAGATCCTCGATCGGCATCGCGAACGCGGCGATCGTGTCGGCCTCGGCCGGCGACGGCCCGATCTCGATGCCCTCGGCGTCCACGTTCAGCTCACGGGCCAGGCCGAACAGCTCGACCAGCGTCTTGCCGGCCGACGCGATCGCGTCCCGCGGCGTGATCGAGGGCTTGGTCTCGACGTCGAGCACCAGCTTGTCGAAGTCGGTGCGCTGCTCGACCCGGGTGGCCTCGACCTTGTAGGTCACCTTGAGCACCGGCGAGTAGATCGAGTCGACCGGGATCCGGCCGATCTCGGCGCCGGAGGCCTTGTTCTGAACCGCCGGCACGTACCCGCGGCCCCGCTCGACGACCAGCTCGACCTCGAGCTTGCCCTTGTCGTTCAGCGACGCGACCTGCAGGTCGGGATTGTGCACCGTCACGCCGGCCGGTGGCACGATGTCACCGGCGGTGACGGTGCCGGGGCCCTGCTTGCGCAGGTACATCGTCACCGGCTCGTCCTCCTCGGAGCTGACGACCAGCTCCTTGAGGTTGAGGATGATGTCGGTGACGTCCTCCTTGACGCCGGGCACGGTGGTGAACTCGTGCAGCACGCCGTCGATGCGGATGCTCGTCACGGCGGCGCCCGGGATGGACGAGAGCAGGGTGCGCCGGAGCGAGTTGCCCAGGGTGTAACCGAAGCCCGGCTCCAACGGCTCGATGACGAAACGGGAGCGGGTGTCGCTGACCGTGTCCTCGGTCAGTGACGGTCGCTGAGAGATCAGCACTGAGGTGTTCCTCCGTTCCAGCCGGCGCCCGCCATATGACGCCGAAAGGGTGGCGACGCCCACCGGCACCGGCCGGCGGACGCGACCGAGCTCACTTCGAGTAGAGCTCGACGATCAGTTGCTCCTGCAGCGGGACGTCGATCTGCGCCCGCTCCGGGAGCGAGTGGATGAGGATGCGCAGCCGGTCGGGCACGACCTGCATCCAGGCCGGGATCGGGCGGTCGCCGAAGGACTCCTTGGCGACGATGAACGGCAGCGTGTTCAGCGACGCCGGCTTGACGTCGATGATGTCGTACTGCGCCACCCGCAGGCTCGGGATGTTGACCTTCCGCCCATTGACGAGGAAATGCCCGTGGCTGACGAGCTGGCGGGCCTGCCGCCGGGTACGGGCCAAGCCGGCTCGGTAGACGACGTTGTCCAGCCGGGACTCGAGGATCTGCAGCAGCACCTCGCCGGTCTTGCCGACCTTGCGCACGGCCTCCTCGTAGTAGCGACGGAACTGCTTCTCCAGCACGCCGTAGGCGAAGCGGGCCTTCTGCTTCTCCTGGAGCTGGAGCAGGTACTCCGACTCTTTGATCCGGATCCGGCCGTGCTGGCCCGGCGGGTAGGGCCGACGCTCGAACGCCTGGTCGCCACCGACGAGGTCGACCTTGAGCCGGCGGGACTTGCGGGTGACGGGGCCAGTGTAGCGAGCCATGTGCCTGCCCCCTCAGACCCGGCGCCGCTTGGGCGGGCGGCAGCCGTTGTGCGGCTGCGGGGTGACATCGGAGATCGTGCCGACCTCCAGGCCAGCGGCCTGCAGCGAGCGGATCGCGGTCTCCCGGCCCGAGCCTGGGCCCTTGACGAACACGTCGACCTTGCGCATGCCGTGCTCCTGGGCCTTGCGGGCGGCGTTCTCGGCGGCCATCTGGGCGGCGAACGGGGTGGACTTGCGGGAGCCCTTGAACCCGACGTGCCCTGCCGACGCCCAGCTGATCACGTTCCCGGACGGGTCGCTGATCGAGACGATGGTGTTGTTGAAGGTGCTCTTGATGTGTGCGTGACCGTGCGCGACGTTCTTCTTCTCCTTGCGCCGGACCTTCTTGGTGGCGGCGGCGGTGCGGGACCTGGGGGGCATGTGTCGGTGGGACCTCTCGATGCAGACGCGGGGGTACGGAGCTCGTTTCTCAGGCCGTTACTTCTTGCCGGCCTTCTTCTTGCCGGCGACCGTTTTCCTCGGCCCCTTGCGGGAACGGGCGTTGGTCTTGGTCCGCTGGCCGCGCACGGGCAGGCCGCGACGGTGGCGCAGCCCCTGGTAACAGCCGATCTCGATCTTCCGGCGGATGTCGGCCTGGACCTCCCTGCGGAGGTCGCCCTCGACGCGGAAGTTGTCCTCGATGTAGTCCCGCAGCTTGCTGACGTCGTCGTCGCTGAGATCCCTCGACCGCAGGTCCGGGGAGATCCCGGTGGCGGAGAGGGCCTGCAGCGAGCGGCGACGGCCGATGCCGTAGATGTAGGTCAGCGCGATCTCCATCCGCTTGTCGCGGGGGAGGTCGACGCCGGCGAGTCGTGCCATGCGGGGTCTCCTTCTCCTGGGAGGTCTGCTCCCAGCCCGTCCCGGGTACGACTCGGCTGACCCGGGCCCCGGCCTCCTTCCGGGGATGAGCCGCCCGATCGTGCGGCGGCAGGTGCTGGGAGGCTGGTGTCGTCACATGTCTGTCGTCAGGTGTCTGTCGTCACGGATCCTCACGCCACCGGCGTCGTCGAGGGTGCGGCGATCAACCTTGACGCTGCTTGTGACGCAGGTTCTCGCAGATCACCATGACCCGCCCGTGACGGCGGATCACCTTGCACTTGTCACAGATCTTCTTGACGCTGGGCTGAACCTTCACCGCTGGCTCTTCCTGGTCCGATCACTTGTAGCGGTAGACGATGCGGCCTCGGGACAGGTCGTAGGGCGAGAGCTCGACGACCACCCGGTCCTCCGGGAGGATGCGAATGTAGTGCTGCCGCATCTTGCCGCTGATGTGAGCCAGGACCCGGTGGCCGTTCTCCAACTCGACCCGGAACATCGCGTTGGGCAGTGGTTCCACCACTCGTCCCTCGACCTCGATCGCTCCGTCCTTCTTTGCCATGTCCTCCGCGTTCCGTCGGTATCTCCTTGCTGGGGCGCCGACCTCGGGTGACGGCGACCCGGACACGCGGGGAACCGGACCGGAAGTGCGGGAGGCACGACAGGACCGGCGCGATGCGCGCGCCAGGCCCCCAGCTTACGCCCGCAGCTGGCACGATCCCACAACGGGGCCGCTCGCCGGCGCTCGGGCCGCCGGTTGCCCGGGCGCCGACCCACCGCTCGCCCGGGCCGACCCCGCCGGACGCTCGGGCTAGAGGGCCTTGAGCTCCTCGGTGACCTGCTGCACGGAGCTCTTGGCGTCGCCGAAGAGCATGGCCGTCTTCGGGTCGTGGTAGAGCGGGTTCTCGACGCCGGCGAAGCCGGTGTTCATCGACCGCTTGAGCACGATGACGGACTTGCCCTGGTCGACGTTGAGGATCGGCATGCCGTGGATCGGCGAGCTCGGATCGCTGCGCGCCGCCGGGTTGGTGACGTCGTTGGCGCCGATGACCAGGACGAGGTCGGTGCGGGCGAACTCGTCGTTGATCTCGTCCATCTCCTTGAGCTGGTCGTAGGGCACGTCCGCCTCGGCGAGCAGCACGTTCATGTGGCCCGGCATCCGGCCCGCGACCGGGTGGATGGCGTACTTGACCTCCACACCCTTGGACTCCAGCACCTTGGCCATGTCCTTGACGGCGTGCTGGGCCTGGGCGACCGCCATGCCGTAGCCGGGCACGACGACGACCTGGTTGGCGTAGGCCATCTGAACCGCCGCGTCGGCCGCACTGGTCTCCCGGACCGGCCGCTCGCCGTCCTCGCCGCGAGCGGCCGTGGCCGCGCCGCCGCCGAAGCCGCCAGCCACGATCGCCGGTATCGAGCGGTTCATGGCCTTGGCCATGAGGTTGGTGAGGATCGAGCCGGAGGCGCCGACGATCATGCCAGCAACGATCATGGCAGTGTTGCCCAGCGCCAGACCGGCCGCCGCCGCCGAGAGCCCGGTGAGCGCGTTGAGCAGTGAGATCACGACCGGCATGTCCGCGCCGCCGATGGGCAGCACCACCATGACGCCGAGCGCCGCCGCGAACAGCAGCGTCCCGATGATGAGGAGTTGGGCGCCGCCGCCGAGGCCGATCGTGACCGCGCAGGCCAGCGCCCCGGCCAGCAGCGCGAGGTTGAGCACCTGCTGCGCCCGGCCGAGGCTCACCGGGCGACCGGAGATGAGCTGCTGCAGCTTCCCGAACGCGACCAACGATCCCCAGAACGACACCGAGCCTGCGATCGCGCCGAACAGCGAGGCAACCATGACGTAGCGGGGGTCGGCCGCGTAGCCGTCGCTGGTGCGGAACTCCACCCAGGCGATGAGCGCCACCGCGCCGCCACCGACGCCGTTGAACAGCGCCACCATCTGCGGCATCGCGGTCATCTTCACCCGCCGGGCGGCCGGCACGCCCAGCAGCGTGCCGATGACGACACCCAGCACGATCAGCGTCCAGTTCCCGACGCCCGGTGTGAGCAGCACGGCCGCGACCGCGATCGCCATGCCGAGGGCCGCGATGAGGTTGCCCCGGACGGCCGTCCGCGGTCCGGTCAACCCCATGAGGCCGTAGATGAACAACGCGAAGGCCGCGATGTAGAGGGCCGTGACGACGGTTGTCACGGGCCGGTCCCCTTCTTCCGCCCCTTGCCCTTGAACATCCCCAGCATCCGGTCGGTGACCAGGAAGCCGCCGACGATGTTGATCGTGCCGAATGCGATCGCGATCACGAGAAGGATCTTGTCCAGCACCCCGCTGGCCGCGATCCCCAGCAGGACGATCCCGCCGAGCAGGACGATGCCGTGGATGGCGTTGGTGCCCGACATGAGCGGGGTGTGCAGGGTGTTCGGTACTTTCGAGATCACCGCGAAGCCGACGAAGCCGGCGAGCACGAGGATCGCCAGGTTGGCCAGCAGGATGGTCGTCGACCCACTGCCGGAGACCGGCGCGGCATGCCCCACCAGGCTCGTCACCACGACCGTCACTGTGTTCCCTCCCGGCGCGTCACGCAGGAGCGGGCCAGCACCTCGTCGTCCCAGTCCGGCGCGAGGCGGCCCTCCTCGTCGAGCATCAGCTCCAGCAGTGCCGAGACGTTACGGGCATAGAGCTCGCTGGCGTGTTCGGGCATCGTCGCCGGCAGGTTCAGCGGCGAAGCGATCGTGACGTCGTGGCGCACGACGACCTCACCCGGCTCGGTGAGCTCGCAGTTGCCGCCGGCCTCACCGGCCAGGTCGACGACCACGCTGCCCGGCCGCATGCCCTTGACCGCCTCGGCGGTCACCAGGGTGGGGGCCTTTCGGCCGGGCACGAGCGCCGTGGTGATCACTACGTCGAAGCCGGTGATCGCCTCGGTGAGCCGCTGCTGCTGCTCGGCCCGCTCCTGCTCGGACAACTCGCGGGCGTAGCCACCCTCGCCCGCGGCCTCGATACCCAGGTCCAACCATTGCGCGCCCAGTGAACGGACCTGGTCGGCCACCTCGGGTCGGACGTCGTAGCCGGTGGTGCGGGCACCGAGGCGCTTGGCGGTGGCGAGGGCCTGCAACCCGGCGACGCCGACCCCGAGGACGAGGGCGGTCGCGGGCTTCACGGTGCCGGCGGCGGTGGTGAGCATGGGGAAGAACCGGGTGGAGCGCTCGGCGGCGAGCAGTACCGCCTTGTACCCGGTGACGTTGGCCTGGGAGGACAGCGCGTCCATCGACTGGGCGCGGGAGATCCGGGGGATCGCCTCCATGGCGAATGCGGTCACGTCTGCCTCCCGCAGCGCGGTGGTCGTCTCCGGGGCGGTCAGTGGGGCGAGGAAGCCGATGTAGAAACCGCCGCGGCGCAGCCGGCCGACCTCCTCCTCGCTCGGCGGTCCGACCTTGACGACGACGTCGGCGTCCCACGGGTCGCCGATGCTCGCGCCGGCCTCGGTGTAGAGCTCGTCGGGCATCAGCGCGCCGACACCCGCTCCGGGCTCGACGACGACGTCCACCCCACGGTCGGTCAGCTTCTTGACGGCCTTGGGCACCAGCGCCACGCGGCGCTCGCCCTCCCGGGTCTCCCGCGGCACGCCGACGCGGGTGGATCCACTCATACTGCGCAGCATCGGGCATGGTCCCCGTCACCGCTAGGGCGGGGTGGCCCGTCACACGCCACGGCTCCCGAAGCCCGCAGGTCGAGCCGCCCTCACGCGGTCGACGACGCGCTACTCCGGGACGGTGAGCACCCAGGGGCCGTCGTCGGTGACCGCGACGGTGTGCTCCCAGTGGGCGGCGCGGCTGCGGTCCCGGGTGATGACCGTCCAGCCGTCGTCCAGCTCCTCCGTCTGCGGGCTGCCCGCGGTGAGCATGGGCTCGACGGCCAGCACCATCCCGGGCCGCAGCCGAGGACCGCGCCCGGGGCGCCCGAGGTTGGGGACGAACGGCTCCATGTGCATGGCCGTACCGATGCCGTGGCCGCCGTACTCGGCGACAATTCCGTAGCAGACGCCGTCACGGACCGCCGCCGCCGCGCTCGTCTGCTGCACCGCGTACGAGATGTCGGTGAGCCGGGCGTCCGGACGCACCGCACCGACCCCGGCCGCCAGCGCTTCGCGGCAGGCCTCGGAGAGCCGGTGGTCGGCTCCTGCCAGCTCGCCCACCCCGATGGTGACCGCCGCGTCGCCGTGCCAGCCGTCGAGGATGGCGCCGCAGTCCACCGAGACGAGGTCGCCCTCGGCGAGCACCTGCGTGCGGGACGGGATGCCGTGCACGATCTGCTCGTTGACGGACGCGCAGATCGTCGCCGGGAAGCCGTGGTAGCCCAGGAACGAGGGCACCGCGCCGGCGGCCCGGATCGTCTGTTCGGCGAGCTCGTCCAGCTCTGCCGTGCTCACCCCGGGCCGGGCGGCCTCGACGAGCAATCCGAGCGTGCGCGCCACGACCGCGCCGGCGGCGCGCATCGCCTCGAGCTGGACCCGCGTTTTGACCTCGATCACGCGGCCCCGGATCCGGGCCACGCCGCCGCGCAGCACCGCGAGCGTCCCATCCGTGCTCACCTCCGGCAGGCGAGGGCGTCCACCGCCCGGTCGGTGATCTCCCCGACGGGCCCCACAGCGTCGATGCTGACCAGGATGTCGGCGTAGTGCTCCAGCAGCGGCGCGGTCTCCTCCAGGTAGACCTGCTGGCGGCGGCGCACCACGTCCTCGGTGTCGTCGTCGCGGCCGCGGGCCAGCAGCCGCTGCACGACGACGTCGGTCGGCACGTCGAACTGCAGCACCGCGTCGAGCTGCTCGCCCAGGTCTGCGAGTACCTCGGCCAGCGCCTTGGCCTGCGCGGTGTTGCGGGGGAAGCCGTCGAGGACGAACCCGTTGGTGGCGTCGCCGGCGCCCAGCCGGTCCCCCACCATCGCGACGGTGACCTCGTCGGGCACCAGCTCCCCGGCCTCCATGTAGCGCTTGGCCCGTCGGCCGAGCGCGGTGCCGCGCCCGACGTTGTCCCGGAACAACTCGCCGGTGGAGATGTGGGGTATGCCGAGGCGCTCGGACAGCCGCACGGCCTGCGTGCCCTTGCCCGCGCCCGGCGGACCGACGAGAACGACCCTCACGACATCTCCCTCCCGACCGGGATCACCTGGCGTGCCGCCGAGGTCGTCCGCGACCCTGGCGAGCGGACCCCGGCCACACCCATCAGCGCAGGAAGCCTTCGTAGTTGCGCTGCATGAGCTGGCTCTCGATCTGCTTCACGGTGTCAAGGCCGACTCCGACCATGATCAGGACAGCGGTGCCGCCGAACGGGAAGTTCTGGTTCTGGCCGGTCCCGGTGATGCCGAGGAAGAAGTTGGGCAACACCGCGATGACGCCCAGGTACAGCGAGCCCGGCAGGGTGATCCGGGAGAGCACGAAGTTCAGGTACTCAGCGGTCGGCCGCCCCGGCCGGATCCCCGGGATGAACCCGCCGAACTTCTTCATCTCGTCGGCGCGCTCGTCCGGGCTGAAGGTGATCGCGACGTAGAAATAGGTGAAGAAGACGATGAGCAGGAAATACAGCAGGATGTGTACGTAGTTCGCCTGGTCGGACACATAGGTCTGCACGAACTGCTGGAGCCAGCCGCCGTTGTTGCCGCCGATCTGGGAGACGAGCTGGGGAAGGTAGAGCAGCGAGGACGCGAAGATCACCGGGATGACGCCGGCCTGATTGACCTTGAGCGGCAGGTAGGTCGACGTTCCGCCGTACATTCGCCGACCGACCATCCGCTTGGCGTACTGCACCGGGATGCGCCGCTGGCCCTGCTCGACGAACACCACGCTTGCGATGATCGCGAGGCCGAAGAGGCACACGACCACGAAGACGAGCCCGCCCTGGTGGAGGATGTTCCCGCCCTCGGAGGGGATCCGGGCCGCGATCGAGGTGAAGATCAGCAGCGACATGCCGTTGCCGATGCCCCGCTCGGTGATCATCTCACCCAGCCACATGATGACCGCGGTGCCGGCGGTCATGGTGATCACGACGACGCCCAGGCCGAACACGCCGATGCTGGGCAGCACCGGCTGCTGGCAGCCCTGGAACAGCGTGCCGCGCTCCGCCAACGCCACGATGCCGGTGGACTGCAGGATCGCCAGCGCGATCGTCAGGTAGCGCGTGTACTGGGTCAGCTTGTTCTGGCCGGACTGGCCTTCCTTCTTGAGCGCCTCGAAGCGGGGGATGACGACCGTGAGCAACTGGACGATGATGCTCGCCGTGATGTACGGCATGATGCCGAGCGCGAAGATCGAAAGCTGGAGCAGCGCGCCACCGCTGAACAGGTTGATCAAAGAGTAGACGTTGGCGGCGCTGCCGCCTTCCACCTCCTTGATGCACAGCTGCACGTTGTGGTAGGAGACGCCGGGTGCCGGCAGGGTCGCGCCCAGCCGGTAGATCGCGAGGATTCCGAGCGTGAACAGGATCTTCTTGCGCAGGTCCGGCGTTCTTATCGCCGAGGTGAACGCGCCGAGCACTCCAGCCTCCTCGCCAGGCGGCGGCCGGCCGGTGGCCGGAGAAGTCTGGCACCGGCGGGGACACCGGCGCCCAAGGGACGACATGCCGCCCCAGGGGTGACGCTGGCTGGCCGGGCACAAGGGGAACCCGGCCGGCCGGCGCCGGACACTTTTCCCGACTCTAACAGCCAGCCCCGCCGGCACGGCGCAGCCCGCCCCACCCGCCCCCACGAGGCGGGAACGCCCTCAGAGCTCGGTGGTGGTACCCCCGGCGGCGGTGATCTTCGCCCGGGCCGAGCCGGAGAAGGCGTGCGCCGAGACCTCAAGGGCCAGCCCGCCCAGCTCCCCGGCACCCAGCACCTTGACCTTCTCGTTCTTGCGGACCGCGCCGGCCGCCACTAGCTCGGCCACCCCGACCGCGCCGCCCTGTGGGAACAGCCGCCCGAGGTCGGCGACGTTGACGACCTGGTAGGTCACCTTCGCCGGGTTGCGGAACCCCTTGCGCTTGGGCAGCCGCATGTGGATGGGCATCTGGCCGCCCTCGAAGGTGGCCGGCACGTTCGCCCGGGCCTTCGTGCCCTTGGTGCCGCGGCCCGCCGACTTGCCCTTGGAGCCTTCCCCGCGACCGACCCGGGTCTTCGGCGTGTGGGCGCCGGGCGCCGGGCGCAGGTGGTGCACCTTGATGGTCATGACTCGGCGACCTCCTCGACCGTCACGAGGTGGCGGACGACCTGGATCATGCCGCGGACCTGCGGGGTGTCGTCGCGGACCACCGTCTTGCGGATGCCGCGCAGCCCGAGGCTGCGCAGCGTCTCACGCTGGTTGTGCTTGGTGCCGATGGCGCTGCGCACCTGGGTGATCGACAGCAGGGCCACCTCAGACCACCTGTCCGGCTCGGGCGCGCAGCATCCGGGGTGGCGCGACGTCCTCCAGCGGCAGGCCGCGGCGGCCGGCCACCTCCTCCGGACGCTGCAGCGCCTTGAGCGCCGCCACCGTGGCATGCACGATGTTGATGGCGTTGTCGCTGCCGAGCGACTTGGAGAGCACGTCGTGGATCCCGGCGCACTCCAGCACCGCCCGCACCGGGCCGCCGGCGATGACGCCGGTACCTGGGCTGGCCGGGCGCAGCAGCACGACACCGGCGGCGGCCTCGCCCTGCACCGGGTGCACGATCGTGTCCCCGATGCGCGGGACCCGGAAGAAGCTCTTCTTGGCCTCCTCCACGCCCTTCGCGATCGCCGCCGGCACCTCCTTGGCCTTCCCGTAGCCGACACCGACCAGCCCGTCGCCGTCGCCCACCACGACCAGCGCGGTGAAGCTGAACCGGCGGCCGCCCTTGACCACCTTGGCCACGCGGTTGATGGCGACCACCCGCTCCAGGTGCGGGGTCTTCTCCTGGGCCGCCCCGCCACGGCCTCCGTCGCGGCGTTCGCGGCGGTCCGACCGCTCGCCGCCCTCCCGCCGGGTTCGTCCGGGCATCAGGCGTCCCTTTCCGTCACAGCAGTCCCGTCACAGCAGTTCACGTCTAGAACTCCAACCCGGCGCCGCGGGCGGCGTCGGCCAGCGCGGCGATCCGGCCGTGGTAGTCGCGGCCGCCGCGGTCGAACACCACGCGCGCGACCCCGGCCTCGGTGGCCCGGGCGGCGACCAGCTCGCCCACCCGGACCGCGCGCGCCTTCTTGTCGCCGACGAGCGCCCGCACGTCGGCCTCCATGCTCGAGGCGGACGCCAAGGTGTGCCCGGCGATGTCGTCGATCACCTGGGCGACGATGTGCCGGGCGGAGCGGGTGACGACCAGCCGGGGTCGCTGCGGCGTGCCGCTGATCTTCTTGCGGAGCCGGGCATGCCGGCGGTTCCGGGCGATCCGACGCCGGCTGGCTGTGTCGGTACCTCCGCTGGAGGTGCCCACGCGGATCCTGGTGGTCTCGCTCATGCTCACTTACCCGTCTTCCCGACCTTGCGGCGGACCGTCTCGCCGGCGTAGCGGATGCCCTTGCCCTTGTACGGGTCGGGCTTGCGCAGCTTGCGGATGCCCGCCGCGACCTCACCCACCCGTTGCTTGTCGATGCCCCGCACGGCGAACCGGGTCGGGGTTTCGACCACGAAGGTGACCCCGGCGGGCGCCCGGACCGTCACCGGGTGGCTGTAGCCGAGCGCAAACTCGAGATTGGAACCCTTCGCGACCACGCGGTAGCCCACACCGTGGATCTCCATCCGCTTCTCGTAGCCCGCCGTCACGCCGATCACCAGGTTGGCGACCAGCGTCCGGGACAGCCCGTGCAGCGCCCGGTTGCGCCGCTCGTCGTCGGGTCGGGTCACGTGCAGCGCGCCGTCGTCCCCGTGCGCGACGCGGATCGGCTCGACCACGCGGTGCTCCAGCGTCCCCCTGGGACCCTTCACCGTGACCGTCTGCCCGTCGACGTCCACCTCGACCCCGGCGGGAACGGGGATCGGCTGCTTTCCGATGCGCGACATGCGTTGCTCCCCTCCTCACCAGACGAAGGCGAGGACTTCCCCGCCCACCCGCTGCTTGGCTGCCTGCCGGTCGGTCAGCAACCCGCCCGACGTGGAGATGATCGCCACGCCGAGGCCGCCGAGCACCCGGGGCAGGTCGGTGGACTTCGCGTAGACCCGCAGGCCCGGCTTGGAGACCCGCTTGAGCCCGGCGATGCTGCGCTCCCGGTTCGGCCCGTATTTGAGGTCGAGCACCAGCATGCGGCCCACCTCGACCTGCTCGGTGCGGAAGCCCGCGATGTAGCCCTCGCGCTGCAGGATCTCCGCGATGTGCACCTTGAGCTTGGAGTGCGGCATCGTGACCGAGTCGTGGTAAGCCGAGTTGGCGTTGCGCAGCCGGGTCAACATGTCGGCGATCGGGTCGGTCATAGTCACGTCAGTGCCCCCTACCAGGACGACTTGCTCACGCCGGGCAACTCGCCGCGGTGCGCCATCTCGCGCACGCACACCCGGCAGAGGCCGAACTTGCGCAGCACCGCCCGCGGCCGGCCGCAGCGCTGGCAGCGGGTGTAGGCCCGCACCGCGAACTTCGGCTTGCGGGAGGCCTTGATCCTCAACGCCTTCTTCGCCATCAGCTCTCGTTCTCCCTGAAGGGGAATCCCAGGCGCCGCAGCAGCACCCGGCCCTCCTCGTCGGTGGCGGCGGTGGTCACCACCGTGATGTCCATACCCCGCTGCCGGTCGATGGTGTCCGGGTTGATCTCGTGGAACATCGACTGCTCGGTGAGCCCGAAGGTGTAGTTGCCGGTGCCGTCGAATTGCTGGGGCGACAGCCCGCGGAAATCGCGGATCCGGGGCAGCGCGATGGTCAGCAGCCGATCGAGGAACTCCCACATCCGGTTACCCCGAAGCGTCACCCGGGCACCGATGGGCATGCCCTCGCGCAGCTTGAACTGGGCGACGGACTTGCGCGCCCGGCGCACGTCGGGCCGCTGTCCGGTGATGGTCGCAAGGTCGCGCACCGCGCCGTCCATGAGCTTCGCGTCCCGGGCGGCGTCGCCGACACCCATGTTCACGACGACCTTGACGAGCCCGGGTACCTGCATCGGGTTGGTGTAGCGGAACTGCTCCCGCAACCACGGCACGACGTCCTCGCGGTAGCGGGCCTTCAACCGCGGCACCACCCTCTCCGCGGTGGCCATCAGATGTCCTTCCCGGTGCGCCGGGAGATCCGCACGCGCTTGCCCTCGTCGGTGACCCGCTTGCCCACTCGGGTCGGCTTTCCGTCGGAGTCGACGAGCATCACGTTCGAGACGTGGATCGGCGCCTCCTGGGTGATGATCCCTCCGGACCGCGCGCCACGCTGGTTCTGGGTGACCCGGGTGTGCTTCTTGATCCGGTTCACACCCTCGACGAGCACCCTGTCCCGTGCCGGATAGGCCCGGAGCACCTTGCCCTTGGCCCCCTTGTCCTTGCCGGCGATCACCAGCACCGTGTCGCCCTTCCTCACCCTCATGCGCCCGCCTCGCTTCGCTCACCGGCCACGTGCGGCACGGGTCTGCCGGGTCCGATGGTTCGCTCGCCCACTCACAACACCTCCGGCGCCAGCGAGATGATCCGCATGAACCGCTTGTCCCGCAGTTCCCGGCCCACCGGGCCGAAGATGCGCGTGCCCCTCGGCTCGGTCTCGTTGCGCAGGATCACCGCGGCGTTCTCGTCGAACCGGATGTAGCTGCCGTCCGGGCGCCGGGTCTCCTTCTTGGTGCGCACGACGACGGCCTTGACCACGTCGCCGCGCTTGACGCCGGAGCCGGGGATCGCCTCCTTGACCGTGGCGACGATGATGTCGCCGATGCCCGCGTAACGGCGCCCGGAGCCGCCGAGCACCCGGATGCACAGGATCTCCTTGGCACCCGTGTTGTCGGCGACACGCAGTCGCGACTCCTGCTGGATCACGTCCCTCTCCTGAGCTGCCGGCCTGCCGAGGCGGTAGGCGCTACTTCGCCTTCTCGACGATCTGCACCAGCCGCCAGCGCTTGGTCGCCGACAGCGGGCGGGTCTCCATGAGCAGCACCCGGTCGCCGATCCCCGCGGTGTTGCCCTCGTCGTGCGCCTTGACCTTGCTGGTCCGGCGGATGACCTTGCCGTACAGCGGGTGCTTCACCCGGTCCTCCAAGGACACCACGATGGTCTTGTCCATCTTGTCCGAGACGACGAGACCCTCGCGGACCTTGCGGATCCCCCGCGGCTTCACCCGTGAGCCCCGCTGGCCCGGCTGCTGACCTGCCTGGCTCATGCCACTCCCTCACCCTGGCTCGGCGCGACGGACAGCCCGAGCTCCCGCTCCCGCATCACCGTGTAGATCCGCGCGATGTCGTGCCGGACGGTCCGCAACCGCCGGTTGTTGTCCAACTGCCCGGTGGCCATCTGGAAGCGGAGGTTGAACAGCTCCTCCTTGGCCTCCCGCAATCGCAGCACCAGCTCCTCGTCGGAGAGCTCGCGCAGCTCCGCGGCCGGGATCCCGCTGGTGGCGGCCATCAGAACTCACCACCCTCGCGGGTCACGATACGGCAGCGCATCGGCAGCTTGTGGATCGCACGCCGCAGCGCCTCGCGGGCCGTCTCCTCGTTCGGGTAGCTCATCTCGAACATCACCCGGCCGGGCTTGACATTCGCCATCCACTTCTCGGGCGAGCCCTTGCCGGAGCCCATCCGGGTCTCGGCCGGCTTCTTCGTCAGCGGGCGGTCCGGAAAGATCGTGATCCACACCTTGCCGCCGCGGCGGACGTGCCTGGTGATGGCGATACGGGCGGACTCGATCTGGCGGTTGGTCACGTACGCCGGCTCGAGCGCCTGGATCCCGTAGTCCCCGAAGGTCACCCGATTGCCGCCCTTGGACATACCGAAGCGGTCCGGGCGGTGTTGCTTGCGGTGCTTGACCTTGCGCGGGATGAGCACTCCTCAGCCCTCCCTGTTCTCGACGGTGCCGGGTTCGTCCGACCCGACGGCGGTGGCGACCGGCGCGCGCTCGGCATGCGCCTGCTCGGCGGCCGCCCGCCCGGCCTCGGTGCCCGAGGCGGTGGTTCCAGACGCTCCGGAGCGGCGGCGGGCCGGACGGTCCCGGTCACGGCGGGGGCCCCGGGCCTCCGCTGCCAGTTCCCGGGGGTCACGCTCCCGGCGGCCGCCGACCACGTCGCCCTTGTAGATCCAGACCTTGACGCCGATCCGGCCGAAGGTCGTGCGGGCCTCGAACAGACCGTAGTCGATGTCGGCGCGCAGCGTGTGCAGCGGCACGCGGCCCTCGCGGTAGAACTCCGAGCGCGACATCTCGGCGCCACCGAGCCGGCCCGAGCACTGCACCCGGATGCCCTTGACACCGGGGGAGCGCATCGCCGACTGGATCGCCTTGCGCATCGCACGCCGGAACGCCACCCGGTTCGACAGTTGCTCGGCCACGCCCTGCGCGACGAGCTGGGCGTCGGCCTCGGCGCCCTTGACCTCGAGGATGTTGAGCTGCACCTGCTTGCCGGTCAGCTTCTCCAACTCGCTGCGGATCCGGTCGGCCTCCGCACCGCGACGGCCGATGACGATGCCCGGGCGGGCGGTGTGGATGTCGACGCGGACCCGGTCGCGGGTGCGCTCGATCTCCACCTTCGAGATGCCGGCCCGCTCCATGCCCTTGGAGAGCATGCGCCGAATGGCCACGTCCTCCTTGACGTACTCCGCGTACTGCTTGTCGGCATACCAGCGGGACTTCCAGTCCGTGGTGATGCCCAACCGGAAGCCGTGCGGGTTGATCTTCTGACCCATCAGCGGGTGCTCCCCTTCACGCCGGACCGCCCAGCCCGCGCCGCTGTCTTCGAGGCCTTCCTCGGGCCCCGCACCACCGGCATCGAGGTCACCTCGACGGTGATGTGGCTGGTGCGCTTGCGGATTCGGTAGCCCCGCCCCTGGGCACGCGGCCGGATCCGCTTCAAGGTCGGGCCTTCGTCGACGTACACCTTGGACACCACGAGCGTGTCCGGGTCGACGCTGAGGTTGTTCTCGGCGTTGGCCATCGCGCTGGCCAGCACCTTCGCGACCGGCTCGGCGGCCGCCTGCTGGGCGAACCGCAGCAAGGTGAGCGCCTCGCCGGCGTCCCGACCCCGGATCAGCTCGATCACCCGACGCACCTTGCGCGGCGAGCTGCGGACGTAGCGCGCCTTAGCGCTCGCCCGTGGCAGTTCGTCCGCTCCGGGGCCTGTCGCGGCAGCAGCCATCATCTCTCGCCTCTCGTGTGACCGGGACTCAACGCCGGCGCGCTCTGCGGTCGTCCTTGACATGTCCCCGGAAGGTGCGGGTCGGGGCGAACTCGCCGAGCTTGTGCCCGACCATCGACTCCGAGACGAACACCGGGACGTGCTTGCGGCCGTCGTGCACCGCGATGGTGTGCCCGATCATGTCTGGGATGATCGTAGACCGGCGGGACCAGGTCCTGATCACCGTCTTCTTGCCGGACTCGTTGAGCGCGTCCACCTTCTTGAGGAGGTGGTCGTCGACGAAGGGGCCCTTCTTCAGGCTGCGCGGCATGGTTGGTTCCTCCTGCTCAGCGCTTCTTGCCGGCGCGGCGGCGACGGACGATCATCTTGTCGCTCGGCTTGCTGCGCCGGGTGCGACCCTCCGCCTTGCCGGCGGGGTTCACCGGGTGCCTGCCGCCGGAGGTCTTGCCCTCGCCGCCGCCGTGCGGGTGGTCGACCGGGTTCATGGCGACACCACGGACGGTTGGCCGCTTGCCCTTCCACCGCATCCGGCCGGCCTTGCCCCAGTTGATGTTCGAGTGGTCGGCGTTGCCGACCTCGCCGACCGTGGCCCGGCAGCGCACGTCGACGTTGCGGATCTCACCCGAGGGCAGCCGCAACTGGGCGTAGGGTCCGTCCTTGGCCACCAGTTGCACGCTGGCCCCCGCCGAGCGGGCGATCTTCGCGCCTCCGCCGGGACGCAGCTCGATGGCGTGCACCACGGTGCCGGTCGGGATGTTGCGCAGCGGCAGGTTGTTACCCGCCTTGATGTCGGCGCGCGGGCCGCTCTCCACTCGGTCGCCCTGCTTGATGCGGTTCGGTGCCAGGATGTAGCGCTTCTCGCCGTCGAGGTAGTGCAGCAGCGCGATCCGGCTGGTGCGGTTGGGGTCGTACTCGATGTGCGCGACCGTGGCCGGCACGCCGTCCTTGTCCGTCCGCCGAAAGTCGATCACGCGGTAGGCCCGCTTGTGGCCACCGCCCTGGTGGCGGGTGGTGATCCGGCCGTGCACGTTGCGCCCGCCCTTGGAGTGCAGCGGGCGCACCAATGACTTCTCCGGCTCCGACCGGGTGATCTCGGCGAAGTCGGAGACGCTGGCGCCGCGCCGGCCCGGCGTTGTCGGCTTGTACCTGCGGATGCCCATCGCTGCATCGCTCCCTTGGGGTGTCCCGCTAGCTCGCCGGACCGCCGAAGACGTCGATCGCCTTGCTCTCCGGGGAGAGCGTGACGATCGCCCGTTTGGTGTCCTTGCGCTTGCCGAAGCCGTGGCGGGTGCGCTTGCGCTTGCCAGGGCGGTTGAGGGTGTTGACGCTGAGCACCTTGACTCCGAAAACCTTCTCCACTGCGATCTTGATCTCGGTCTTGTTGGCCCTCGGGGCGACGAAGAAGGTGTACTTGCGGTCCTCCAGCAGCCCGTAGCTCTTCTCCGAGATCACCGGAGCGAGCAGCACGTCACGCGGGTCGGGGATCACCTGCCGCCCTCC
Organism: Pseudonocardiaceae bacterium; assembly: GCA_039583705.1. Classification (GTDB taxonomy): domain Bacteria; phylum Actinomycetota; class Actinomycetes; order Mycobacteriales; family Pseudonocardiaceae; genus JAVKSM01. The sequence continues at coordinate 17,738 of JAVKSM010000042.1, forward strand.
TCACCAGCCGCGGTCCACCGGCTCAGGAAAGTCGCCAGCGCGTCGACGGTGAACACCACGTCGTCGCTGACGAGCACGTCGTAGGTGTTGAGCTGGTCCGGGGAGAGCAGGTGCACCCGAGGCAGGTTGCGCAGGCTGCGCCAGCTCACGGTGTCGTCGCGGCCGAGGACGACGAGCAGCCGCGGCCGCGCCGACACGGCCTCGACGACCGCGCGCGCCGCCTTCGTCGACGGCGTGTCCCCGCTGACGATCCCGGACAGCACGTGCACCCGGCCGGCGCGGGCACGGTCGGACAGCGCGCCGCGCAGCGCGGCCGCCTTCATCTTCTTCGGCGTGCGCTGGGAGTAGGACCGCGGCATGGGCCCGTGCACCACACCGCCACCGGTGAACTGCGGTGCCCGCACCGACCCCTGCCGGGCGCGGCCGGTGCCCTTCTGGCGGTAGGGCTTGCGGCCGCCGCCACGGACCTCGCCGCGGTTGCGGGTCGCGGCACTGCCCTGCCGGGCGGCGGCCAGTTGGGCCACCACCACCTGGTGCAGCAGGGCGATCGTGGTCGGCGCGTCGAACACCTCGGCTGGCAGCTCAGCGGTGCCGTCGGTGCCGCCGTCCGGGGTGCGGACCTCCACGGTGCTCGAGCCGATCCTCCGCTCCCTCACGCTTGCCCGCCGCCCTTCTTGACCGCCGTCTTGACCAGCACCAGGCCGCCCCTCGGGCCGGGCACCGCGCCCTTGATGAGCAGCAGGCCGGCCTGCGCGTCCACCCGGTGCACCGTGAGGTTCTGGGTCGTGGTGCGCACGTTGCCCATCCGGCCGGCCATCCGCAGGCCCTTGAAGACCCGTCCCGGGGTGGCGCAGCCGCCGATAGCACCCGGCGAGCGGTGCTTGCGCTGCGTACCGTGGCTGGCCCCGAGGCCAGCGAAGCCGTGGCGCTTCATCACCCCCGCCGTGCCCTTGCCTTTGCTGGTGCCCACCACGTCGACCACGGCGCCGTCGGCGAAGACCTCGGCGGTGAGTTCCTGGCCGACCTCGTACTCACCGGCGTCGGCGGTCCGCAGTTCGACGAGGTGCCGGCGCGGCGTCACGCCGGCCCTGGCGAAGTGCCCGGTCTCCGGCTTGTTGACCTTGCGTGGGTCGATGGCGCCGAAGGCGAGCTGGACTGCGCTGTAGCCGTCGCGCTCCGGGGTGCGCACCTGCGTGACCACGCAGGGACCGGCTTGCACCACCGTCACGGGGACGATCCGGTTGTTCACGTCGAAGACCTGGGTCATCCCGAGCTTGGTGCCCAGGATTCCCTTGACCCGCCTCGTGTCATGGGGAGCTGCCATGTCCGGCCTCACTGGATGTTGACGTCGACGCTGGCCGGCAGGTCGATGCGCATGAGCGCGTCCACCGTCTTCGGCGTCGGATCGAGGATGTCGATCAGCCGCTTGTGCGTGCGCATCTCGAAGTGCTCCCGCGAGTCCTTGTACTTGTGCGGCGAGCGGATGACGCAGTACACGTTCTTCTCGGTGGGCAGCGGCACCGGCCCGACCACCCGGGCGCCGGTGCGCGTCACGGTCTCGACGATCTTGCGCGCGGACGCGTCGATCGCCTCGTGGTCGTAGGCCTTGAGCCGGATGCGGATCTTCTGTCCCGCCATGTGACGTGCCGTTCCTCTTCTCGCGCCGCTGCCTGCCTGTCCGTCCCAGACGCCCGCTCGGGACCGGAGGCCGGCCCGCCCACGCGGTCGGGTGTGTCGCCGTGACCGCACAGACCGATCCCGGTTCTCATTGGGGTCGGCTGGCTGCCCGCACATCCCGAACACGGGACGCGCCGGGCCGCTCGTGGATGGGGCGACCGGCTCCTGTCAAGAACCGGCCGCCCCACCGAGCAACCCGTCCAGCATGCCACACCAGGTGTGGCACACCAAATCCGGGTCAGCCTACTTGAGAATCTTGATGACCCGGCCGGCACCGACGGTGCGGCCACCTTCCCGGATCGCGAGCTGCAGGCCCTCCTCCATGGCGATCGGCTGGATGAGCTGCACCGTCATCTCGGTGTTGTCCCCTGGCATGACCATCTCGGTGCCCTCGGGCAGGGTGACCACTCCGGTCACGTCCGTCGTCCGGAAGTAGAACTGGGGACGGTAGTTGTTGAAAAACGGGGTGTGCCGGCCACCCTCGTCCTTGGACAGGATGTAGACCTGTGCCTCGAACTGGGTGTGCGGCGTGACCGAGCCCGGCTTGCACACGACCATGCCCCGCTCGACCTCTTCGCGCTTGGTGCCGCGCAGCAGCAGGCCCACGTTGTCGCCGGCCTGGCCCTGGTCGAGCAGCTTGCGGAACATCTCGACCCCGGTGACGGTGGTCGACATCGACTTCTCCCTGATGCCGATGATCTCAACCGTCTCGCCCACCTTGATCATGCCGCGCTCGACCCGCCCGGTGACCACGGTGCCGCGGCCCGTGATCGTGAAGACGTCCTCGACGGGCATGAGGAAGGGCTTGTCGGTCTCGCGCACCGGCTCGGGGACGTTGTCGTCCACCGCGTCCATGAGCTCGAGGACCTTCTCGGACCACGCGGCGTCGCCCTCGAGCGCCTTGAGTGCCGAGACCCGGACGATCGGCAGCTCGTCACCGGGGAACTTCTGGTCCGAGAGCAGCTCGCGGACCTCGAGCTCGACCAGCTCCATGATCTCCTCGTCGTCGACCATGTCCGCCTTGTTGAGCGCGACGACGATGTAGGGCACGCCGACCTGGCGGGCCAGCAGCACGTGCTCCCTGGTCTGGGGCATCGGGCCGTCGGTGGCCGCGACGACGAGGATCGCCCCGTCCATCTGGGCCGCTCCAGTGATCATGTTCTTGATGTAGTCGGCGTGGCCCGGGCAGTCGACGTGCGCGTAGTGCCGCTTCTCGGTCTGGTACTCGACATGCGCGATGGAGATCGTGATGCCACGGGCCTTCTCCTCGGGCGCCTTGTCGATCTGGTCGAACGCCGACACCTCGTTGAGGGTCGGGTACTTGTCGTGCAGGACCTTGGTGATGGCCGCCGTCAGCGTGGTCTTGCCGTGGTCGATGTGACCGATCGTGCCGATGTTGACGTGCGGCTTGGTCCGCTGGAACTTCGCCTTCGCCACTGGATGTCCTCCTGGGCTTCTCTTCTTCTCCGCCGTGCTGACGGCAGGTGCTCGGTGGTGTGGGGAAAACTCAGATGCTCACTCGCCCGTCACCTTCGCTCTACCCACTGCTCGGCTCCGGGCTCGCTCCGCTCCTCGCTGCGCGTCGATGCTCACTCGCCCGTCACCTTCGCGATGATCTCCCTTGCGACGCTGGTCGGGACCTCGGCGTAGGAGTCGAACACCATGGAGTAGTTCGCCCTGCCCTGGGTCCGCGACCGCAGGTCGCCGACGTAGCCGAACATCTCCGAGAGCGGGACCAGTGCCCGCACTACCCGGATGCCGCTGCGTTCCTCCATCGCCTGGATCTGGCCCCGCCGGGAGTTCAGGTCGCCGATCACCTCGCCCAGGTAGACCTCGGGGGTGGTGACCTCGACGGCCATCACCGGCTCCAACAGCGCCGGGTCGGCCCGCCGCGCCGCCTCCTTGAGCGCCATCGACCCGGCGATCTTGAACGCCATCTCGGAGGAGTCGACCTCGTGGTAGGCGCCGTCGAGCAGGGTGACCGTCAACCCGACCAGCGGGTAGCCGGCCAGCACCCCGTAGGCCATCGCGTCCTGCGCTCCGGCGTCGACCGACGGGATGTACTCCCGCGGCACCCGACCACCGCTGACCTTGTTCTCGAACTCGTACAGCGGACCGTCCGAGCTCCGCGGCAGCGGCGAGAGCGCGATGACCACTCGGGCGAACTGACCCGAGCCGCCGGTCTGCTTGCGGTGGGTGTACTCGTACCGCTCGACCGTGCGGCGGATCGTCTCGCGGTAGGCCACCTGCGGCTTGCCGATGTTCGCCTCGACCCGGAAGTCGCTGCGCATCCGGTTGACCAGCACCTCCAGATGCAGCTCGCCCATCCCGGAAATGATCGTCTGCCCGGTCTCCTCGTCGAGGTTGACCTGGAAGGTCGGGTCCTCCTCGGCCAGCCGCTGGATCGCGGTCGAGAGCTTCTCCTGGTCGGCCTTCGTCTTGGGCTCGATGGCCACCTGGATGACCGGGTCGGGGAAGGTCATCGACTCAAGGATGATCGGCTGCTGCGGGTCGCACAGGGTGTCGCCGGTGGTGGTCTCCTTGAGCCCGATCGCGGCGTAGATGTGCCCGGCGCGCGCCTCGTCGACCGGGTTCTCCTTGTTGGAGTGCATCTGGAAGAGCTTGCCGATGCGCTCCTTGCGGTCCTTGGTCGAGTTGATCACCTGAGATCCGGCGGCCACTCGTCCGGAGTAGACCCGGATGTAGGTGAGCTTGCCGAAGAACGGGTGGCTCATGATCTTGAATGCGAGCGCGGAGAACGGTTCGTCGGTCGACGGCTTGCGCTGCGCGGGGGTCTCGCCGTCGAGCAACACGCCCTCGACCGGCGGCACCTCCAGCGGCGAGGGCAGGTAGTCGATCACGGCGTCGAGCATGGGCTGCACGCCCTTGTTCTTGAACGCCGAGCCGCAGATCACCGGGTAGTACTCCCCGGAGACCGTCAGCTTGCGGATGCCGTGCTTGACCTGCTCGACGCTGAGATCCTCGCCGCCGAGGTAGCGCTCCATGAACTCCTCGTCGTTCTCGGCGATCGTCTCCAGCAGCTTCTCGCGGTACTCGGCCGCCGACGTGGCGAGTTCCACCGGGATGGCCTCGACCGTGTAGTCCTCGCCCTTCTGGACCTCACCCCGCCAGGTCAGCGCCCGCATCCCGACGAGGTCGACCACACCGGCGAACTCCGATTCGACGCCGATCGGAAGCTGGATCACCAGCGGCCGTGCCGCCAGCCGCTCGGAGATGGTCCGGACCGTGAAGAAGAAGTCCGCGCCGACCTTGTCCATCTTGTTGACGAAACAGATCCGCGGGACACCGTACTTGTCCGCCTGCCGCCAGACCTGCTCGGACTGCGGTTCGACACCCTCCTTGCCGTCGAACACCGCGACCGCGCCGTCGAGCACCCGCAACGACCGCTCGACCTCGACGGTGAAGTCGACGTGCCCCGGGGTGTCGAGGATGTTGATCTGGTGGCCTTTCCAGAAGGTGGTGGTGGCGGCGGAGGTGATGGTGATCCCCCGCTTCTGCTCCTCCTCCATCCAGTCCATCGTCGCGGCGCCGTCGTGCACCTCACCGATCTTGTAGTTGATCCCGGTGTAGAACAGGACCCGCTCGGTGGTGGTGGTCTTGCCCGCGTCGATGTGGGCCATGATCCCGATATTGCGGACCTTGGCCAGGTCTGTCAGCACGTCGCGTGCCACGGTGGTGTTCCTCGCTCTGTCGCGTGGTGGGCGGTAGGGATGAGGGTGCCGGCGCGGGCTTGTGACCCGGTCACCAGCGGTAGTGGGCGAAGGCCCGGTTGGACTCCGCCATCTTGTGGGTGTCCTCCCGGCGCTTGACGCTCGCGCCTAGCCCGTTGCTCGCGTCGAGCAACTCGTTCGTCAGCCGGTCGACCATGGTCTTCTCGCGCCGGGCGCGGGCGTAGGACACCATCCAGCGCAGCGCGAGGGTCGTGGACCGGCCGGGCTTGACCTCGATCGGCACCTGGTAGGTGGCGCCACCGACGCGGCGGCTCTTCACCTCGATCGCCGGCTTGACGTTGTCCAGCGCGCGCTTCAGCGTGACGACGGGGTCGGTGCCGGTCTTCTCGCGGCAGCTTTCCAGCGCGCCGTAGACGATGCGCTCGGCCAGCGACTTCTTCCCCGCGGTGAGCACCTTGTTCACGAGCTGGGTGACCAGCGGGGAGCTGTAGACCGGATCGGAGACCAGCGGCCGCTTCGGGGCCGGACCCTTGCGGGGCATCAGCCTTTCTCCTTCTTCGCGCCGTAGCGGCTGCGGGACTGCCTGCGGTTCTTCACGCCCTGGGTGTCGAGCGTGCCACGAATAATCTTGTATCGAACGCCGGGCAGATCCTTCACCCGACCACCGCGGACCAGCACGATGGAGTGTTCCTGCAGGTTGTGGCCCTCGCCCGGGATGTAGGCGGTGACCTCGACCCCGCTGGTGAGCCGGACGCGGGCAACCTTGCGCAGCGCCGAGTTCGGCTTCTTGGGCGTCGTGGTGTAGACGCGCGTGCACACGCCGCGCCGCTGCGGGCTGCCCTTGAGTGCCGCGGTCTTGGTCTTGGCGACCTTGTCCTCGCGGCCCTTGCGGACCAGCTGCTGAATGGTGGGCATGGGCCGGCTGCTTCTTTCCCTCGGCGTCTGGTTGTCGGAGTTCTCTCGGAGTTGTCGCTGCCGCACACCCCCGCCCTCCCCCGAGGTCGGGCGTGTCGCCCAGCCCCGACCCGGCTGCCGCCCGGTATGGGCCGCAGTCGGTCAAGCGGAGATTCCCCACGGCCCGGGCTGGACGCCGGCCACGATCACCGGCACGACCCCATGGCACGCGGAGCGGCCCGACTCGGTCGGGCATGAGC
>JAVKSM010000043.1:0-23666 GCA_039583705.1 Pseudonocardiaceae bacterium
CCTTCCAAGCTGATGGTGCGGGTTCGATTCCCGTCGCCCGCTCTCACGCCGATGGTCCACCTCAGGAGCGTGATCCCGGGGCGGAACGCCCTGATGCCAGCCCCGACCGGCTCCCCAGCCGGGCCATCGCCGACGACCTCCGCGCCGCCATCACCAGCGGCGAGCTGGCCGCAGGCGCCAAGCTGGCCTCCGAGCGCCAGCTCGCCGAGCAGTACGGCACCGCGCAACACCGCACACGAGGCGGCGATCCGGCTGGCTCGCCGAGCACGACCTGGTGACCGCCGAACACGGCCGGGCGTGTTCGTGCGACCCGCCCAACCATTCATCCGCCTCGGCGGCAGACGCCCTCCTGGCGTGGCCCGGGCTGTGTCAGTGGGCGCCGATAGAGTCCCGGTATGACCATCGGGCCGGGGCCGGAACAAGGTGTGCTCCCGCAGGTGCTGGCCGCCGGCGTCACGCACGGCGACGCGCTCAACTGGCTCCCGAAGCTGCCCTCGGCCAGCGTGGATCTGTTTTTCACCAGCCCGCCCTACGCGGACGCTCGGGGTTACAGTCGCATACATCCCGATCACTACGTGGAGTGGTTCCTGCCCTTCGCGGGAGCCATGCTGGCGGCGACCGGCGAGCGCGGCAGCCTCGTGCTCAACATCAAGAACCGCGTCGCCAACCGCGGTCCGCTCAAGGGTCAGCGCCACCCGTACGTCTACCAACTGGTCCTCGCGATGCAGGAGATGGGGTGGCGCTGGATCGAGACATACATCTGGGCCAAGCCGAACGCAGTCCCCGGCCGATACGGGCCACGCACCAAGGACAGTTTCGAGTACGTCTACCACTTCGCCCGCGGCGTCCAGCCGTTCTTCAACCTCGACGCCCTCCGGGTCCCCTACAAGACCGATGATGCGGAGATCGCGCGCAGGAAGCTCGACCGGCTCGGCCGACGCAATACGGACGCAGGGTTCGGGCGCGACCGCACCACGACTTACCTGCTCGGCGGTGCCGACCCCGGCAACGTCGTCAGCGTTCCGCAGACCTACAACCAGCATCGAGGCGTTGCCCACACCGCGGCCATGCCGGAGGGTTTGGCCGCGTTCTTTGTCGAGGCCATGAGCCCGCCGGACGGCATCGTCATCGACCCGTTCGCTGGAGGCGGCACGACGACGGTCGTGGCCCGTCGGCTCGGGCGCCGTGCTGGGGGGTTCGAGATCCATGAAGAGTTCGTCCAGGAAGCTCACCGCCGGATCACGCTCGACATTGCCGAGGACGTGCCGGGCGCGCTGGTGAGCGTGGGCTGACGTGGCGGGGATCGAGCAGGCCTACGAGCTGCCCGTCGAGTAGTGCGCCGCGCCGCGCTCACCGTGGCCCTCGGCCTGTGCTGGGGGTCCAACTTCCTGTGGATCACATACGCGCTCGGCGGCTTCTCCCCCGCCACCATCGCCGCGGTGCGGCTGCTGCTCGGCGGCGGCGTCTGCTTCGCCTTCTGCCTGGCCACCCGCGCCCGCTTCCCCCGCAGCCCGGCGGTGCTGGCGCCGGTCGTCGGCGTCGGTGTGCTCGCCAACGCCCTGCCCTACACCCCTGTTCGCCATCGGCGAGCAACACACCTCCTCAGCCATCGCCGGCCTGCTCAACAGCACCGCCCCACTGTGGACCCTGCTGCTGGCCTGGGCACTACGCGACCGGACAGCCCAGAAGCGCAGCGCCCTCGATGTGACGATCGGCCTGGCCGGCTCCGCGCTGATGGTGGCCCCGGCCGTGCTCAGCGCCCGCGGCGAACTGTCCGGCGTACTCGCCTGCCTGGCCGCCGCGCTGTGCTACGGCCTGAGCTACGTCTACATCGACCGCTACGTCCCCACCCGCCGCTACAGCCTGCCCACCCTCGCCGCCTACCAACTCACCGCCGCCGGGATCCTCACCGCACCCTTCGCCGTCCTGGGCGCCACCGGCCCCCACCCACCTGGCGTGGGCGCCGTCGTCCCGCTGGTGATCCTCGGCGCTGTTCTCACACTGACCGGCGTCGCACTCACCCGCGCCCGCACAGCCTCCGCCACATCCGCACCTGCTCCATGAAAGCGTTCGACGTGGTGCTCATCCTCGCCGCCCAGCGGCCAGACACCGGACTTACTATCCTCACCGCCTCTGGCAGCGGGTACGAACCGTCAACCGCCCTATCCCGATCGACCACCTCGACGGGCCGTTTGGCCAATCTGGCACCAAGAAATCCTGAGAGAAGCAGCGCCAGGCCAAAGATCGCGCTCAAGAAATCCAGGTAATGACCCACACTGGCTGGCTCTCCCCAACGCATCCAGGAGAACAGGTGGAGGCCCTCGCATATATGAGCAAGAACGACCACCACCAGGAACCCTGCGCCGAGCAGCCGTGCGAACGAGAAGACGGTCTTCGCCCTGACGAACACGACTATCGACCAGGCGAGCAGTACGCACACCAGCGCTGACGCGCCAAGCGCTTTGAGTAACGTGACGCTTAAGCCTGAGATCATTTCAGAACCCTCACGACGCAACCATTACGGGGTGAGCCTACTCGTGGTACCAGCAAGCGCCGACCGGCGGCCACGACCCGGCAGCCACGACCCCGGCCACGACCCGATGAGGATCTCTCGAGCCCCGGTCCCGGACCCTGCTCTCTCGCCCGGTCAGTGCGGCACGTCGGCCCGACCTGGACGACCCGGCAGGCCGGCCAGCGACGCCGCAAGCCCAACAGGTTGACACCAGGTTGGGTTGCCGTTCGCAGAGCGGAACACTCACGGTGAATGAGGCCCGGCTCGACCACCCACCGCAAGACTCAGCTGGGTGAGGGCAGGGCATGCTTGCGGCCCGGGTTCTTGCCCGCTACGCCACAGGCCCTACGCTTCGTCACGACTTCGCATCAGGGGCCGGCGACGAGAGGGAAGGAGCTTAGCGGGGCGTGTCGCTACTTCTCGTCAGGCACGCGGTACGGCGCGTGCTGCCCGTGTTCCTCACCGGTGCCCTGGTCGCTGCGGCGTCGGTCGGTGCTACGTCCCTCGGTCTCGCGACTCCGGCGCGGGCCGACCCGGTGCCGCCGGGGAACGTGTCGGACGCGGTGGCACAGCTCACCGCGTTGAGCCGGCAGGCGGAAGTCCTCACCGAGGCGTGGCACGTCGCCCAGGACCAGTTGGCCGCGCGCCAGGCCGAGTTGACCAAGGCACAGGCCGGCGCCACCGCGGCTCAGGCCGCTCTGGCTGCCGCCCGCGCGAGGCAGGAGCAGTTCCACGAGCAGGTCGACCGTTTCACCAACGCGTCGTTCCAAGGTGCCCAGCTCAACCCGTTCTCGGCGCTCCTGGCCAGTGACTCGCCCCGGGACTACCTCGACCAGCTCAGCGAGCTCGACTCCGTGGTCCTCGACACCAGGGCGGTGCTGGACACCTACCTGGCCGCCACGGCCGACGCCGGACGCGCCGCAGCCGCGGCCGACACCGCGACTGCCCGGTCCCAGCAGGCCGCCACCGACGCGGCCCAGGTCGCCAATGACGTCACTGCCCGCAAGCAGCAGGCTGACGCGCAGATGGCGGTGGTGCAGCAGCGCCTCGCCCAGCTCACAGGTGCCGACCGCAAGCTGTTCCTCTCCCCCGGCGACGTCAACTTCCCGGTCGACGTCCCGGGCAGCGGGATAGCCGTCACCGCATTGCGGATAGCGCTGACCCAGCAGGGCAAGCCCTACGTGTGGGGCGCCACCGGCCCCGGGTCCTACGACTGCTCGGGGCTGGTCTACTGGGCCTACAAGCAGTTGGGGATCACCGTTCCGCGCTCCGCCGCCGAGCAGGCCCAGGTGGGCGAACCAGTGGCGCGACAGGATTTGGAGCCCGGCGACCTGGTGTTCTTCTACCACCCGGTCAGCCACGTCGGGATCTACGTCGGCGACGGGAAGGTCCTGCAGGCGCCGCAGTCCGGCGACGTCGTGAAGGTCTCGCCGATGACCGGCATGGACTTCAACTCCGCGCGCCGCCTTCCCTGAGCCGGGAGATACCCGCTCGCCCCGGTCGGCGATCAGACTACGACTGTGTGACGTGACTCTCATTGCCCGCACCCTGACCCCAGCCGGTTGGGAGATCGTCTTCCCGGTCGTCGTCGGCGCGTTTCTCGGCACGCTGCGTGCCACGAGGTCGAGCAGGCCTCGCCGCGCGGGACGACCCCCTGCCGTTTCTGCTGGCCGACCCGCGAGCTGCGCTACTGGACGTATCGGATGGGCTGTGGACGCGGGCTGGTCGACCTGGACCGGGCGCTGGGCGCCCGCCGGCAAGCCATTTCCTGCGAGCTCGTGCTGGAGGTCACCGACGAGATGTGCCCGTGGAATGCCGGATGCTGGCGGCTGCGGGTCTCGCCCGGCGGGGCCGCCGAGCTCCGGCCGACCGCCGAGCCGCCCGCGCTGGCCTGCGACGTCGCCGACCTCGGCGCGGCCTACCTCGGTGCCACCCGGATCACCGCGCTGGCCGCCGCCGGACGGGTCCGCGAACTCGAACCCGGCGCGGCGCGCACCGCTTCCCGGGTGTTCGCCGGGGACGTCGAGCCTTACTGTTCGGAGGTTTTCTGACGGCGTCTGAACCCCCTGACCCGGCGTGTGGCGCTCGGCACCGGTACTACCGGCTCGGCAGCGCCGGCGGCTCGCCACTGGTCTCGTACGCGGTGAGCAGGGCGATGCGGCGGACATGGCGCTCGCCGCCGGAGAACGGCGTGGCGAGGAAGGCCTCGACGATCCGGGTGGCCTCCTCCGCGCTGTGCATACGGGCTCCGAGCCCGGCGACCTGGGCGTCGTTGTGCTCCCGGGCCAGGGCCGCGGTCTCGGTGCTCCACGCCAGCGCCGCCCGGCAGCCCGGCACCTTGTTCGCCGAGATCTGCTCACCGTTTCCGGAACCGCCGATCACGACCCCGAGACTGCCCGCGTCGGCCACCACCCGCCTGGCCGTCTCGACGCAGTACACCGGGTAGTCGTCGTCGAGGTCGAACCGGGCCGGTCCGACGTCGACCACGTCGTGGCCCAGGCTGGTGAGGTGAGCGACGAGGTGGGCCTTGAGCTCGAAGCCGGCGTGGTCGGATCCCAGGTAGACGCGCACAGCGCGGCATCCTGCCAAATGATCGGCGGGGTTGACGGCGCGGGCAAGCGGATCGCGGTCTGACCCGTTCGAGCGTGGGCCGCGCGGCGGTGAGCCGCGGGCGTAGCCGCCGCCGTTATGGTCGCCGGATGGCCGCGGAGCTGGGAGTCGAAGAGGAGTTCCACGTTCTCGACCCGGCCACGGGGTGCACCGTGGCACGGGCGCCGGAGTTGCTGGACCGGCTGGCGGGCGAGAAGTTCAGCGCCGAGCTGAAGCCGACGGTGGTGGAGATCGGCACCCGGCCCTGCCGGACGCTCCCGGAGCTGCGGGTCGAGCTGGCCCGGTTGCGTGCGGCTCTCCTCGAAGCCGCGGATGCGCTGGGCGTCGGGGTGGTCGCTGCGGGCAGTGTCCCGCAGGTGGATCCAGGGTCCCGCGGCGTGACCAGGGAGCAGCGCTACGAGAACATCGGCGAGGAGTATCAGGTGCTGGCACGGGACCAGCAGATCTGCGGCTGCCAGATCCACGTCGAGGTCGAGGACCGGGAACTCGCCGTGGCCGCGATGGCGCACGTCGCGCCCTGGCTGCCGGTGTTGCTCGCCCTCTCGGCCAGCTCACCGTTCTGGCAGGGCACCGACACCGGCTACGCCAGTTCCCGCACCCTGATGTGGCAACGCTGGCCGACGGCCGGCCCACCACCCGGCCCGCTGGCCTCCGCCGCCGAGTACGACCGTCTGGTGGCCGATCTCGTCGCCTCTGGGACGATCTCCGACCCGGGGATGGTCTACTTCGACCTCCGGCCCTCGGCGCACCTGCCGACCCTCGAGGTGCGCGTGGCGGACTCCTGTCCCCGGCTCGAGGACGTGTTGCTGCTCGCGGGGCTGTCACGGGCGCTGGTCGAGCGCGGCTGCGCCGCCGCCCGGGCGGGTCGGGAGTTACCCGAGACGCGCGCGGAGCTGCTGCGGGGGGCGACCTGGCGGGCCGCCCGCTCCGGGCTGGAGGGCGACCTCGTCGACCTGTCCGGCCCCGGTCTGCTCCCGGCAGCCCAGGTGGTGGCGCAGCTCGTGAACCACGTGCGGACCGAGCTACGGACCGCCGGCGACGACACTCTCGTCGAAGCGCTGGTGGCGGCGGCGCTGCGGCGGGGCAGTTCCGCGGCCCGGCAGCGGGCGACCGCTCGCAGCGGCGGGCCGGCCGCGGTGGTGGCCGGCCTGCTCACCGAGACCCGGGCCGCCGACGGCGAGCTCAGATGAACTCGGGGTGCTCGGTACGGGTGCGCTTGAGCTCGAAGAAATGCGGGTAGGTGGCCAGCGCGCGACAGCCGTCGAAGACCATGCCGGCCTCTTCGCCACGCGGGATCCGGGACAGCACCGGACCGAACCAGGCCACACCGTCGACGTGCAGGACCGGCGTGCCGACATCGAGGCCGACGGGCTCCATGCCGGCGTCGTGGCTGGCCCGCAGGGCATCGTCGTACTCGCCGGACCCGGCGGCGGCCGCGAGCTCCGGGGCCAGCTCCAGCTCCTCCAGCGCCGCGGCGACGACGGCCGGGAAGTCCTTGTCCCCACCGGCGTGGATCCGGCGGCCGAGGGCGGTGTACAGCAGCTCGAGCACTCCGGTCCCGTACTTGGCGGCCGCGGCCATGCACACCCGGACCGTGCCCAGCGCATCCCGCATCAGTGCGGCATGGTCCTCGCTCATCTCGCGGCCCTCGTTGAGCATGGTCAGGCTCATGACGTGCCAGGACAGGGTGATGTCGCGGACCTCGCGCACCTCAAGGATCCAGCGGGACCCGATCCACGCCCACGGGCACGCCGGGTCGAACCAGAAGTCGATCCGGCTCCTGCCGGTACTGCTCAAGCCCATCGGTTGCCCTCTCCGGGGTGTGTAGGGTCTTGCTGGGGTCAACCAGCGTGGGACGGGCCTTTGTTCCGCCCGCGTCCGACCGCTTGTCGCCGCAGGCGGTTGACCGGCGTCGACCGTCCGCCGTGGTTGGCTTCCCGCGATCCCAGCCGAGGCGGTGCGAGGAACACGAAGAGAGGGCATCCGTGGCCGTCCCGAACCTGACCCGCAGCGACGCCGAGCGTCGGGCCGCCCTGCTGGAGGTGCAGTCCTACGCCGTCTCGCTCGACCTCACCGACGGCGCCGGCAAGCCGGGTGAGGGCACGTTCCGGTCACGGACCACCGTCCGCTTCACCTGCCGGGAGGCCGGCGCCGCGACTTTCGTCGACATCGTGGCCGCGACGGTGGGCCGGGCGGTGCTCAACGGCGCCGAGCTGGATGTGTCCGACTACCTGGAGGAGAAAGGCATCGCGCTGCCGGAGCTGGCACAGCGCAACGAGCTGGTCGTCGAGGCCGACTGCCGGTACACGAACACCGGAGAGGGGCTGCACCGCTTCGTCGACCCGGTGGACGGTCAGGTCTACCTCTACAGCCAGTTCGAGACCGCTGACGCCAAACGGATGTTCGCCTGCTTCGACCAGCCCGACCTCAAGGCGTCGTTCTCGGTGACCGTGACCGCCCCGGCGGACTGGGTGGTCGTGGCCAACGAGCCAGCGGAGCAGGTCGAGGACGCCCCAGGGGGACCGGGACAGTGCGGGGCCGTGCGGCACGTCTTCGCGCCCACCAAGCCGATGAGCACCTATCTCGTCGCGCTGGTCGCCGGGCCTTACGCGGCGTGGCACGACGAGTACCGGCAGGACGACACGGCCTCCCTCGTGATCCCGCTGGGCATCTACTGTCGGGCCTCACTCGCCGAGCACATGGACGCCGAACGGCTGTTCGCCGAGACCAAGCAGGGTTTCGGCTGCTACCACCGGCTGTTCCAGACGCCCTACCCCTTCGCCAAGTACGACCAGTGCTTCGTGCCGGAGTTCAACGCCGGCGCGATGGAGAACGCCGGATGCGTGACGTTCCTCGAGGACTACGTCTTCCGCTCCCGGGTCACCCGCTACCTCTACGAGCGGCGCTGTGAGACCGTCCTGCACGAGATGGCGCACATGTGGTTCGGCGATCTGGTCACCATGCGCTGGTGGGACGACCTGTGGCTCAACGAGTCCTTCGCCACCTGGGCCTCGGTCGTCAGCCAGGCCGAGGCGACCGAGTACACCTCCGCCTGGACCACCTTCGCCAACGTGGAGAAGTCCTGGGCCTACCGGCAGGACCAGTTGCCCTCGACCCATCCGGTCGCGGCGGACATCCCGGACGTGGCGGCCGTGGAGGTCAACTTCGACGGCATCACCTACGCCAAGGGCGCCTCGGTACTCAAGCAGTTGGTCGCCTACGTCGGCCAGGAGGAGTTCCTCGCCGGCCTGCGGGTCTATTTCACCCGACACGCGTTCGGCAATGCCACGCTGGCCGACCTGCTGGCCGCGCTGGAAGAGGCGTCCGGGCGCGACCTGTCGGGCTGGAGCGCGCAGTGGCTGGAGACGACTGGGCTCAACCTGCTGCGGCCGCAGTTCAGCGTGGACGGCTCCGGCCGCTTCACCTCGTTCGCGGTGCTGCAGGGGCCGGCCCGGCCCGGTGCCGGCGAGCTGCGCACCCACCGGCTGGCCGTCGGCATCTACGACGACGAGCCCGGAACCGGCAAGCTGGTGCGGGTGCGCCGGGTCGAGCTCGACGTCTCCGGCGAGCGCACGGATGTGCCGGAGCTGGTCGGGCTGCCGCGCGGCAAGCTCGTGCTGGTCAACGACGACGACCTGACCTACTGCACGATGCGCCTGGACGACCAGTCGCTGGCGTCGCTGGTCGACCGGATCGCTGACGTTGCCGAGCCGCTGCCGCGGACCCTGTGCTGGTCTGCGACGTGGGAGATGACGCGGGAGGCCGAGCTGAAGGCCCGCGACTTCGTCGCGCTGGTACTCGGCGGCCTCGGCGCGGAGACCGAGGTCGGCGTGGTGCAGCGGCTGCTGCTCCAGGCCCAGACAGCGCTGAGCTCCTACGCCGAGCCGACCTGGGCCGCGGAGTCGGGCTGGCCGGCGTTCAGCGGCCGGTTGTTGGAGCTCGCCCGGTCGGTACCGCCCGGCTCGGACCACCAGCTCGCGCTCGTCAACGCGCTGGCGGCCTCGGTGCTGGCGCCCGCCGAGCTGGAGGTGATACGGGGCTGGCTGGACGGCGCCGCACCGCTCGAGGGCCTCACCGTCGACACCGACCTGCGGTGGCGGCTGCTGCAGGCGCTGGTGGCCCACGGCGCGGCGGAGGTGCCCGAGATCGCCGCGGAGCTGGAGGGGGACTCGACCGCAGCCGGGCGGCGACAGGCCGAGCGGGCCCGCGCACTGCGCCCGAACCCGCAGGCCAAGGCGGAGGCCTGGCAGCGGGCGGTGCACGACGACGAGCTGCCGAACGCGGTCAACCAGGCGATCATCAATGGGTTCGGCCACCCGTCGCAGCACGCGCTGCTGTCGGGCTACGTCCAGCGGTATTTCGCCGACGTCGCCGACGTCTGGGTGCGCCGCTCCAGTGAGCGGGCGCAGCCGGTGGCCATCGAGCTGTTCCCCTCCTGGGCGGTGGACCGGTCCACCGTCAAGGCGGCAGACGAGTGGCTGGCCGTCGACCGGCACCCGCCGGCACTGCGGCGGCTGGTGTCTGAGGGTCGCGCTGGGATCATCCGCGCGCTGGCCGCGCGGGAGTTTGACAGGCAGTGAGGCCGGTCACCTTCGGTAGCCGGCCGCCTCGGCCATCACCCGCAGGCCGTTGAGGATGCCGCCGACGAGGTCGCCGCGCTGGAACGAGACGACCATGCTCAGCACCGCGGCCTTGCACACCCCGTCGGGCAGGCGCACCGCGGACTCCTCGCCGGTGACGACCTCCACCACGCGCTCGCCGGGGGACACCGCCACGACCACCGACGTGGCGGCCGCCGTACCCAGGGTGGCGTGCAGCTCCTCGGCCTTCGCCTGCGGTAGTGGCCCCAGCTCGCCCAGGTAGACAGTGAACCGGATCCCGGTCTGCCGGCTCGCCAGCGTCAGCGCCTCGTCCAAGCGCGCCAGCTGCACGTTGCTGAACGGGAGAGCGGGTGGCGTGGGCCGCACCTGCCGTGCCTCGGACACCCGCCCGCCCGGCAGGACGACCTCGGAGCGCCCGCGGCCAGCTTCCTCGGCATGGACGACGACGTCCTCCACGTCCTCCACCGCCTTGCGCCCGGCAGCGCCAAGGCGGTCCACTGCCCCGTCCACCCCGGACCGGTCCAGCCCGGACAGGTCCGGTCCGGCCCGGTCTGGCCCGGCAGGGCCGGAACCCGAACCGGCGCCATTGGGCTCGCGTTCGGCTCGCGCTTGACCACGACTGTCCACCGCAGGCTCACCAGTTACCACGGGCCCCTCCCCGGGCGGTGTGGTCGACGACGCCCAGACCTGGCGTGGGGTCGGCAGGCAGCTCGGGCAGGTCCGCACCCTCGGGGTCGGCCGTCCACCAGACCGGTTCATAGTTCCACGGCTGGCCGGAGCGGTAGCGCCTGCGCCGGGTCCGCCCCATGCCGAGCGTGGGCACGGCGATCGCACCGTAAATACCGGCGGGAAGCACACCGAAGAGCAGCACGGTCTCAATGACGGTCACGATGACCAACGGTAGCCGATTCCGGCGCTAGGATCCTCACCAGGTGGGAGGCGTCCGATGTGCCCACGGACGGGCGTTTTCCACCTGCGCCCCGAGGGCGAGCAGCAGCGCGTCCGCCCCGGGACGGCCGATGAGCTGGACGCCGACCGGCAGCACCGGGCCGTCGGCGAGGTCGGTCCAGTACAGCGGCAGGCTCAAGGCCGGCTGCCCGGTGATGTTGTAGACCGACGTGAAGGGGGTGAACCGCTTCTGGCGCTCGAAGTCCTCCGACGGGTCGCCGGTACCTGTGAACCAGCCCACCGGACGGGGCAGCTGCGCCAAGCTCGGCGTGAGCACCACGTCGACGGCAGAGTGCGCAGCCACCATCGCCCGGGCGAGGACGTGCATGCCCCGCATCACGGCGAGGAGCTCCGGGCCGGTCACCACCGCTCCCCGCGCCCGTAGCCACCGGGTCAGCGGCTGCAGCCGCGGCTCGTCGTCCTGGCCGACCGGATGGCTGTGGGCCAGCACCGCCCACATCGTCTCGAAGGCCGCGACCACCTGCTCGGAGAACGGCGCGACGACGTCGATGACCTCGTGGCCGAGTTCGGCGAACAGCCCGGCGGCCTGCTCGTAGGCGGCCGCGCAGTCCGGCTCGACGACCACCCCCGGCACCGGCACGTCGGCGTAGCGGCCGATCCGCAGCCGCCCCGGGTCGGCGCGCCGGGCAGCGCCCAGGAAGGTCTGGCCCGGCGGCAGCGGCGGCACCTGGAACATGTCACCGAGCTGCGGCACCGCCATCGCGTCGAGCATCGCCGCCGCGTCGGCGACCGTGCGGGCCAACGGCCCGGACACCGCCATCCCGAGCGGGTCGCCGCCCATCGGACCGGGCGAAACCCGCCCGCGGGAGCTCTTCAGCCCCACCAGTCCGCACACCGACGCCGGGATCCGGATCGACCCGCCGCCGTCGCTGCCGTGGGCGAAGGGCACCAGGCCACCCGCGACCGCTGCCGCCGCACCTCCCGAGGAGCCGCCGGCCAGCCGGGTGGTGTCCCACGGCGTGACGGCGGGCGGGCCGCCGGCCGGCTCGGTGTAGCAGGGCAGCCCGAACTCGGGGACCGCGGTCTTGCCAAGGCTGATCGTGCCGGCCGCCCGCAGCAACCGGACGACGTCGTCGTCCACGTCCGGCACGAAGTCGCGGTAGACCACGGAGCCGAACGTGGTCCGGATCCCGGCGGTCATCGTGAGATCCTTGATCGCCGTGGGAACGCCGAGTAGCGGCGGCAGCGCGTCGGTGTCCGCGGCGGCTCGCAGCGCCCGCTCGGCGGTGGCTGCGGCAGCCAGCGCGCGTTCGGGGGTCACCGTGACGAACGCGCCAAGCGTGGCGGAACGGTCCTCGACGCGGCGCAGCGCGTGCTCGACGAGCTCGACCGGGCCGACGTCGTGGTTGCGCACCGCCGCGGCCTGCTCCAGGGCGGACAGCTCATGCAGGTCGGTCATGCCCTGAGCATGGTCGCCGTTCAGGCGGCTGGCTCGCCGAGGTAGGGCAGCCACAGCGGATCGGCGTCGGACATGCCCGCGAGCAGCCGCCAGTGCCGCCCGCACGGCGTCGTCGGCGTCACCCGCAACCGCCAGCCCAGCTCGGCGAGCAGCCGGTCGGCCTTGCGGTGGTTGCACGACGCGCAACTGGCCACGCAGTTCTCCCAGGTGTGGGCGCCGCCCCGGCTGCGGGGCACCACGTGGTCGATGGTCTCGGCGCGGCTGCCGCAGTAGGCGCAGCGGTAGCGGTCGCGGCGCATGAGCGCCGCCCGGGTCAGCGGCACCCGCGCCCGATAGGGCACCCGCACGAACGCCGTCAGCCGGATCACCGAGGGGGCGTCCAGCGAGTTCGACGCGGAGCGGACCACAAGGCCGGTCGGGTCACCGTGCACGACTTCCGCCTTGCCGCACACCACCAGCACGATCGCCCGGCGCAGCGACAGTGCCGTCAACGGCTCGAACGTCGCGTTGAGCAGCAGCACCCGCCGCCTACCCCAGGTCCCCACCGCTGCGGCACCCGGCCTGTCGACCACCGCGACGGTGGCCGTGGCCGACCCCAGCACCCGCCCGTGGACGGCGCCGGTGGAGCCGGGTTGTCGGTCGGGCACGCCACCACCTCCACCGCTACGCGCACAGTTGACCACACCGGGGACCGCTCGCGCACGCGTGGTGGGCACCGTGTCATCCCCTGTCGGATGCGTACCCTCCCCCAGGTGCGCCCGATGCACTCCTACCCGCCCGCCGAGCGCCTCGACCTCGTCGAGGATCTGCACGGCCACCGGGTTGCCGACCCCTACCGCTGGCTGGAGGACCCGGCGGACCCGCGGACGGGGGCATGGTCGGCGGCGCAGGACGAGCTGGCCCGGTGCGTGCTCGACGAGCTGCCCGGCCGCGAGGTGCTGGCACGGCGGCTGACCGAGCTGCTCGCCGCCGGGTCGGTGTCGGCGCCGCTGTGGCGCGCCGGCCGCGCGTTCCACACCCGCCGCGGTCCCGGGCAGGAGCACCCGGTCCTGCTGGTCACCGAACCGGACGGGACCGAGCGGGTGCTCGTGGACCCGATCGTCCTGGACCCGAGCGGCGCCACGACCGTGGACTCCTGGTCACCCTCGCTGGAGGGCGAGCGGTTGGCCTACCTGGTCTCGCGCGGCGGCGACGAGGAGTCGGAGCTGTTCGTGCTCGACGTGACCACCGGCGAGGTCGTCGACGGACCTGTGCAGCGGACGAAGTTCACCCCGGTCGCGTGGCTGCCCGGCGGCGAGGAGCTGTACTACGTGCGCCGGCTGCCGCCGCACGCCGTGCCACCCGGCGAGACCCAGTTCCACCGGAGGGTGTGGCGCCACCGCGTGGGCAGCGGTGAGGACGTGCTCCTCGCCGCCCCGGGAATGTACGACGACAAGACCAACTACTTCGGCGTCCGGGTCTCCCGCGACGGCCGATGGCTGGTGGTCGACGCGAGCCCGGGGACCGCGCCCCGCGACAGCGTGTGGATCGCCGACCTGTCCGCTCCGGATGCCGAGGGCGGCGGCCTGCGGGCGGTTCTCCGCCAGGACGACGGGGCCCGGTGCAGCGCGTGGGTGGCGCGCGACGGCCGGCTCTACCTGCTCACCACGCTCGGTGCGTCGCGCTGGCGGCTCTGCGTCACCGACCCGGCGCGACCCGAGCCGCGGCACTGGAGCGAGCTGATCGGTGAGCAGCCCGAATCGGTGCTCGGCGCGGTGCGGTGGCTGGAGCCGGCCGGCGCCGGCGCTCCGCTGCTCGTGGTCGAGCGCACCCGCCATGCCGTCACGGAGCTGCACCTGCACGACGCGGCGACCGGGGCGCACCGGGGCGAGGTGGCGCTGCCGGGCACCGGCTCGCTCACCGGCCTTGGCGTCGCCGACGTGGCCACGCCGTCCCGGTTCGGGCAGCTCTGGATCGGCTGGACCGACTTTGTCACCCCGCCGTGCGTGCACCGCTTCGAGCTGGCCACCGGTGTCGTGGAGCTGGAGCGGGCCGCGCCCGGCGCGGCGCCGGTACCGGCGGTGTCGACCCGCCAGTTGAGCTACCGCTCCGCGGACGGCACCGAGATCCGGATGTTCGTGCTGTCCGGGTCCGTGCTGTCCGGGTCCGAGCTGCCCGGCTCCGAGCTGTCGGCAGGTGGGAACCCCGACCGACCGCGACCGGCCCTGCTGACCGGCTACGGGGGCTTCGCGGTGTCGCTCGAGCCCGGTTACTCCCCCACCGCCCTGGTCTGGGCGGCCGCGGGCGGGGTGTGGGCGCAGCCGGCGCTGCGCGGCGGCGGCGAGGAGGGAGAGGCGTGGCACCAAGCCGGCATGCGCGGGCACAAGACGAACACCTTCGACGACTTCCATGCCGCGGCCGAGGCACTCGTCGCGGCCGGCTGGACCACCCCGGAGCAACTGGCGATCTCCGGCGGCTCCAACGGCGGCCTGCTCGTCGGGGCGGCGCTGACCCGGCGCCCGCAGGGCTATCGCGCCGTGGTGTGCTCGGCCCCGTTGCTGGACATGGTGCGCTACGAGCGGTTCCTGCTGGGTAGCACCTGGAACGACGAGTACGGGACCGCCGAGGATCCGACCGAGCTGGGGTGGCTGCTGTCCTACAGCCCCTACCATCGGGTGTCGCCGGGAACCGCCTACCCGGCGGTGCTGTTCACGGTGTTCGACTCCGACACCCGGGTCGACCCGCTCCACGCGCGCAAGATGTGCGCGGCGCTGCAACACGCGACGGTGTCACCGCTGCGGCAGCGGCCGGTGCTGCTGCGGCGCGAGACCGACGTGGGCCACGGCGCGCGCTCGGTCTCGCGGACGGTGGCGCTGGCAGTTGACCAGACCGCCTTCCTCGCCGCCCAGACCGGTTTGGACCTCACCGAGCTCGGCGTCACCGACCTCACCGACCTCACCGGAGGGAGCTGACATGGCCCTCGGGCCGCCCCTGGCGGCACTGGCCGCGCCGTCGCAGCCGGCCTGCGCCTCGGATCCTGGCTCGTGGTGCACGAAGGTCTACCAGCTCACCCACGCCGACTGGTTGGCCCGCTCGGCCAACGCGGTCGTCGGACACGGCTTGAGCATTCTGGTCATCGTCGTGGTGGCCTTCCTACTCCGGCGGAGCACCCACCGCGCCATCAGCCGGCTGACCCGGTGCACCGCCGCGGGTCGGCCGCCGGCCATGCTGCGGCCACTGCCGGAGCGGGCGCCGGCCATGCTGCGGCCACTGCGGGAGCGGGCGGCGGCCAAGCTTCGGGCGGCCGCACCGGCGGTCGTCGAGCGGCGCTCGGCGCGGGCCGCCACGATCGGCTCGGTGCTGCGTTCGGCCGCCACGTTCGTGATCTACGGGAGCGCGTTCGTCATGGTGCTCGGCGAGTTCGGGATCGACCTGGCGCCGATCATCGCCTCGGCCGGGGTCGTGGGGGTCGCACTGGGCTTCGGGGCGCAGAACCTCATCCGGGACTTCCTGTCCGGGATGTTCATGATGCTTGAGGACCAGTACGGCGTCGGAGACGTCGTGGACCTGGGGCAGGCGACCGGGACGGTGGAGGCGGTCGGGCTCCGGATGACCACCTTACGTGATGTCTCGGGTACTGTCTGGTACGTCCGCAACGGCGAGGTGCTGCGGGTGGGCAACTCCAGCCAGGGGTACGCGGTGGCTGTGGTGGACGTCCCGCTGGCGCACACCGCCGACGTGGACACCGCGACCCGGGTCGTGGCGGCTGCCGCCGACGAGCTGATGGGCGAGAAGCGCTACGCCCCTGACGTGCTCGAGCCACCCGAGATGCTCGGTGTGCAGTCGGTCACCCCCGACACCGTCACGCTGCGGCTGACCGTCAAGACCCGTCCCGGTCGGCAGTGGGGGGTGCAGCGCGCCCTCAACGGGGCGGTCAAGACGGCGTTGGACGAGGCGAACCTGCCGGCGCCCTATCCGGCAGGGCGGACACCGGGACTGGCGTCCGGCGACGCGGCCGCGCCGTGAACCGGGTGCGGGTGCCTGCGCGGGGTGCGGGTGTCCCGCGCCGGGAGCCCGGGTGTGGGACCGGGTGCGGGTATCCCGCATTCAGAGTGAGGATGGAGCCGTGAGTCAGGTCCAGACGTTCTATGAGGCTGTCGGTGGCGAGCAGACGTTCCGGCGGATCGTGTCCCGGTTCTACGAGCAGGTGGCCGACGACCCGGTGCTGCGGCCGCTCTACCCGGATCCGGACCTCGGGCCGGCAGCCGAGAAGCTGCGGATGTTCCTCGAGCAGTACTGGGGCGGCCCGCGCACCTACTCCCGGGAGCGCGGTCACCCCCGGCTGCGGATGCGCCACGCACCGTTCCGCATCACCCCCATCGAGCGCGACGCATGGCTGCGGTGCATGCGCACCGCCGTCGACGAGGCGGGCCTGGACGAGACCCACCGCCGCACCCTGTGGGAGTACCTGGAAATGGCCGCGGTGAGCATGGTCAACACGCCGTTCTGAGATCTGCTCACCGGGCCACCGGCAGGCCAGCAGCTCCGAGCGCAGCTTTGCGCCCGCCAGCCGGTCCGTGATCTCATCGGCGCATGGTCGACGACAACCCTCTGCAGAACGTCACCTTCCCCAGCAACGGGTCCACCGCGCACGGGTACCTCGCGCTGCCCGAGTCCGGCAGCGGCCCGGGGGTGATCGTCGTCCAGGAATGGTGGGGGCTGGTCGACCACATCGTCGACGTCGCCAACCGGCTGGCGGCGGAGGGTTTCGTCGCGCTGGCACCCGACCTGTTCGGTGGCCGCACCACTCACGACGCCGACGAGGCCGGCAAGCTCATGCAGCAGCTACCGGTGGACCGCGCGGCCCGCGACCTGTCGGGCGCCGTGGACTTCCTGCTCGCCCACGACGCGGTGCGGGGTGGGCGGGTGGCGGCCGTGGGGTTCTGTATGGGCGGCGGGTTCGTGCTCGTGCTGGCCGCCCGACAAGGCGACCGGATCGCCGCGGTGGTGCCGTTCTACGGTGTCATCCCGCCGGACGTGAGCCTGGATTTCTCGGACCTGTCGGCGCCGCTGCTCGGGCACTTCGGGGAGAACGACGACTTCCTGCCGCCGCAACGTGTCCGCGACCTCATGTCGCAGGTCGAGCAGCAGTCCGGGCGGCAGCCGGAGGTCCACTTCTACCCGGCGGGGCACGCGTTCTTCAACGACAAGAACCTGCTGGGGACCTACGACCCCGAACAGGCTGACCTCGCCTGGCGGCGCACCCTGGACTTCCTGCACACCCACACCGGATGAGGACCGAGCCGCCGCCGCTCAGACGAGCAAGGGGAGCAGGGCACGGCGGCGGCGGACCACCGCCCCGCGGGGGGTGTCCAGGCGCAGCCAGGAGTCGGTGACCGACACCCGCACGGTGCCGCCCCCGCGCTCCCCGCCGCCCTGCCCGATCAGGCCCATCCCGGCCAGCGCGAACAGGCATCGCATCGGCACCTCGACACTGCACCTGCTCCCGCTCACCGTGAGCGCCGGCTGGTCCAGCAGCGCCGAGGAGGGTGCGCCGCGCCGCCCCGGATTGCGCCCGGCCAGGCTGATCCCCCGGTCGGACAACGCCTCCAGCTCCGCGACCGGCACCTCCTCGAGCGGCAGCCAACCCTGCGCAGGCGGCAGTGCACCCCGCCACCGGGCGTCCAGCGCCCGACCTGGGTCGACCCGTCGAGCGCGCTGCACGGTGAGCGCGGCGAGCAGGTCCGACCCAGCGACCGTGAGGTCCGGCGGGGCAAGGTCACCGTGAACGGATCGGGTCACGAGGGCGTCGAAGGGCGTCTGCGCCCACGCGTCGACCCGACCGTCGCGGCACCGCAGCCGCACCATGGCCGCCGCGTCGAGCCGCACCAGCCGCCCGGTGAACTCACCCAGGTCGACCCGCTCGACGAGATCTGTCACCTCCAGCTCGGCAACCTCCACGTCAGCCACCGCTCGTCTCGTCAGCTTTCACCCGCCTCGTCAGCTTTCACCCGCCTCGTCAGCTTTCACCCCCCTCGCCAGCTTTCACCCGCCTCCCCGCCACCGTCGCACCAGCGTGCCAGGAACTCCCGCTCGACCGGCTGCAGCCGGCGCGGTCGACCAGCCGCCAGGTCGAAAGGCACCATCTGGGTGCGGGCGGTCACCGCGGGTGTCGCACCGTCGGCGTAGCCGGCGTACACGGCGTAATCCAGCAGAAACGACGCCGCCCGTACCTGATGCGCCCACAACTCCACCCGCAGCGGTCTCGGCTGGTATGGGATCTGCGCCCGGTAGTCGACAGCCAGCTTGGCGACGAGCACGCCGTCGGCCAGGGCGCCAGCCCCGCGCTGCCCGGCCTCGGTGAAGATCAGTGCGACCCGGGCGTCCTCCAACAGGGTGACGAGACGGGCGTGGTTGACGTGGCCGTAGACGTCCTGGTCGGACCACCGCACCGGCACCTCGACACAGAACCGGCCCACCTCAACGCACCATGCTGCGGATCTGGTGCGCGGCGACCGAAAGGGTGGCGAGGTCGAGGCGGCCGAGCTGGGAGATCTCGCTGAGCGCGGAGCGTGCCCGGGCCAGCCGAGAGGAGTTCGCCTGTTCCCAGTGTGCGATCTTCTCCTCCGGATCCTCACCGGGATCGGTATGGCCGAGCACGTCGAGGGTGATCGCGCGCAGCGAGCCGTAGAGGTCGTCGCGCAGGGCCAGGCGGGCCAGGGCATACCAGCGGTCGCCGCGGGCCAGACCGGAGACCGAGGTGAGCATGGTGTCGATGCCCAGGTGCTCGGAGAGCGCGTAGTAGAGGTCGGTCACCTCGGCGACCTCGCGCTCACCGGCGGCGGAGCGGCCCTGCTCGGCGAGCTCGGTCACCTCGACGACATCGAGCAGGCTGTAACCGTACAGCAGCCCGGCGACCCGGGTGGCGAGCGCCACGGGGGCGCCGCGGGCGACGAACCGCTCGGCCTTCGCGGCCATCGCCTCGGCCTCGCCGCCGCACAGCAGCCCCGGCAGCCGCGGCATCAGCTCGGCGAGGACGCCACGGAAGCGGCTGGTCTCCGCATTGACGGCCAGCGGCTGCGGCCGGTTGGACAGGAACCACCGGCTTGCCCGGTCCAGCAACCGGCGAGACTCCAGCACGAGTGCGTCGGCGGTGGCGGTGGGCAGTACGTTGTCCTGGTCGGCGATCTCGCGCCACAACGATGGCAGGTCGAAGGTCGCGGTGGTGATCGCGTAAGCGCGCACCGCGTCGGTGGCGCTCGCGGTCATCTCCTCGGCGAGCCGGAACGCGAAGCTGATCCCGCCGCCATCGACCACCTCGTTGACGAGCATCGTCGTGACGATCTCCCGGCGCAGGGGGTGCCCGGCGATCTCGGCACCGAAGCGCTCGGTCAGCCGCCGCGGGAAATAGCGCGGTAGCCGCCGTGCGAAGGCCTCGGCGTCGGCTAGGTCGCTGCGCAGCAGCTCGGCCGACAGGGCGAGCTTGACGTGCCCGAGCAGGCTGGCCAGCTCCGGCGCGGTCAACCCCTCGCCGGCCTGTTCCAGCGCGGCGAAGCCGGCGTCGTCGGGAAGCTGTTCCAGCGCCCGGTCCAGCCCGTGGCGGGCCGCCAGGTGGGCCACGAGCCGGCGGTGGACGCCCACCATCGGGGCGGCGTGTGCCCGCCCGACGCCCAGCACGTCGTTCTGCGCCCGGTTGTGCGCCAGCACGAGCCCGGCAACCTCGTCG
Organism: Pseudonocardiaceae bacterium; assembly: GCA_039583705.1. GTDB lineage: Bacteria > Actinomycetota > Actinomycetes > Mycobacteriales > Pseudonocardiaceae > JAVKSM01. Next base: position 19,797 of record JAVKSM010000043.1, read on the forward strand.
GTCATCTCCGCGAGCAGCGCGTCACGTCCGGCGCGATCCAGCTTGCCGGCGGCGACCAGCCTGTCGAGCAGGATCTTGATGTTGACCTCGTGGTCGGAGCAGTCCACTCCGGCGGAGTTGTCGATCGCGTCGGTGTTGACCTTGCCGCCGGCCCGGGCGTACTCGACGCGACCGGCCTGGGTCATGCCGAGGTTGCCGCCCTCGCCGACGACCTTGACCCGCAACTGCCCGCCGTCGACCCGCACCGCGTCGTTGGCCTTGTCGCCAACGTGGGCGTGGCTCTCGCCGCGGGCCTTGACGTAGGTGCCGATCCCGCCGTTCCACAGCAGGTCGGCGGGGGCGAGCAGGATCGCGCGGATCAGCTCGCCGGGAGTCAGCGCACGGACGTCGTCGGCCAGACCCAGCGCGGCCCTCGCCGGCCCGCTCAGCGGGACCGACTTGGCCGTCCGCGGCCAGATCCCGCCGCCCTCGCTGAGCAGGGAGCGGTCGTAGTCGTCCCAGGAGGAGCGGGGCAGCCGGAAGAGCCGCTCCCGTTCGGCGTAGGACCTCGACGCGTCCGGTGCTGGGTCGAGGAAGACGTGACGGTGGTCGAAGGCCGCGACCAGCCGGACGTGGCGGGTGGCCAGCATGCCGTTGCCGAACACGTCCCCGGACATGTCGCCGATGCCAACCACCGTGAAGTCCTCGGTCCGGGTGTCGGTGCCCAGCTCCCGGAAGTGCCGCTGGACGCTCTCCCACGTGCCGCGGGCGGTGATTCCCATCGCCTTGTGGTCGTAGCCGGCCGAGCCCCCGGAGGCGAAGGCGTCGTCCAGCCAGAAGCCGTAGCTGGCCGCGACCTCGTTGGCGATGTCGGAGAAGGTTGCGGTCCCCTTGTCCGCGGCCACGACGAGGTAGGCGTCGTCGCCGTCGTGGCGGACCACCCGCTCCGGTGGGCGGATCACCCCGTCGACCAGGTTGTCGATGAGGTCGAGCAGGCCCGAGACGAACGCCCGGTAGCAGGCGATCCCCTCCGCCGTCATCGCCTGCCGCTCGGCCGTGCCCGTCCCGGTGGGTGGCGGCGGCCGCTTGACGACGAATCCGCCCTTGGCGCCCACCGGGACGATGACCGCGTTCTTCACCGCCTGCGCCTTGACCAGCCCCAGGACCTCGGTGCGATAGTCCTCGCGGCGGTCGGACCAGCGCAGGCCGCCGCGGGCGACCGGGCCGAACCGCAGGTGTACGCCCTCCACCCGGGGCGAGCACACGAAGATCTCGAAACGGGGCCGCGGCGCCGGCAGGCCGGGGACCGCTTGCGGGTCGAGCTTGAGCGCCAGGTAGGGACAGCTGGCGACGAAGTAGTTCGTGCGCGTCGTGGCCGTGATCAGCGCGAGGTAACTGCGCAGGATGCGGTCGGCGTCCAGCCCTGGCACGTTGTCGATCGTGCTGGCGATCTCCCCGGCGAGCCGCTCGACGTTCCCGGCCCGCTCCCACTCCGGTCGGTCGGGATCGAACCGGGCGGCGAACAGCGCCAGCAGCGCTTTCACCACGTCGACGTGGGCCAGCATGACGTCCTCGACGTAGTCCTGGCCGTACCGGCTGCCGACCTGCCGCAGGTACTTCGCGTAGGCCCGCAGCACCGCCGCTTGGCGCCAGTCGAGGCCTGCCCGTAGCACCAGGGCGTTGAAGCGGTCCACCTCGGCGGCGCCCGACCAGGCGGCGGCGAACGCGTCCTGGAACCGGGTGCGCAGCAGTCGGGGGTCCTCCTCCGCCAGCCGCGCGAGCAGGTCCGGACCCAGCCGCAGGCCGAAGTCGTAGATCCAGCAGCGCAGCCCGTCGGGCCGGTGCACCTCGTAGGGCCGCTCGTCCACGACCTCGACACCCATCGCGTGCAGGACCGGCAGCACCGCCGAGAGCGTCACCCGCGCGCCGGTGAGGTAGAGCTTGAACCGCCGCTCCCCGCGCTGCCCGGTATCCTCGGCGCCTGGAGCGTAGAAGCTCATGCCCAGGGCGTCCTGGCCCGACAGCTCTTCGAGCGCTCGCAGGTCGGCCAGCGCCTCGAATGGCCCGAAGTCCTCCTTGTAGGCCTCGGGGAACACGCCGCCGAAGCGCGCCGCGTCCGCCCCCGCGGCAGGGCCGACCACGTCGAGCAGCCGGTCGTCCCAGGTCCGCACCGCTTCGGCGAGGCGCTCCTGGAGCCGGCCGGTGTCGACCTCGCGGTCCGCACCCCGCCCGGTCCGGACCGTGAAGTGCACGAGCGCGAGCCGCGACTCCCCGATCCGCGCGGCGTACTCGACGCCGGTGCCCTCGAGCTCGGCCAGCAGCACCTCCTGCATCGCCAGCCGGGCGGCCGTGGTGTAGCGGTCCCGTGGCAGGTAGACCACGCAGGAGAAGAACCGGCCGTAGGGGTCGCGGCGCAGGAACAACCGCACCCGGCGCCGCTCCGCCAGCGCCAGTACCGCCGTCGCTGTGGCGTAGAGGGTGTCGGTGTCCACCGCGAACAGCTCGGAACGCGGGTATGTCTGGATCACCTCCAGCATCCGCTGCCCGGAGTAGGAGCCGAGCGGGAACCCGGCCCGGTGGATCACCTCCCGCACCCGACGCGACAGCACCGGGATGGCCATCACGTCCTCGTGCAGCGCCGCCACGGTGAGCACGCCGAGGAAACGGTGCTCGCCGGTCACCCGACCGTCGGCGTCGAAGGTCGTCAGCCGCAGGTAGTAAGGGTACACCGGGCGGTACACGGTGGACGGAGCGCCGGCCTGGGTGAGCACCACCAACCGGGACGACCCGGTCAGCACGGTCTCGTCCGGCCCGGCGCTCAGCCGTTGCACGGCCAGGCTGTCTCGACGCAGGACACCCAGACCCGACGCGAGCACCGCGCGCAACGCCGGTTGGCCGCTCTCGACGTCGGCGACCAGCTCGTAGCGCCGGTAACCCAGGAAGGTGAAGCACCCGTCCGCCAGCCACCGCGCGAGCCGCGCGACGTCGTGGACGTGTTCTGGCGGGAACGGTGGCGGCTCGGCATCGAGACGATCGGCAACGGCACGCGCCACCTGGGCCATCCGGTCGGCGTCCTCCGCGACCTCGCGGACGTCGGTGAGCACCTCCGAGAGCCGCTGGGCGACCTGGTCCGCCCGATCGGGATCGTCGACCCGGTCCACCTCGAAGTGCATCCACGACTCGACGATCGCACCCGGCGGCGGTGAGTCCGGCCCGGCGCCGGTGAGGACCTCCCGCAGCGAACCCGTGACAGACCGGCGCACCACGACGATCGGATGGACGAGGCGGCAAACCTCCAGCCCCTCCCGCGAAAGTGCGGCGACCAGGGAGTCCACCAGGAAGGGCATGTCGTCGGCGACGACGAGTACCACAGTGGCCGGGCAGCGCCAGCCGTCCCGCGTGAGCGCCGGGTTCACGACCCGGATCGCCGGGCGGCCGGGCGGCCGGTTCTCGGCCAACGCCCGGTGCGCCCGTACCGCGGCGACGGCGTCGTCAGGGTTGCCGTCCAGCAGCTCCTCGGCAGGGACGTGCCGGTAGTACAACTCGACGAGGTCGGCCAGCTCCGGCGCCACCTCGGCCGCCCGCTGCGCGATCCCGCGCCGAGCCTCCCGGGCAACGCTCTCGTCTGGGGGTGCGGCGACGCTGACGGGCTGACCCACGCGACCCGTGGTGGGACGGGTGGACGCTCCCGCGAAGGTCATATGCAGCGGCTCCTGTTGCCGGCACCCGGCGCACTGGCGCTGCGCCCAGCCTAGATGATTGATTCCGTGAAGTTGGTGTTAGTGATCGAAGGCGGTCAGTGAGCGTTTGCTGCTCACGCCGGTGGTCCAGTTGTGCCAGATGCCGGCGGCCATGGCTAGGAGGCGTTGCGCGACGCGGGTGAACACCCCG
>JAVKSM010000044.1:0-22441 GCA_039583705.1 Pseudonocardiaceae bacterium
ACACCAGCCGGTTCGCGCCGAGCGACGGCAACCGGCAGGGCTGGTACGGCGGGATGCGGTCCGGGAGGGCGTCGTGACCGGACCGCTGCGAGCGCAGGACATCCGCCGGCACCTGCATGACCTCGCCACCCGCACCTTCGAGGGCAGCTCGGAGTGGCCCGACCGGGTGGCGCTGTTCGACCGAGCGGTGGACCTGATCGACCCGCTGGTGCGCTCGGTGCTGGCCGAGGCCGACGCGGAGTTCCTCGACGGGACGGGGACCGTGCAGCGCCGGCGGACCGAGCACGACGACGGCAGCGTCGCCGAGCGCTGGGAGCTGTCATGGCCGCGGCAGCGCGCCGCCACCGGCCGGGACGGCGGCCCGGTGCCTCCGGTGCAGGTGGTGGCGCTGTTCCTGCGCACCTTCACCCACCCGCACCTGCGGGGCTCCCGAGCCGGGGACTGGCCGTTGCAGGTCACCAGCGAGGCGGACGCGCGGCGCCAGGAGCCGATCCTGCGGGCACTGGTGGAGGCCGAGCTGCACCAGCGGATCTACGAGGGACGGTGGTGGGTGGTGCCGTCGGCGGTGCGCCGGTACGGTGAGCCGCCCGCCGGCTAGTCGGCCCTTGGTCGCTGGCGACCCACGGATCCCCAGGTCACGCCAGGTCACGCCAGGGCGAGCACGGACCTCGCCGCAGCCACCGCCTGCCCGACGTATCCGCCGCCGAAGAGCACCACGTGCACCAGCAGGGGGAAGAGTTGGTGCAGCCCCACACGCCGCTCCCACCCGTCCGCACGTGGGGCGACCTCGTCGTAGGCGGCCAGGATCCGAGCCAGGTGCGGGCAGCCGAACAGCGCGAGCATGGCCAGGTCGGTCTCCCGGTGCCCGCCGTGGGCCGCCGGGTCGAGCAGCCACGCCCGACCGTCGGCGGCCCACCGGACGTTGCCCGACCACAGGTCGCCGTGCAGGCGGGCGGGCGCTTGCGGCGGTCCAGCCACCCCGGGCAGCACCGCGCAGGCCCGTTCCACCACGGCCGCGTCGCGGGCGTCCATCGTCCCGTCGTCCACCGCCCGGCGCAGGTAGGGCAGGACCCGGTGCGCCACGTACCACGACGGCCAGGGCTGGGCCGGTCCCCAGGGCGGGACGAGGTTGCGCATCGGCGCCCGTCCGATCCAGGCCTCGGTCGGGCCACCGGGCGGCGCCGCGCCGAACTGCCGCGCCCCGGCGCCGTGCAGCGCGGCCAGCCCCCGCCCCAGTTCCTGGGCGGCGGCCGCCGTCGCCGGGCCGGCCGGCACGTGCTCGAGCACCAGCCAGTCCTCGTCGTGCCCCAGCATCCCCGGCAGTGGCACCGCTCCGGCCGCAGCCAACCAGGCGAGCCCGGCCGCCTCGGCCACCGCCGCCCCTGGCGCGTGCTTGGCGACCACCGTCGTGCCGTCGACCAGATCGACCACCGACACGGCGCCACCCTGCCAACGTGCCACCGGCCGCCCGATGAGCCGCCGCACCGCCTCGGTCACATCCGCTCCCGCACCCACTCCACCAGCCCGGGGGCCGCCGCTTCGATCATCTCCAGCACGTCGTCGAAGCCGCCCCGGCCGCCGTAGTACGGGTCGGGCACGCCCGCGCCCGGCGGTGCGGTGGGGTCGAAGGAGCGCAACAACCGTACCCGGTCGGGGTCGGGAAGGAGCCGGCGCAGGGCGGCGACGTGCTCCCGGTCGAGCGCGACGAGCAGGTCCGCGGCCAGCAGCTCCTCGTCGACCTGCCGTGCGGTGTGACGGTCGGAGTAGCCGCGGCGCCGCAGCACCTCGCCGGCCCGCGGGTCAACCGGTTCCCCGACGTGCCAGCCGCCGGTGCCCGCGCTCCTCACCCGCACCGCCGCGGCGAGCCCGGCCCGCTCCAGGTGCGCGGCGAGCACCTTCTCGGCGATCGGCGACCGGCAGATGTTGCCGGAGCAGACGAACACCACGAGCAGCCTCGGTCCGGGGTTGTTCACGCCGACCAGTCTGGTCCGCTTCCTCCCCCGGCCGGCCAGGCCGGGTACGACCCCTGGCCGGGGCGGTCTGGCAGCCTTGACGTCGCCTCGCATGGCGTGCCGCGCCCGGATCCGCCACACTGGCAGCCAGGTGGAGGGGAGTATCCCCCCGTGACGGCCTCGTCAACACGGCGCGCACAGCGGCGCCCGGGGTCGTCAGCCGGTCCCGAGCCGGCGGGAGAGACCTCCGGTCGATGACGCACGTCGTCCGCCGGAGGTTCTGTCGTGAACGTCGCGGTGTGGGTCTGGATCGCCACCATCGGCGGCCTGCTCGCACTGCTGGCCGTCGACCTGTTCGTGGTCGACTACCGGCCGCACCGGGTGACGATCCGGGAGGCCGCCCGCTGGGTCGTCGGCTACGTCGCGCTCGCCGCCCTCTTCGGCGCGGGTGTCGCGGCGCTCGCCGGCCAGCGCTACGCCGGGCAGTTCTTCGCCGGCTACCTCACCGAGTACTCACTCTCCATCGACAACCTGTTCGTCTTCGTGGTCGTCGTGCGCGCGTTCGCGGTACCCGAGATCCAGCAGCACAAGGTGCTGCTCTTCGGTGTCCTCATCGCGCTGCTCCTGCGCGGCTTCTTCATCGCCGCCGGTGCCGCCGCGATCACCACGTTCGACTGGGTCTTCTACCTCTTCGGCGGGTTCCTCGGCTACACGGCGGTCAGGCTGGCCCGGTCCGGGACCGGGATCGGGATCGGGAAGGAACGGGAGTTCGAGGACAACGCTGTGCTCCGACTGGTGCGCCGTGCGATGCCGGTGACCGAGGGCCATCGCGGGTCGCGGGTGTTCCTCACTGTCGACGGCAAACGACGGCTCACCCCGATGCTCGTCGTCATGGTGGCGATCGGGACCACCGACCTGCTCTTCGCGCTGGACTCCATCCCGGCGATCTTCGGGCTGACCCGGGAGCCGTACCTGGTCTTCACCGCGAACGCCTTCGCCCTCATGGGCCTGCGGCAGTTGTACTTCCTGCTCGGGGGGTTGCTCGACAGGCTGGTGTACCTCTCGGCGGGACTCTCGGTCATCCTGGCCTTCATCGGGGTCAAGTTGGTGCTCGAGGCGCTGCACGGCAACGACCTGCCGTTCCTCAACGGCGGGCGCCCGCTGCCGGTCCCGGAGATGGGGACGTGGCTCTCCCTCGGGGTCGTCATGGGGGTGCTCGCGGTAGCCACGGTGGCCAGCCTGCTCAAGGTGCGGCGGGATCCCGCGGCGGTGTGCAAGCGCGGCTGACCACCCCGGGACGGCCCCCTGGCGCTGGCAGGTGCGTCGGCGCCGAAGCCCAGCTAGGATCGAACAGGTGTTCGATTCACAGGGGAGCCTGCCCGGCGGTCGGCGGTTCGACCCTCCGCTGCGGGTGTGGATCGACCTGCGGGCGCTGTTGCCGAGAGCCAAGGAGGTGCCGTTCGCCGCTCAGCCGGGGCTCTTCGTCGGCGGGGACGCCGCCGGGTGGCTCTACGGGCTCTACCCGAGGGCCGATGGCGGTCAGCTCGCGTGGGTTGCCTACCGGGTCGGGTCGGCCGACGGACGGCTGTCGTGCTGGGTGCGGCACTTCGCCCCCGTCCAACTGGTGCGCCACCGGACGGTGCGGAGCACGCGCCGCTGGTGAGGGCGTCCTCACCGGCTCCAGCCGGGGAGGTGTGCGGGGCACCAGACCTTCCGGTGCGAGAATGCCCGGCGCGGGCAGCCGAGGACGGTGACACCGGCCGGGCTCGAACCGGTTGGGGTAGTTGTCGGATGCGCGCGACCTGAGGTGGCTTCGGCCATGCCACCCCGTGCCGAAGCGAAGCGCCAGGCATTGCGGACTCTGAGCGGCGTTCATGGGGCGTCGGTTGTTCCTGACCGGCGCCGGTCAGGCGACCTACTTCGCCTATCCGGCCGCGCCCCCCTGGTGGGCCTCCGAGCACAGCTACCTCGCAGGACACGTCGAGCGGATCACGCCGCGGGGATGGACGGCGATCGGGCTCGACAGCAGTGGGGTCCTGCTCAACCAGGGGCAGGCGCTCGCCAACCCGGTGGCGGCGATGCCCTCCCCGCACGCGGGCAGCGGTGCCGGGCGTGGGGCCGGTGCGCTCACCGCCAGCCCGGCGGCCGTGCGGTGACGGCCCGCGTGTCGCGCCGGCTACCAGCCGCGCGCCCGCCACTCGACCAGGTGCGGGCGCTCGGCGGCGAGCGTCGTGTCCGCACCGTGGCCCGGGTACACCCAGGTCGAGTCCGGGAGCCGGCCGAAGACCTTCGCCTCCAGGTCGTCCATCAGCGACGCGAAGTCCTTGGGGCTCGTGGTACGGCCGGGGCCGCCGGGGAACAGCGAGTCACCGCTGAACAGGTGCGGCTCGCCGGACGGGTCACGGTAGAGCAGGGCCACCGAGCCGGGGGTGTGGCCGACCAGGTGGATCACCTCGAGCACCGCTTCGCCGACCCGCACCGTCTCGCCGTCCTCGAGGGTCGCGTCAGGCGCGACGGGCAGATCCGGCGCGTCCAGCCGATGCGCCAGGGTGCGCACCCGGCACGCCCTGGTCACCACCTCCAGCGCCTGCCAGTGGTCGGCGTGCAGGTGGGTGGTGACGACCGTGGCCAGCCGCTCGCGATCGACCTCGTGGTCGACGAGGTCCAGCAACCGGTCCGGCTCGTTGGCCGCGTCGACGAGCAGCGCGTCGCCGGTGTGGGAACAGACCAGCAGGTAGGCGTTGTTGTCCATGGGGCCGACCGAGACCTTGCTGATCGCAAGCGCGTCGAGCTCACGGCGCATTGCCGGTCCGCCCGGGGAGACCCGTCCGGTGTAATCGGTGAGCACGTCCACAGGCCAAGCGTAGTTGCCGGGGCGTACCCCTAGCATGACGAGGATCTCTGGGGGCGGCGCGGGGAAGAAGGGAGATTCGGTGGCGGACCGCCTCGTCGTGCACGGCGCGCGCGAGCACAACCTGCGCAGCGTCGACCTCGATCTGCCACGGGACAGCCTCATCGTCTTCACCGGCCTGTCCGGCTCCGGCAAGTCCAGCCTCGCCTTCGACACGATCTTCGCTGAGGGCCAGCGGCGCTATGTCGAGTCACTGTCCGCCTACGCCCGCCAGTTCCTCGGGCAGATGGACAAACCCGACGTCGACTTCATCGAGGGCCTGTCGCCCGCGGTGTCCATCGACCAGAAGGCCACCAACCGCAACCCGCGCTCCACAGTCGGCACGGTGACCGAGGTCTACGACTACCTGCGGCTGCTCTACTCCCGCGCCGGTACCCCGCACTGCCCGGTCTGCGGACAGGTGATCTCCAAGCAGACGCCGCAGCAGATCGTCGATCAGGTGCTCGCGATGCCGGAGGGCTCCCGGTTCCAGGTGCTCGCCCCGGTGGTCCGCAGCCGCAAGGGCGAGTACGTCGACCTGTTCTCTGCGCTGCGGTCCCAGGGCTACTCCCGGGTGCAGGTCGACGGCACGGTGCATCCGCTCACCGACCCGCCGACATTGAAGAAGCAGGAGAAGCACGACATCGCGGTCGTGGTCGACCGGCTCACGGTGAAGGCCGGCGCCAAGCAGCGGCTCACCGACTCCGTGGAGACCGCGCTGCGGCTGGCCGACGGGGTGGTGGTGCTCGACTTCGTCGACCTGCCCGAGCACGACCCGCACCGCGAGCGCCGGTTCTCCGAGCGGATGGCCTGCCCCAACAGCCACGAATTGGCCATCGACGACCTGGAGCCCCGCTCGTTCTCCTTCAACTCGCCCTACGGCGCCTGTCCGGCGTGCACCGGGTTGGGCACCCGCAAGGAGGTCGACCCTGAACTGGTCGTCCCCGACGACGAGCTGTCCCTCGGCGAGGGCGCGATCGCGCCGTGGGCCAGCGGCCAGTCAGCGGAGTACTTCACCCGCCTGCTCACCGCGCTGTCGGAGGCGGCCGGCTTCCGGATGGACACGCCGTGGCACAAGCTGCCCGCGAAGATCCAGAAAGTGGTGCTGCACGGCAGCGATGAGCAGGTCCACGTCCGCTACCACAACCGCTACGGCCGGGAGCGCTCTTACTACGCGGCCTTCGAAGGCGTCGTGCCGTTCCTCGAGCGGCGGATGGCGGCCACAGAGTCGGAGTACATGCGCGAGCGCTATGAGGGCTACATGCGCGAGGTGCCCTGTCCGACGTGCCAGGGTACCCGGCTCAAGCCGGAGATCCTCGCGGTCACGCTGCGGCACCGGACCCGGGGCGAGGCGTCGATAGCGGAGGTGTGCGCCCTGTCGGTGGGCGACTGCGCCGGCTTCCTCGACGACCTCGTGCTCGGCCAGCGGGAGAGGGTGATCGCCGGACGGGTGCTCAAAGAGGTGCAGGCGAGGCTGGGCTTCCTGCTCGACGTCGGGCTGGACTACCTCTCGCTGGACCGCGCAGCCGGCACCCTCTCCGGTGGCGAGGCCCAGCGGATCCGGTTGGCCACGCAGATCGGCTCCGGGCTGGTCGGTGTGCTCTACGTGCTCGACGAACCGTCGATCGGGTTACACCAGCGGGACAACCACCGGCTCATCGAGACGCTCACCCGGCTGCGCGACCTCGGCAACACCCTCATCGTCGTGGAGCACGACGAGGACACGATCCGTGCCTCGGACTGGGTGGTGGACATCGGCCCAGGCGCTGGCGAGCACGGCGGGCGCATCGTGCACAGCGGGACGGTCGCCGAACTGGAGGCGAACGACGGCTCGCTCACGGGTGCCTATCTGTCCGGCCGGCGGGTGATCCCGGTCCCGGTGACGCGCCGGGCCGTCGACCGCAAGCGCCAGGTCACCGTCGTGGGCGCCCGGGAGCACAACCTGCGCGACCTCGACGTGTCCATCCCGCTGGGCTGCCTGGTGGCGATCACCGGGGTCTCGGGTTCGGGCAAGTCGACGCTGGTCAACGACATCCTCGCCACCGCGCTCGCCAACAAGCTCAACGGCGGCCGCCAGGTGCCGGGTCGGCACACCCGGCTGACCGGCCTGGAGCACCTCGACAAGCTCGTCCGGGTCGACCAGTCGCCGATCGGGCGCACCCCGCGGTCCAACCCCGCCACGTACACCGGCGTGTTCGACCATGTTCGCAAGCTGTTCGCGGCCACCACCGAGGCCAAGGTGCGGGGCTATGCGCCAGGGCGGTTCTCCTTCAACGTCAAGGGCGGCCGGTGTGAGGCCTGCGCGGGTGACGGCACGATCAAAATTGAGATGAACTTCCTCCCCGACGTGTACGTGCCGTGCGAGGTCTGCCGCGGCGCCCGGTACAACCGGGAGACCCTCGAGGTGCACTACAAGGGCCGAACGGTCGCCGACGTGCTCGACATGCCGATCGAAGAGGCCGCGGAGTTCTTCGCGCCGATCACCTCCATCCACCGTCACCTGCGCACGCTGGTCGACGTCGGGCTGGGCTACGTGCGGCTCGGCCAGCCGGCGCCCACGTTGTCGGGGGGTGAGGCACAGCGGGTCAAGCTCGCCAGCGAGCTGCAGAAGCGCTCCACCGGTCGCACGATCTACATCCTCGACGAGCCCACCACCGGCCTGCACTTCGAGGACATCCGCAAGCTGCTCGGCGTCCTCGACGGCCTGGTCGACAAGGGCAACACCGTCGTCGTCATCGAGCACAACCTCGACGTGGTGAAGACGGCCGACTGGATCGTCGACATGGGGCCGGAGGGCGGGTCCCGCGGCGGAACGGTGGTCGCCGAAGGCACGCCGGAGCAGGTGGCCGACGCCGAGCAGAGCTACACCGGGGATTTCCTCCGCCGGATCGTCACCCCGGCCCCGGTCACGAAACCGCGGCCTCACCGGCGGAAGCACCCGGTCGCCGCTGGCTGAGCCGCGGGGCGACCTGTCGGGGTGTCACCAGCCGGCGGACTGCCGGATCCGGGTGCCGGAACAGCGGCTCGCGCGGTGGCGTTGTTCCTGCTGTCAGCCCGACAGGTCCGTCCCGGCTGGTAAGCTCCGGCAACAACCAGCCCTGGGCGACCAGGGCGGCAAGTGGAGTCCCGCTCCCACCCGTTCGCCGGAAGGCGGCCGGGTCCGGTCCCACCGCCTCGCCCGCGGTGGTCACGCGTCGGGCCAGGCCCGGCGCCGATCGGTCGGCAGCAGGCCCCGGCACGCCGTCAGGCGCGGGGCCTTCGTCGTCGAAAGCCCGCTCCGCTGCCAGGTCGCGGCACCCGGACCGCACGCCCCGGACCGCATGCCCCAGACCGAATACCGAAGGAGAACCCATCAGCGCAGAGACGCGCATCAACGACCGCATCCGCGTCCCCGAGGTCCGGCTGGTCGGACCCAACGGGGAACAGGTGGGGATCGTCCGGATCGATGATGCCCTCCGGCTCGCTCGGGAGGCCGATCTCGACCTCGTGGAGGTCGCCGCGCAGGCCCGCCCGCCCGTCTGCAAGCTCATGGACTACGGCAAGTTCAAGTACGAGAGTGCGCAGAAGGCCCGGGAGTCCCGCCGCAACCAGCAGCTCACCGTCATCAAGGAGCAGAAGCTCCGACCGAAGATCGACATTCACGACTACCAGACGAAGAAGAAAAACGTCGTGCGGTTCCTCGAGCACGGCAACAAGGTCAAGGTGACGATCATGTTCCGGGGTCGGGAGCAGTCCCGCCCGGAGCTGGGCTTCCGGTTGCTGCAGCGACTGGCCGAGGACGTCGCGGAACTCGGTTTCGTCGAGGCGTCCCCGAAGCAGGACGGCCGGAACATGACTATGGTGCTGGCACCGCACAAGAGCACGAAAGCGAAGTCCAGGGCGCCGGCCCGGGAGTTGCGGACCGAGCCAGCGGAGCCACAAAGCGAAGCGCAAACCACTGAATGACCGCCGCCGGTGCCGCCGGAGGGCGACGGCACCCGGCGGTGCGACCACAGGAAGCCGACGGAGACCTTTCATGCCCAAGTTCAAGCCCCACACCGGCACCGCCAAACGGGTCACGGTGACCGGCAGCGGACGACTGCGCCGGGAGCATGCCGGCAAGCGACACCTGCTCGAGAAGAAGCCGAGCACACTGACCCGCCGCCTCTCCGGCACCACCGACGTCTCCGGTGCCGAGGCCAGACGGGTGAAGCGGTTGCTCGGCCGCTGAACCCGACGTCGACCACGACCTGACCGAGCCGGGCGGCCCGACCGGCTGCCCACCCTGGCGGCTCGCCGCCGTTGCCCACCCTGGCGGCTCGCCGCCCTGACCACGAACAGGACGTTCCCGTGGCACGCGTGAAGCGGGCAATCAACGCCCACAAAAAGCGCCGTACGATCCTGGAGGCCGCCAGCGGCTACCGCGGCCAGCGCTCCCGGCTGTACCGCAAGGCCAAGGAGCAGATGCTGCACTCCCTCACCTACGCCTACCGGGACCGGCGGGCGCGCAAGGGCGACTTCCGCCAACTCTGGATCACCCGCATCAACGCCGCGGCACGGCAGAACGGCATGACGTACAACCGCTTCGTGCAGGGCCTCAAGGCAGCCGGCGTCGAGGTCGACCGCAAGAACCTGGCCGAGGTCGCCGTTTCCGACCCGACGGCTTTCACCGCCCTGGTCGAGGCCGCCCGGGCGCACCTGCCCGCCCGTGCCTCGACACGAGACGACAGCGGTGCGGCCTGAGCCACCCGATCCACACGGAGCGCACGCCGCGGGTCATCGCGGCCCGCAAGCTGCTGCGCCGCAACGGGCGGCAAGCAGCCGGCCGTTTCCTGGCGGAAGGCGTCCAGGCAGTCACCGAGGCACTGACCACGCCCGTCCCGCTGGTCCGGGAGCTCTTCGTGACGGCGTCGGCGGCGGCTCGTCACGGTGAGCTCGTCGCGGCCGCCGCCGGGGTGGGCGCCGTCGTCAGCGAGGTCACCGAGCGGGCTGCCGCGGCACTGTCCGAGACCGTCGCCCCGCAGGGCCTGCTGGCCGTCTGTGACCTGCTCGACGTGTCGCTGGCCCAGGCACTGGGCGAGCGGCCGCGCCTGGTGGCCGTCCTCGTAGGGGTCGCCGACCCGGGTAACGCCGGCACGGTCGTGCGGGTGGCCGACGGCGCCGGCGCCGACGCCGTGGTGTTCACCGGCGCGTCCGTCGACCCCTACAACGGCAAGGCTGTGCGGGCCTCGGCGGGCAGCCTGTTCCACCTCCCGCTGGCCCGCGACCGGGATCCGGCGGTCGTGCTCGCCGCGTGTTCGGCGGCGGGCCTGCAGTTGCTCGCGGCCGACGGCGGCGGCGAGCTCGACCTCGACGGCGCCGACCTGGCCGTCCCCACCGCCTGGCTGTTCGGCAGCGAGGCGCACGGCCTTCCGGCGAGGGTGACCGAGGCCGCCGCAGCCCGGGTACGGGTGCCGCGCTACGGTCGCGCCGAGAGCCTCAACCTCGCCGCAGCGGCCGCTGTGTGCCTGTACGCCTCCGCGCGAGCCCAGCGTGGACTGCGGTGAGGCCCTCGATCCTGACCGCATAGGATCGATCCAGCGACCGCCGACCAGGAGCACTGCCGAGCCGATGTCCGGAACCAGCGACAGGTACGACCCCAAGCGGGTCGATGCGCTCTCCCCGGACGCGCTGGCCGCCGCAGCCGCCGCGGCGATTCGAGCCTTCGCGGATGCGCCCGACCTCACGGCGCTGGCCGCGGCCAAACCGGCCCACCTCGGCGACCGCTCGCCGGTGCTGCTCGCCCGCCGGGAGATCGGCGCGCTGCCGCCGGCTGGCCGGGCCGACGCGGGCAGACGGGTCAACGAGCTGCGCGCCGCGATCCAGTCCGCCTTCGACGAGCGTCACGCCGCGTTGGAGGCCGAGCGCGAGGCCCGCGTGCTCGCCGAGGAGTCGGTTGACGTCACGCTGCCCACGGACCGCCGCCCGCGCGGTGCCCGCCACCCCGTCAGCCAGCTCGCCGAGTGGGTGGCGGACGTCTTCGTCGGGATGGGCTACGAGGTGGCCGAGGGCCCCGAGGTCGAGGCCGAGTGGTTCAACTTCGACGCACTGAACTTCCTGCCGGACCACCCGGCGCGCACCATGCAGGACACGTTCCACGTCGCCCCGGCGAGTTCCGGCATGGTGCTACGCACCCACACCTCGCCGGTGCAGGTCCGCACCCTGCTAGAGCGGCCGCCGCCGGTCTACGTGGTCTGCCCGGGCCGCACCTTCCGGACCGACGAACTCGACGCCACGCACACCCCGGTGTTCCACCAGGTCGAGGGTCTCGCGGTGGACGAGGGCATCACGATGGCGCACCTGCGGGGCACCCTGGACGCGTTCGCCCGCGCGATGTTCGGGCCCGGCTCGCGCACCAGGCTGCGGCCGTCCTTCTTCCCCTTCACCGAGCCCTCAGCCGAGGTCGACGTCTGGTTCCCGGAGCGAAGAGGCGGCGCCGGCTGGGTGGAGTGGGGTGGCTGCGGGATGGTCAACCCCAACGTGCTGCGGGTCTGCGGCATCGACACGCCGCGCTACTCCGGGTTCGCCTTCGGCATGGGCCTGGAACGCACGTTGCAGTTCCGCAACGGCATCCCGGACATGCGCGACATGGTCGAGGGCGACGTCCGGTTCAGTACCGCCTTCGGCGTCGAGTGACACCAGAGGGGACCCAGCCGTGCGTGTGCCCGTCTCGTGGCTCGTCGACCACGTCGAGCTGCCTGCCTGCACGACACCCGAGCAGGTCGCGGACGCCTTCGTGCGGGTCGGCCTCGAGGTCGAGGCGCTGCACCCGCTCGGTCCGGTCAGCGGACCGCTCCTCGTGGGACGCGTGGAGCAGGTCGAGGAGCTCCCCGGGTTCGCCAAGCCCGTCCGGTTCTGCCGGGTCGACGTCGGCGAGGCGGAAGCCGGGCCCGAGGGGCCGCGGGGCGTCGTCTGCGGCGCCACCAACTTCGCCGCCGGCGACCTGGTCGTCGTCGCGCTGCCCGGCACGGTGCTGCCCGGCAACGTGGCGATCTCGGCGCGCACGACCTACGGCCGGATCTCCGACGGGATGATCTGCTCCCCGCGTGAGCTCGGCTTCGGGACCGAGCACGCCGGGATCCTCGTGCTGCCGCCCGCGACGGCCGACCCGGGAGACGAGGCGACGGCGGTGCTGGGGCTGGACGACACGGTCGTGGAGCTGGCGATCACCCCGGACCGTGGCTACTGCTTCTCGGTCCGCGGGCTGGCCCGCGAGCTCGCCTGCGCCTACGACGCGCCCTTCGGCGACCCGGCGGCCGGCGAGCTGCCCGGAGCCGGCAGGGCGGCATGGCCGGTCCGCATCGAGGATCCGGTGGGCTGCCGGCGTTTCGTCGCCCGGCGGGTCAGCGGCCTGGACCCGAGCTCGCCGACGCCCTGGTGGATGCGGCGCCGGTTGCTGCTGGCCGGAATCCGCCCGATCTCCCTCCCGGTCGACGTCACCAACTACGTCATGCTTGAGATCGGCCAGCCCATGCACGCCTACGACGTGGCCACAGTGGACGGGGACATCGTCGTGCGGCGGGCGAGGGTCGGCGAGAAGCTGACCACGCTGGACGACGTCCAACGCGTCCTCGACCCCGACGATGTGGTGGTCTGCGACGGCAGCGGCCCGATCGGGCTGGGTGCCGTGATGGGCGGGGCCGCGACCGAGGTCGGCGGGCAGACCTCGGATGTGCTGCTGGAGGCGGCGAACTGGGACCCGCCGTCGGTGGCGCGGGCGGCGCGCCGACACAAACTGCCCAGCGAGGCGGCCAAGCGCTTCGAGCGTGGCGTCGACCCGGCCCTGGCGCCGATGGCCGCGGAGCACGCCGCCCGGCTCCTCGTCCGCTACGGCGGCGGTGGCATCGTCGCGGGGCGCAGCGACGTCGGCGAGCCGCCGGTGCCGGCCCCGGTGACCATGCCGTTCGGGTTGCCCGACAGCGTCGCTGGGGTGCACTTCGGACCCGGAACGGTTGCCCGCCGGCTGGTGCAGATCGGCTGCACGATCGACATCGCGACCGGCGACGACGGCGCCGCGACCATCACGGCCGTCCCGCCCACCTGGCGCCCCGACCTCCGCCAGGGCGCGGACCTGGTCGAGGAGGTGTTGCGGCTGCAGGGCTACGACACGATCCCCTCGACGCTGCCGCCCACCCCGCCGGGCACCGGTCTCACCGCCGTCCAGCGCCGCCGCCGGGCGGTGGCGCGCGCGCTGGCCGAGGCGGGCTACGTCGAGGTGCTGCCGGCGCCGTTCACGGGCGCCGCGATGTGGGACGCCTTCGGCCTCACCGCCGACGACGTCCGCCGGCGCACCCTCCGGCTCGCCAACCCGATCGACGCCGACCGG
Organism: Pseudonocardiaceae bacterium; assembly: GCA_039583705.1. Lineage (GTDB taxonomy): Bacteria > Actinomycetota > Actinomycetes > Mycobacteriales > Pseudonocardiaceae > JAVKSM01. The sequence continues at coordinate 13,187 of JAVKSM010000044.1, forward strand.
CCCGAACTGGCGACCACGCTGCTTGCCGGGCTGCTCGACGCGCTGTCCCGCAACGTGTCCCGGGGCCTGCGCGACCTCGCGCTGTTCACCGTCGGCCAGGTCGTGCTGCCGCACGCCGAGCCGGTGGTCATGCCCACGCTGGCGACCGACCGCCGGCCCGGCGACGAGGCGCTCGCCCAGTTGCGGGCGTCGCTGCCGGCGCAGCCGGTGCACGCCGCCGCCGTCCTCGCCGGAGCCTGGGAGCGCCCCGGCTGGTGGGGGCCGGGGCGGCCGGTGAGCTGGGCCGATGCGGTGGCCGCCGCACGGCTGGTCGGCGAGGCGGCCGGAGTCGAGCTGCGCGCTGCCGCCACCGGGCTGGCGCCCTGGCACCCGGGACGGTGTGCGGTTCTGCAGGTGGGTGAGCGGTCGGTGGGGCACGCCGGTGAGCTGCACCCGAGCGTGCTGGAGGCGCTCGGTCTGCCCCCCCGGACCTGCGCGATGGAGCTGGACCTCGACGCGCTGCCGCCCTCGTGGCGCCGCCCGCCGCCCGTCGTGTCGCCCTACCCGCCGGTGCTGTTGGACGTCGCGCTCGTCGTGGACGCGGCGGTTCCGGTCGCCAAGGTGACCGAGGCGCTGGTCGACGGCGCGGGCGAGCTGCTCGAGGACGTGCGGCTCTTCGACGTCTACAGCGGGTCGCAGGTCGGTGAGGGCAGGCGGTCGCTGGCTTTCGCGCTGCGGCTGCGCGCCCCCGACCGCACCCTCACCGCGGCGGAGGCGACCGCCGCCAGAGACGCCGCGGTGGCCGCTGCCGCGGCCCGCTACGGCGCCACCCTGCGTGCCTGAGGCCGTCCCGGCTCCGCCGGCGGCCCCGGCCTTCCGGCAGAGGTTGTCCGACGAGGACGTTGAGTAGGTTTGCAGATCAGTGCATACTTATCCAGGTGACGAGGGTGCGGGTGGCGGTGGCCGGCGCGAGCGGGTATGCCGGGGGTGAGCTGCTGCGCCTGCTGCTCGGCCACCCGCAGGTCGAGATCGGCGCCGTCACCGCCGCCACCAGCGCTGGCTCGCCCTTGGGCCGGCACCATCCCCACCTGCTGCCGGTGGCCGACCGGCTACTCACCGACACCACCCCGGAAGCCCTTGCCGGCCACGACGTCGTTTTCCTCGCCCTGCCGCACGGACATTCCGCCGCGGTGGCCGCCGCACTGCCCCCGCAGACCGTGGTGATCGACTGTGGCGCCGACTTCCGGCTCACCGACCGCCACTCCTGGGAGCGCTGGTACGGCGGCGAGCACGCCGGGAGCTGGCCTTACGGGCTGCCCGAGTTGGACGGGGTGGGTGAGCTGACCGGGCTGCCCGAGCTGGACGGGGTGCGCGGGACGTTGCGGGGGGCCCGCCGGATCGCAGTTCCCGGGTGCTACCCGACGGCGGCGACGCTGGCTTGCGCGCCCGCGTTGGCCGCCGGCCTCGTCGAGCCGGACGTCACCGTCGTCGCGGTGTCCGGCACGTCAGGCGCCGGGCGGTCGCTCAAGCCACACCTCCTCGGCGCCGAGGTGATGGGCGCGGCCAGCGTCTACGGCGTCGCCGGCGCGCACCGGCACACCCCTGAGATCGTCCAGAACCTCAGCCTGGTGGCCGGCGAGGCGGTGCGGGTGTCGTTCACCCCGGTGCTGGCCCCCATGCCGCGGGGCATCCTCGCGACCGTGAGCGCGCCCCTGCAAGGACGCCGGTCGGACCCGCGTGAGGTGTACGCCAAGGCCTACGGCCGCGAGCCGTTCGTCCACCTGCTCCCGGACGGGAGCTGGCCGAGCACCGCCGCCGTCCTGGGCGCCAACACCGTGCACCTGCAGGTCGGGGTGGACGCCGACGCCGGCCGACTGGTCGCGGTGAGCGCGATCGACAACCTCACCAAGGGCACCGCCGGCGCGGCGGTGCAGTGCATGAACCTCGCGTTGGACCTGCCGGAGACCACCGGCCTGCCCGTCACCGGGCTGGCGCCGTGAGCGTCACCGCCGCCACCGGGTTCCGGGCCGCCGGCGTCGCCGCCGGTATCAAGGCCAGCGGCGGCCCGGATCTCGCGCTGGTCGTCAACGACGGCCCCGCCCGCGCCGCCGCGGGGGTCTTCACCCGCAACCAGGTCAAGGCGGCCCCGGTGCTGTGGTCGCAGCAGGTGCTGTCCTCCCGGGTGCTGCGGGCCGTGGTGCTCAACTCCGGGTGCGCCAACGCCTGCACCGGTCCGGAGGGCTTCGCCGTCACTCACCACACCGCCGAGCGGGCTGCGGCGGTGCTCGGGTGCGGCGCCGGGGAAGTCGCCGTGTGCTCCACCGGTCGCATCGGTGAGCGGCTGCCGCTCACCGCGCTGCTGTCCGGTGTGGACGCTGCCGCGGCGGCTCTGGACGCATCGTGGGAGGCGGGCCTGGCGGCGGCGAGCGCGGTCATGACCACCGACACCGTCCCCAAACAGGCGGCGCACGCCGCAGCCGGGTGGACCGTCGGCGGCCTCGCCAAGGGCGCCGGCATGGTCGCCCCGAGCCTGGCCACCGTGCTTGCCGTGCTCACCACCGACGCCGCCGTCGGCGCCTGGGCCGCGGACGCGGCATTGCGGGCCGCGACCAGGCGGACGTTCGACCGGCTCGACATCGACGGTAGCTGCTCCACCAACGACACGGTGCTGCTGCTGGCCTCCGCGGCATCCGGCGTCGCGCCCGACCCGGCGGAGTTCACCGCCGCCGTCGAGGCCGTCTGCCACGACCTGGTGCGGCAACTGCAGGCCGATGCCGAGGGCGTCACGAAGGAGATCTCGGTCGCCGTGCGCGGCGCGTGGGACGAGGCCCAGGCACTGGCCGCGGCCCGCGCCGTTTCCCGGGACAACCTGGTCAAGGCGGCGTTGTTCGGGTCCGACCCGAACTGGGGCCGGATCGCGGCCGCGGTCGGCTACTCCGAGGCCCGCGTCGAGCCCGACCGGCTCGACATCGCGATCAACGGCGTGCTGCTGTGCCGGAACGGCTCGCGCGCCGCGGAGCGCTGCACGGTCGACATCTCGGGTCGGTCCGTCGCGGTCGATGTCGACCTGCACCTGGCCGACGGCGAGGCCACCGTCCTCACCACCGACCTCTCCCACGGCTACGTCGACGAGAACAGTGCCCGCCGGTCATGAGCGGCCCGACGATCGAGGACGCCACCGCCAAGGCAGCGGTGCTCGCCGAGGCGCTGCCGTGGCTGCTGCGGTTCCACGGCAGGACCGTGGTCGTGAAGTACGGCGGCAACGCCCTGGTCGACGACGACCTCAAGCGCGCCTTCGCCCAGGACATGGTGTTCCTGCGGCTGGCCGGGATCCGCCCGGTCGTCGTGCACGGCGGCGGCCCCCAGATCACCGCGATGCTCGACCGCCTCGGCCTGCCAGCGCAGTTCCGGGGCGGCCTGCGGGTGACGACCCCGCAGACCATCGACGTGGTGCGGATGGTGCTCGTCGGGCAGGTCGGACGCGAGCTGGTCAACCTGATCAACGCCCACGGTCCGTACGCCGTGGGTATGTCGGGTGAGGACGCCGGGTTGTTCACCGCCGTGCGCCGCACCGCCCTGGTCAACGGCGACGCCGTGGACATCGGGCTGGTCGGTGAGGTCGTCGAGGTCAACCCGGACGCGGTGCTCGACATCGTCGCCGCCGGGCGGATCCCCGTGGTGGCCGGTGTCGCCCCGGACGGTGCCGGCACCGTCTACAACGTCAACGCCGACTCCGCGGCGGCCGCGCTCGCCATCGCGCTGGGCGCGGCCAAGCTGGTCGTGCTCACCGACGTCGGCGGTCTGTACGCCGACTGGCCGGATCCGCGTTCCCGGATCTCCCAGCTCACCGCCGACGAGCTGGAACCGTTGTTGCCCGGGCTCGCCGCCGGGATGGCACCCAAGATGGAGGCCTGCCTGCGCGCGGTGCGGGGCGGGGTGCCGCAGGCCCACGTGATAGACGGGCGGCTGGCCCACTCGGTGCTGCTCGAGGTCTTCACCAGCTCGGGGGTGGGCACCATGGTCGTTGCTGGGGAGGGTCCGTGGGCAACCTGACGGCTCGCTGGCGGGCGGCGCTGATGAACAACTACGGCACGCCGCCGCTGGCGCTGGTGCGGGGCAGCGGGGCGGAGGTGTGGGACGCCGACGGCCGACGCTACCTCGACCTGCTCGGCGGCATCGCGGTCAACGTGCTGGGCCATGCGCACCCGGCCGTCGTCGCGGCCGTGACCCGGCAGATCCGGACGCTCGGGCACGTCTCCAACCTCTACATCACCGAGCCGGCGGTCGAGCTGGCCGAGCGGCTGCTCGACCTGCTGGGGGCACCCGGCCGCGTGCTGTTCTGCAACTCCGGCGCGGAGGCCAACGAGGCGGCGTTCAAGATCTCCCGTCGGACCGGGCGCACCAAGATCGTCGCCACCGACGGCGGGTTCCACGGCCGGACCATGGGCGCGCTGGCTCTCACCGGCCAGCCGGCCAAGCGCGAGCCGTTCGAACCGATGCCACCGGGTGTGGTGTTCGTGCCCTACGGCGACACCGCAGCACTCGCCTCCGCTGTGGACGGCGACACCGCCGCGGTCGTCCTCGAGCCGCTGCAGGGCGAGGGGGGCGTCGTCGTCCCGCCGGAGGGCTACCTGCAGGCGGCCAGGGACGTCACCGCCCACCGGGGCGCGTTGCTGGTGCTCGACGAGGTCCAGACCGGCGTCGGGCGCACCGGCGCCTGGTTCGCGCACCAGAGCGTCGGTGTCACCCCCGACGTCCTCACCCTGGCCAAGGGGCTCGGTGGCGGCCTGCCGATCGGTGCCTGTGTCGGGTTGGGCCGGGCGGCGGAGTTGCTCGAGCCGGGCCAACACGGCAGCACTTTCGGTGGCAACCCGGTGTGTGCCGCGGCGGCGCTGGCCGTGCTGGACACCATCGCCGCCGACGGGCTGCTGGAGCATGCCGCCGCGCTGGGCAAGGAGATCACCGCCAGCGTGGAGCGGCTCGGGCACCCGCTGGTGGCCGGGGTGCGCGGCGCCGGGCTGCTGCTGGGGATCGGGCTGACGCGCCCGGCAGCCGCGGCCGTGGCGGCGGCGGCGGCGCGGGCGGGTTTCCTCGTCAACCCGGTGCGGCCCGACACGGTCCGGCTCACCCCGCCCCTGGTGCTCACCGGTGGGCAGGCGCAGGAGTTCCTGGCGGCGTTGCCTGGTGTCCTCGCGGTGGTGTCCGATGCCTAGGCACTTTCTGCGCGACGACGACCTCGACCCGGTCGAGCAGTCCCAGGTGCTCGACCTCGCGGCCGCGATGAAGAAGGACAGGTTCGGGGCCCGGCCGCTGGCCGGTCCGCGGTCGGTCGCCGTGCTCTTCGACAAGAGCTCCACCCGCACCCGGATCTCCTTCGAGGTGGGTGTCGCGCAACTCGGCGGCACCCCGGTGATCCTGGACACGCGCTCCACCCAGCTCTGGCGCGACGAGGCCATCGCCGACACCGCGCGGGTGCTCTCCCGCTACGTCGACGCGATCGTGTGGCGAACCTTCGGCCAGGACCGGATCGAGGCGATGGCCGCGGCCGCGGCGGTCCCGGTCGTCAACGCGCTCACCGACGAGTTCCACCCCTGCCAGGTGCTCGCCGACCTGCAGACCGTGCGGGAGCGGCACGGCCGGCTCGCCGGGCTGCGGTTGACCTACCTCGGCGACGGCGCGAACAACATGGCCCACTCTTTGCTCCTGGGCGGGGTGACCGCCGGCCTGCACGTGCGGATCGCCGCGCCGGAGGGCTTCCAACCGGCGCCCGCCGTCCTCGCCGCCGTCGCGAAACGTGCCGCCGGGACCGGAGGCGGCGCCACCGTCCTGGCCGACCCCCACGCCGCCGTCGACGGCGCCGACGTGCTCGTCACCGACGCCTGGACCTCCATGGGCCAGGAGGACGACGGCCGGGACCGGGTCAGCCCGTTCCGGCCGCTGCGGCTCGACGACGATCTGCTCGCCCGGGCCGCGCCAGGTGCCGTCGTGCTGCACTGCCTGCCGGCGCACCGCGGCATGGAGATCACCGACGAGGTCATCGACGGCCCCGCCAGCGCGGTGTGGGACGCGGCGGAGAACCGGCTGCACGCCCAGAAGGCGCTGCTCACCTGGCTGCTGGAGCAGCCGTCGTGACCGCGCCGACGCGAGTCGTCCGGCAGGCCAGGATCGCCGGGCTCATCGCGCAGCGCCCGATCCGCAGCCAAGGGGAGCTGGCGGCGCTGCTGGCCGCCGAGGGCATCGAGGTCAAGCAGGCCACGCTGTCCCGCGACCTCGACGAGCTCGGGGCGGTCAAGCTGCGTGGGGTCGACGGGGGCGCCCCCGTCTACATGATCCCCGAGGACGGCAGCCCGGTGCGCGGGGTCGAAGGCGGCACGGCGAGGTTGGCGCGGCTGCTCGGTGAGCTGCTGGTCTCCGCTGACGCCTCGGCCAACCTGGCGGTGCTGCGTACCCCGCCGGGGGCGGCACACTTCCTGGCCAGCGCGCTGGACAGGGCCGCGCTGCACGACGTGGTGGGCACGATCGCCGGTGATGACACGATCGTCGTCGTCGCCCGCGAACCCCTCACCGGAGCCGATCTTGCACACCGTTTGGTGGCCCTGCAGCCACCGAAAGGAGACACGCCATGAGCGAGCGGGTCGTGCTGGCCTACTCCGGCGGCCTGGACACCTCGGTCGCCATCGGCTGGATCGCCGAGGAGACCGGCGCCGACGTGGTCGCGGTGGCCGTCGACGTCGGCCAGGGCGGCGAGGATCTGGAGTCCATCCGCAAGCGGGCGCTGGCCTGCGGCGCGGTGGAGGCCGTCGTCGCCGACGCCCGGGACGAGTTCGCCGAGCAGTACTGCCTTCCCGCGTTGCAGGCGAACGCCCTGTACATGCAGCGCTACCCGCTGGTCTCCGCGCTGTCCCGGCCGGTCATCGTCAAGCACCTGGCCGAGGCGGCGAAGCACCACGGCGCGACCACGGTGGCCCACGGCTGCACGGGCAAGGGCAACGACCAGGTCCGCTTCGAGGTCGGCATCGGCGCGCTCGCCCCGGACCTGGCGGTGATCGCCCCGGTCCGGGACTACGCATGGACCCGGGAGAAGGCCATCGCGTGGGCCGAGGAGCGCGCGCTGCCGATCGACGTCACCAGGCGCTCGCCGTACTCGGTGGACCAGAACGTCTGGGGCCGGGCGGTCGAGACCGGCTTCCTCGAGGACATCTGGAACGCCCCGACCGAGGACGTCTACTCCTACACCGCGGACCCGGGCGCACCGCGGGAGCCGGACGAGGTGATGATCAGCTTCACCCGCGGGGTGCCGACGGGGATCGACGGCCGGCCGGTCTCGGTGCTGGGCGCGATCCAGGCGCTCAACGCGCGGGCCGGCGCACAGGGCGTCGGCCGGCTCGACATGGTCGAGGACCGGCTGGTCGGCATCAAGAGCCGCGAGGTGTACGAGGCGCCCGGTGCGATCGCGCTGATCACCGCGCACCAGGAGCTGGAGAACGTGACCGTGGAGCGCGACCTGGCCCGGTTCAAGCGCGGTGTCGAGCAGCGCTGGGCCGAGCTGGTGTACGAGGGGCTGTGGTTCTCCCCGCTCAAGGACGCACTCGACGTCTTCGTCGCCAAGACCCAGGAGCACGTCTGCGGGGACGTGCGGCTGGTGCTGCACGGCGGCCGCGCGGTCGTCACCGGGCGGCGCGGTGCCGCCTCGCTCTACGACTTCAACCTGGCCACCTACGACGAGGGCGACAGCTTCGACCAGACCCTCGCCAGGGGCTTCGTCCACTTGTGGGGCCTGCCCAGCAAGATCGCGGCGCGGCGGGATGCCCGGGGTCGGGCGTGAGCCTGTGGGGGGGCCGGTTCGCCGCGGGTCCGGCGGCGGCCATGGCGGCGTTGTCCAGGTCCACGCACGTCGACTGGCGCCTGGTCCGCTACGACCTGGCCGGCTCCCGGGCACACGCCCGGGTGCTGCACAGGGCCGGGCTGCTCCGCGGGGACGAGCTGGCCCGGATGCTCGCCGCGCTGGAGCGCCTGGAGTCCGACGTGGACTCCGGGGCGTTCACGCCGATCCGGGAGGACGAGGACGTGCACTCGGCTCTGGAGCGCGGGCTCATCGAGCGGGCCGGCCCCGAGCTGGGCGGCAAGCTGCGCGCCGGGCGTTCCCGCAACGACCAGGTGGCGACGCTGCTGCGGATGTGGCTGCGCGACGCCGCACGTCGCGTGGCCGGCGGCGTCCTCGACGTGGTCGACGCCCTGCTGGCGCAGGCCCGGGCGCACCCCACCGCCCCGATGCCTGGCCGGACCCACCTCCAGCACGCCCAGCCGGTGCTGCTGGCCCACCACCTCGCGGCGCACGCCCAGGCGCTGCTGCGCGACGTCGACCGGCTGCGGGACTGGGATCCCCGCGCGGCCGTCTCGCCCTACGGCTCCGGTGCGCTGGCCGGCTCCTCGCTGGGCCTGGACCCGCAGGCGGTGGCCGTTGAGCTGGGCTTCGCCGCGGCCAGCGCCAACTCGATCGACGGCACCGCCGCGCGGGACGTCGCAGCCGAGGCCGCCTTCGTCCTGGCCATGATCGGTGTCGACCTGTCCCGGATCGCCGAGGAGGTGGTGATCTGGGCCACGGCTGAGTTCGGCTACGTCACGCTGGACGACGCGTGGTCGACCGGCAGCTCGGTCATGCCGCAGAAGAAGAACCCGGACGTGGCCGAGCTGGCCCGGGGCAAGGCCGGCCGGCTGGTCGGCAACCTCACGGGGCTGCTCGCGACGCTCAAGGCGCAGCCCCTGGGGTACAACCGTGACCTGCAGGAGGACAAGGAGCCGCTGTTCGACTCGGTCGACCAGCTCGAGCTGCTGCTGCCGGCGATGGCCGGGATGCTCGCCACGCTGCGCTTCGACACCGACCGGCTCGCCGAACTGGCGCCGGCCGGGTTCAGCCTGGCCACCGATGTCGCCGAGTGGCTGGTGCGGCGCGGGTTGCCGTTCCGGGCGGCACACGAGGCGGCCGGGGCCTGCGTGCGGGCGGCCGAGGCGCGGGGTGTGGGGCTGGACCAGCTCAGCGACGCCGAACTGGCGGCCTGCTCGCCTCAACTGTCGCCCGAGGTCCGCTCGGTGCTGACCGTCGAGGGCTCGATCGCTTCCCGGGACGGTGTCGGCGGCACCGCGCCGGTGCGGGTCGCCGAGCAACTCGACGCGGTGGCCCTCGCCGTAGTGCAAGGGCGCCGGTGGGCCGCCCGGCGGTGAACGGGCTGCCGGTGGGCCGCCCGGCGGTGAACGGGCTGCCGGTGGGCCGCCCGG
>JAVKSM010000045.1:0-22395 GCA_039583705.1 Pseudonocardiaceae bacterium
TCGGCCTGCTGGTGGTCCGACGGCGGATAGGGCTGCCCGGTGATCTCCGACGGGGCCACCCGCAGCGCGGTCGCCAGCCCCTCCAGCATGGAGCGCTTGTCCACCGGCCACAGGCCGCGCTCCAAGCGGGACAGGTGAGTCGCCACACGGGTGGTTGATTCGGTACTGTCGCGCGCTGGCGAGCTCGACGCGGTGCTCGGGCGTCTTCCTTCTGCGGAAACCAGTATCCAGGAATTTCAGGAGCAGTATCAGGCACTGCAGGCACAAGGGGGGAGTACGGTGACCGGTGGATGAACCTCTCGACGCCGCGTCCAGGCGCGAACTCAATATACGCAAGCCCTACCTGCAGCTTATCGTAGAGGGGATCAAAACTGTTGAGGTGCGCGTTGGCTATCCGAGCATGCGGAAAATCCAGCCAGGACAAGAGCTAACGTTTGTGTCTGGCGAGCAGGTAGTGGTAACTCAGGTGAAGCGCGTGACCGAGTACGCCTCGTTTGACGATATGCTGGCTCACGAAGACCCGCGTTCGATCGGTGGCGATCTCGGCGAGTCCAGGGAAGAGCTGCTGTCTGTCATCCGCAGCATCTATCCGCCCGAGAAGGAACAACTCGGGGTGCTGGCCATTGAGATTGCTCGGATGTAAATCTTCTACTTGAGCTTTATCCAGAACCTTGGGTGAACGTCAAAAGTCGGTCTGAACTGGCAGCGAAGGGGATGAGGAGTAGGATTTGCGCAGCACCGTCCGCTACTGGAACATTTCAAACTTCGGGTATGACCGCACGATCTATCAGGACCCGTAGCCGACGGTCGGTGCATGGACGTTCGCGGCGGTTCGGGTACGGCGGCTACAGCGGAGCGGACCCGTGGCGGGCGGCCCAGTGCATGCGGTAACCCAGCGCCTCCAAGCCCGCGACGGCCTGTCCGACGTCCCCGCCGCGCAGGTCTCGCCAGGTGCTCAGCAGCTCGGCGACAGGCGACGGCAGCGGCCCATTTGAGTGGCGCTGGGCGGTATCCCAGGGGGGGATCCTGGTCCGCCGCCCGTCGGGGGTGGGTGGGCCAGGCCGCGTGCGGTACGGGCGGTGGCGCAGGGTGTGCCCGGTGAGCCTGGCGTCGAGGACGACGACGCTGTCGCTGCACGGGTCCGGGATCGCCAATCCGAGCGCTTCGGACAGGTGGTTGTGGTCCCAGGTCAGCACGAGGCGGGTGGTGGTGAGCACCGAGGGCAGCCAGCCCAGCAGGCTGATCGCGGTTTCCCCGTCCGCCCCGTGGCGGAACGGCCGGCAGGCCAGGTAGCCCAGGTAGGGCTGCGCCAAGTCCTCGGCCAGCAGGTGCAGCATCGGCGGCTGCCGCTCGCCGGTCTGGCGCAGCAGAACCTCGGCTGCCACCGCCGCCAGGTCATTGCTGGTCGCTGTCGGTGGGCTCGTCGATGCCGACGACGCGGCGCAGGCTGGCGGTGGAAACTCGCAGGTGGCGGCCCAGGCGCAGCACCCGCACCCCGAGTGCGGCCAGCTCTCCGCGCTGGGCCATGGCGTCAGCGGTGCCCCGCGAGCAGCCGAGTACCTGCGCGGCCTCGCTCATAAACACCCTCGGTCCGGCCTCGTCGAGCAGCTTCACTACGGCGTGTCGCTCCGCCATGCCCCGCTCCCCGCAGCTCATGTGTCCGCACAACCCGCTACGTTCTTACCGAACGTAACGCCGGACGCAAAGAACAAGGCATCTAGACACGCAGATCCTTGCTTCGGCGCATTGCCTTGCCTTACTGTGTCCCGATGAATCACCCCCTGACATGGCCGGAGGAGCTGAACGCCATCGCCGGTGAGCAGGTCCAACGCCACCGCCGCGCCCACGGCTGGACCGCCGCCGACCTCGCCGAGCGCTGCGCCGCCCTTGGCCTTCCGATGTCACGCTCGAAGGTGGCGAACCTGGAGAACGGCCGTGCCCGACAGGAGGGCATCGGCATCGCCGAGCTGCTCGTCCTCGGCGCCGCCCTCGGTGTCCCCCCCGCGTTGCTGATCTTCCCCATCGGCGAGAAGGTTCCCGTGCCGATCCTGCCCGGTAAGCCCGTCGACCCCTGGGCGGCGTACCTGTGCTTCGTCGGCGACTTGGTCGACCCCGCCCTGATGCCCCCGAACCCCAACAACCCGGTCCCGGTCTACCGCCAGCACACCGACGCCTACCTCGGCTACACGACCGCCACCCGCACCAACCCCACCGACCCACAGGCCGTGGACCGGCACCTCACGATGCTGGCCGCCGCCCGCGTCGACATGCACCGCCGCGGCTGGACGCTCCCCCCGATCCCACCAGCCGTGGCTCGCGCGCTGGCCGAGCCGCTGCTGGGCTGGGGCTTCACCCAAGACGAATCCGGAGGGCTCATCGACATCCGCACCAGCAGCGCAACCGTCCCCGACTGGGCACCGGCGGAGGATCCCGCACCCGCGGGCATGACCACAGGCATGACACCGGCCACCCAGGGCGGGGACACCGCGGGCGGTGACGAGCGATGAGCCGCGGCCGGGTCTACCGGCGCTGCGCCTGCCGCGACGCCTCCGGCCGCCAACTCGGCGCCGCCTGCCCACAGTTGGCCCGCAACGGAAAACACGGCACCTGGAGCTACGCCGTGGACCTCCCCAGCCTCGACGGACGCCGCAAGACCCTGCGCCGCGGTGGTTTCCCCACCAAGGCTGAGGCGCAGCGCGTGCTCGACGAGGTCCACGCCCGCCACGGCGCCGGGGTGAAGGTCGACGACCGGGAAACCGTCGCCGCCTACCTGCGTCACTGGCTGCGCGGCCAGCGGCACCGGCTCAAGCTCAAGACGCTGCACCAGTACGGCAGGTACGTCGAGAAGGACTTGATCCCCGCGCTCGGCGCGATCCCGCTGGAGCGACTCTCCCACGAGCACGTCGCCACATTGATCGTCGACCTGGAGACCGCCGGTCGGGGTCCGATCACCATCCGGCGCATGCTCGCGGTGTTGCCCAGCGCGCTCGCAGAGGGGTGAAACGCCACCGACTCGCCAGAAACGTCGCCCGCTACGCCCCCCTGCCTCCGGAGAACCGAGCCGAGCGGCAGACCTGGACCGCTGCGCAGGCCGTGGCCTTCCTGGACCACTGCCACGAGGTCGACGACCCGACGACCGACCTGTTCGAGGTCATCATCGGCACAGAGCTCCGGCACGGGGAGGCGCTCGCGCTGCGCTGGCCCAAGGTGGACCTCACCGCGCGGGCGCTGCTCGTCGACCGGACCGCGGCCAGCTCTCCGACGTGACGGGCCGGCTGATGTTCACCGCGCCGAAGACGAAGGGCAGCGCGGCCGGCGTGGGCCTGTCGGCCCGCGTCGTGGCCGCGCTGACGCGCCGGCGTGCCCGGCAGGACGCCGAGCGCGCGGCGTGGGGCGAGGCTTACCAGGACGACGGGCTGGTGTTCTGCCGGGAGAACGGCGCCCCACACCGTCCCAACGATGTGCGCCAGCGGTTCCACAAGCTGTCCGACGCCGCCGGGCTGCCCCGCGTGCGGGTGCACGACCTTCGTCACCTCGCCGCCACAATCATGATCACCGTCGGGGTGCCGCTGGCGTTGGTGTCCAAGACGCTGCGGCACAGCCGCACCGGGATCACCGCCGACCTCTACGGCCACCTCACCCGGGAAGCCGCGACAGCCGCCGCGGACGCCCTCGGCGCCACCCTGGACGCCGCCGCGGCGGAGCTGAGCGCTGAGTGCGCGATGCGGCGTGCGACCACAGTGCGACCACACGACCACGATCTTCTGCAGGACGGAACAAGCCATGAATCCGCCTGGTCAGAACGTTAGTCCAGAACAGGAAGGGGAGCCCAAAGGTGTTGTCAGTACATCATCCGCGGGTCGTTGTAGCTCTTGAACTCCAGCAGGTTGTTCGACGGGTCGCAGAGCACGAAGCTCATGTGCTCCTCGGCCAGGCCCTCGAACCGGCGGAAGGGCTCGGCGAAGAACGCCAGCCCCCGCGTCCTGGCCAACAGCAGCAGGCGCTCCCAGTCCTCCCGCTGCCGAAAGGTCACCCCGAAGTGGCGCGGGTAGAGCTCGGGAGCCGGGTCGACCCGGTCGGAGAGGTGGGCGACGATCTGGTCGCCGAAGAAGTCGAGGGTGATCCGGTCGTCGTAGCGGCGGGCGAGCTTGCAGTCCAGTCCCTGGACGTAGAAGCGTTGCATGTCGTCGAGGTCGCCGGCCGGGATGGCCAGGTGGAAAACGTCCTCCGTGGTGCGCATCAGGCGAACACCGGCAACGTGTCCGACCGCAGCCCGAGTCGCAGCGTCTCCAGCCCGATCACGTCGCCGGCATGGATGTTGCCGAGGTTGACCGACGCGCCCAGGCGGCGCACGAAATAGGTCTGCAACTCCTTGTTCGGTGCCTCGAACAGCAGCCGGTCCAGGTCAAGGCCGGACTCGACGATCTCCTCAATGAGGCCGTGTCGGGGCTCACCGCTCGGGCGGCAGATCCCGCTGCGGCCGCTCTCCCTCGCCTCGGCGGTGACCAGGTGGGCTCCCGCGGCGAGATCCTCGCGGAAATAGGAGATCCATCGTACTGGTGGCAGCGCCTCCGAGCGTGCGCCGTCCTTGAACCCGACCTCGCTGATGACGACGAACTCGTCGGCGAGCCGCGTGATCCAGCGAGCCTTCTCGGCATTGTCCATCGCGATCGTGCCGTTGGAGACCTCGACGTAGCGGCAGCCCAAGGCGTGGCACAGCGACCGCCATTCCGCGACCAGGCCGTCGACGGCAAAGCGCTCGAACAGGGTGCCGCCGAAGTAGAAGCCGACGCCGGCCGACTCCAGAATGTCGATCTTGCGCTTGATGTCCTTGGTGACCAGGCAGGTGCCCCAGCCGAACTTCACGAGGTCGATGAGTTCACCGACGCTCTCCACGAAGTCCTCGAACGCTCCCGTGGGCAGCCCGGGGTCGATGACCGCGGTGAGCCCACGCCGTCGTGGCTTGGACTCCCGGTCTGGAAGGACCAGCTGGGTGTCGATCACATTCGCCTCCTCGTGTCGGGTGCACAGGCCAGCGTCACGGGTACGGCTGAGCGGGAGTACCCGAGTTTGCTGAGAGGACGGTGAGAACCTCGGGACGAACCGCCCTTCCCGGTGAGGGCCAGGCTCAGCGGGGTGTGGCGCAGCACCTCCACGACCCCTAGCGACAGGGCGACGACGACGACGTAGGTGAGGACGGTCGAGGCCGGCTCCGGTACCAGCCGGGGCAGGTTGGTCGCTCCGGGCTTGGTCACCGCGAGCAGCAGCAGCGGGTGGCAGAGGAAGACCCCGAACGAGCGGTCCGAGGCGCCTTCGACGATGCGCGAGCCCAACCCGCCACCGCGACGCTGCGCCCAGGCGTCGCCCAGCGTATAGAGCGCCGCCACGACGGCGACGCACCACGGCACCATGACCGGCTGGAACACGTCGGCGGCGAAAGGGGGGTCTCCACCGGCGTGCACCGAGTGCAGGTAAGTTCCCTCGGCGGCGGCACCGGAGGCGACCAGGGCCACCACCACGATCCCGGGGTGGCTGCGGAGCCAGGCGTGCACCCGCTCGTGGTGCACTGCCGCGAGACCGCCGAGCAGGAGATAGAACTGGTAGCTGCCGACGAACGACACGTCGTAGGGCAGCAGCGCCGCCGCGAGCCCGGTGACCCTCGGGCCGTGCAGTGCCGTGTCGATGCCCAGTTGCAGTGCCGCGCTGGCCGCCAGCAGCAGCCCGTGGTGGTACCGGGTGATCCGCAGCAGTCGCAGCAACAGCGGGAACAGCAGGTAGAACTGCATCGAGACGAGCAGGAAGTACAGGTGGTACCAGGCCCTCCCGGTGATGAGGTTCTGTGCCAGCAGCACGAAGGCCGGCCCGGGTGGCATCGGCCTGGCCGCGGCCACCAGCGCGGTGTAGACGATCGACCATACGACGTAGGGCACGCCGACGAGCAGGAACCTGCGGCGCCAGAACGGCCTGACCTGCAGGGCGCCGTCGCGGTAACGGTGCACCAGGACGAACCCGGTGAGGACGAAGAACGCCTCCCTGGTGAAGTGCAGCAGCATCTCCGCCCCGCCGGCCGGGGCGCTGGCGGGTGGGTTGACGACCGACGTGGTGTGCACGGCGATCACGCAGGCGAAGGTGAGCACCCGCACCAGGTCCACCGGGTAGACGTGGCTCCGGGTCGTGGCGGCCGTCCGGGTGTCGGTGGCGGTCGCCGTGTCCGTGGCGGTCGCCGTGGTGTCGGTGTCGGTCGCCGTGGTGTCCGTCCCGTGCCGGGTCATCGCGCGATCGGGGTCGGTGGGTCGACGAGCTCGACGACCAGATCCCGCAGCCGGCGACGCCGCACCTTCCCGGTCGGCCCGACGGGGAAGGCGGTCACCACGTGGATCTCGGCGGGCCGCTTGAAGCGGCTCAGGTGTGTGGCGCAGCGTCCGGCCAGCAGGTCGACCAGCGCGGCGGACTCGACGTCGGTGAGCGGGCGCCCCGGGCGGACGCAGGCCACCGGCACCGCTCCGAGCACCTCGTCGGGCCGGCCGACCACCACGGCCTCGGCGACCGCCGGCTCGCCCAGCAGCACCTCCTCGACCTCGCGCGGGTGCACCAGCTCCCCGCCGCGGTTGACGACGTCATCGGCACGCCCGGCGAGGTAGAGGTGGCCGTCGAGGTCTCGTGAACCGAGGTCGCCGGTGTCCAGCCAGCCAGCCTGGTCGAACCGGTCAGCCGCCGCCCCGTCCGCGTAGCTGCGGATCACCCCAGCGCCGCGGATCCGCACGTGGCCGATCACACCGGGTGGGCAAGGCTGCCCGTCCTGGTCGACGACGACGAGCTCCACGCCCACCGGAAGCCCGACCGACCCGGGGCGGTACGGGCCGTCCAGCGGGGTCGCGGTGATCTGGCTGGCCGCCTCGGTCATGCCGTAGCTCTCCACGACAGGTACCCCGGTGCGTGCGCTCACCAGCTCTCGGACCGCGACGGGCAGCGGCGCGGAGGCGGAGCGGATGAACCGCAAGGCCGACGGGACAACGGTGACGTCCGAGGTGACGTCCGAGCGGGCCAGGATCGTGAGAATCGCCGGCACCGCGTTCACCCAGGTGATCTCCTGGTCCACGAGCAGCTCCCAGAACCCGGTCCGGGAGAATCGCCGGTCCAGCACCAGGGTTCCGCCGGCCGCCAGGGTGGCGAGCAGCCCGACGACCTGGGCGTTGATGTGGAACAACGGCAGCGGGTTGTAGCCGCGGTCGGCGGCGCAGAGCCGGTGGTGGCGGGCGACGGCCCGGGCGACGTGCAGCAACTGGTGCTCCTCGAGCACCACGGTCTTCGGCGCGCCCGTGGAGCCGGACGTGCACAGCGCCGCCGACCCCGGCGCGGCGTCCGACCGGAACCCGGTCTCGCGGGCATCGCTCCCGGCGGGCCAGCCCGAGTCCGGGTCCACCCGAAGGCCCAGCGGGCTGTCCTTGTCCGTGACGACCAGCACGGGCCGCAGCGTCCGGCGGGTGCGCGCCGTCTCGGCCGGCGGCGCCGCCGGGTCGACGGGGCACGAGCAGCGGCCTGCCGCGAGGATCCCGATGTGGGCGACCGTGAAGGCCATCGGGTCCGCGACGTCGAGCAGCACCCGTCGACCCGCGGCGATCCCCAGTGCGTCCAGCTCGCGGTGCCATGCCTGGGTGGCGGCATACAGGGTCGCGTAGTCGACGGACCGGGAACTACGGGCGTCCCCGACGAACGTCCGACGCGGGGCGGCGGCGGCGCGGTCGGCGAGCAGGCGGCGCAGGGCGCTCATGACGCGCCAGCCTGCACCATTGACCTGAGAGCCGCCTGAGCACGGGGCTGGCTACGCTCGGTCACGCGGGACACTGCATACTCTGCGCCGTGGGGCTGCGCACCGGTTCGCTCACGGGACTCCTGTCCACGACCCGCGGCCTGCTGCCGCGGATCGCCCCGGTCCTCGCCCTCGCCCTCGCACTGGTGGGCGCGCTGGGGGTGGTGCTCGCCGGCACCTCGGCAGGACAGGCCGCGACGCTGGACGACGTGCGCCCCGCTCAACCGTCCGACCTCGTCACCCAGGTGCACTCGGTGGCCGTCGACGGGTCGACGCGGGTCTACCAGTCGGTGGTGCCGGCACAGCTCGACGGCCGCGCGCCGCTGCTCGTCGTGCTGCACGGCCGCAACCAGTCGCTGCCCACCGTGGTCAGCCAGACCGGGTTCCTCGGGTTGGCCCGGAGCCGCCGCGTTGTGCTCGCCTTCCCGGTCGGGGAGGACCGCTCGTGGAATGCCGGACACGGCTGCTGCGGCCTGGCCGGTTCCCAAGGTCTGCCAGACCTCACGTTCGTGGCGGCGGTGGTGGCCGACGCAGTGCGCACCCTGCCGGTCGATGCCACGCGGATCTACCTCGTCGGATACAGCAACGGCGGCAAGCTCGCCTACAGCGAGGCGTGTGCGCACCCGGCGCTTTTCGCGGCGGTCGCCACGTACGGCGCGGTGCCGCTGGTTCCCTGCGACGTGAACGCGCCGCCGCTGCCCTTCCTGCTCGCCGCGGGCACCGCGGACCGGATCGTGCCGTCGGCCGGCGCGCCGCGGGGTCATCCGGTGCTGCCCTCGGTCCAAGAGGCGTTGCGCTGGCTGCGGTCCCGGGACCGGTGTGCCGACGACCCGCTGGCCCGCCCATCCGTGCTGGGTCGGGTGCTGGTGACGCGGTGGACGAGGTGCCGTGCCGGCGGCGAGGTGGAATCCGTGCTCTACCGGGGCCGGGGTCACCTCTGGCCGAGCTCCCAGGCGGTCGGCAAGGCCGCGGCGGCGTCAACCCTGATGTGGTCCTTCCTCCGCCGTCAGCACGCCGGCGTCGAGCCGGTGGCGGTGCACGCGTCCGGGGGGACGAGCGCGGCACCGGTCGCCGGGAAGGCCCTCGGTCCCCGGGGAGGCCCCGGTGCTCCCCGCACCGGGCTGAGGCCGCGTCCGCCGGACGTCGAGGCGGGGCGCGGCGTGAGGACCGCCGGGTCTGCACGGCAGTAGTCCGGTACAGTCTGAATCCGGCTTGACCAGATCAGGTAGCCCGGGGGAGTCAGCGCCAGTGCCAGGGCGGGGGGATCGTCGGCGGTCGCTGTGGGCTTGGGCGCGCACGCTGCTGCCACCGCCCGCGGCGGCCAGGCCGGCGGCGTCGAGCGACACCGCGATCTTCGCCCGGGCCGTTCCCGAGTCGGTCTCGATCGAGGAGACCTACCGGTTCGAGCAGGAGATCTCCCGCAACCGCTTCGTCGGCCGCGCGGGCTCCCCTTCCGGCCGCATCACGATCTCCCTGCCCTACGACGGCTACGAGTACTTCACCCGCCAGGCGCTCAGCGACGTCGAAGCCCACCTGCGGCGGCGGGGCCCGCACGAGGGGGACGTCGATGCGCTCGTCGGGCACCTGGTCCTGGCGAACTACCAGGACACGGACCTGGCCGACGTGCTGGAGCTGAGCGGTCGGTATGGGGTGTTGCCCCTGCGTCTGCCGGTCCGGTCTCCGGTCCTCGACGTCCCGGTCCTCGTGTCCGACCGCCACGAGTATCACCGCGTGCTCGAGTACGCCCCGGCGCAGAGCCGGCCGGAGATCATCCCGATCGAGCTGTCCGTCGAGCTGGAGGACCCGGACAACGCCGCCCTACCGCGGATCAACGCGGCGAGCGACCCGAGCACGCTGGACGACGTCGCGGGCAAGATCATAGAGCACGTCCAGTTCAAGCCGAGGCTGACATTCAGCCTGACGGTGCGGCTCACGCTGCCCCCGCGGCACGGCCGCGCGCCGCGGGCTCCGATCGTGCGCCGGGTCGCCGTCGAACGTCCCACGATCATCTCCCTCGCCCCCTCGTCGCTACGACTCCGGATCGACGGTCACGATGCCGACCTGCAACACAACCCGGTGAACCGGAGCCTCGAGTGGTTCGACGTGAGGACGACGCCAGGGGCCGAGGCGGGCGAGGGCGAACCGTGGTCTTTCCACAGCCCGCCCATGCTGCTGGAGGTCGAGCAGCCCGGTGAGCTCTTCGCCCGACAGGAAATCAGCGTCGAGGTCGACGTCGAGGTCCCCGGGCAGCTGCTCTCGGGGGTGGACGCCCGGCTGTTCGACGCGTGTGGCCGGCAGTACCGACGTGGCCGCGGGAACCGGCCGACCCTCCGTTCGACGATCACGACACACTGCACCGTCGTGCTGCGGGACGCGTTCGCCCGCCGGCTGCTCTCGCCCTACCTTCGCGCAGCGGACCAACGGGCCGGACACGATGACGCTGTGGGTGTTCGTGCACGGCCACCGACAGACCACGCAGCGGCGGTCCCAGCAACCCGACGGTCGCCGCTACACGAGCACGTTCGATAGCGGTGACCTCCGGATCGTCGTCCGAGGCGAGGTGAGCCGGGACACCCGCGATCTCATCCGCGAGATCAACGAACTGCAACTGGCACTGCGCGACAGGTTCCGACGGCTCAAGGCGCAGCGATGACGCAGGGCGCACCACCACCACCACCACCACCACTGACGGACCTCGCCGTCCGGCCCCGCACGCCGCCCGCCCGATGCCACGAGTGCGGCTCCCCCCAGGTGGCGGCGGTCTGCTCGCGCTGCCAGCGGTTGATGTGCACCGGGCACGACGGCATCCGGCGCACCGTCGACGTCCGCCGGTCGCTGCGCCGGTTGTGCGCCGCCCGGAGCGGTTCCGGACCAAGCTCCGCGCCGACGCGGCTCCTGCCCCGGAGCCGGAACCGTCACCGGGGCGCCTGTCGGAACGCCACCTCTGCCAGGACTGCATGGTGGCGAACCGGCCCTACGACGCCGAACTGATAGCGGGCTCGATCACGCTTGCCCTCGGTGTGGCCATGGCCTTCTGGTACCTCGTGGTCGGCAGCATCCTGGCCGGGCTGGGCACGTGCCGGATCGTGCTGCGCCTCCGCCTCGCGCGCCGCCGGCGCAGCGCGGACCGGGACCGGCGGGCGGAGCTGCGTCTCGACCGCCGGGGGAGGACTTCCGGGCTCGGCTGGACAGGGAGCTGCAGTCGTGCGCGGCGCTGCTCGCCGTCATCGGGCCAGAATGGCTGTCGGCGGTCACGGCGGACGGCGGACGGCGGATCGACGCCGAGGGCGACATCCTCCGCCATGAGATCGCCGTCGCGCTCCGGCGCGACATCCTCGTCATACCGGTGCTCTTCGAGACCCCGATGCCCCGCTCGCGGGAGCTGCCCGACGACATCCGTGCCCTAGCCGACCGCCAGGCACAGACCGTGAACCACGCCCGCTTCACCACCGACGTCATGGGGATCGTCTTCGCGCTTCGTCCCGTGCTCCAGCCGGGCGGGTGAAGCGGCCGCCCGGCGGGGCCGAGGTGGAGGAACTGTCCGCTCGCGGCGGGTCGATACCGCACGTCGCAGGAATGGCGTTCCACTGGTGGTTTGGGGGCCTGTGGAAGGCTGCTCGGCGTGCCAGAGGCGGGGATCGGGTTCGAGGTGTGGAACCAGCAATCCATCTGGTCACAGACCGCGGACCGGATGAAGCGGACGATCGGCAGGGCGCGACTCGGGATGCTCGCGGCGACGGTCCTCGGTGCGATCCTCGCCACCGCGGCGAGCGCACTCGCCGCCTCCGCTTCCGGCCCGAGTCGGGCGCTCGCAGTCGCTGCCGCGGTCGCGGTGGGTGTCGCCCCACTGTTCCGGTCGCGGTGCACGGGCACGGCGTTGCAGCACTGGACGCGGGCGCGTTCGGTGTCCGAGGCGCTCAAGAGCGAGGTCTACCAGTGGCTTGCCCGGTCGGGCGAGTACCGGGGGGAGGATCGGGACGTCCGGCTGCGGGAGATCGGCGACTTCGTCGCGCGACTGGGAAGCGATCTCCTGCGCCACACGGTTCCGGTTCGAGCCAAGCAACGGGGTCTTCCGGATGTCGATGACGCCGCGTCCTACTTCCGGGTCCGGGTAGCAGGACAGATCGAGGGCTACTACCAACCAAGGGCTGTCGAACTACGCCGCACGCTGCGCCGGCTGGCGATGACCCAGATCGGGCTTACCGTCTCGGGAATCGTGCTGAGCGCAACGGTCGCGACCTACCCGGAATTGGGCCTGGGAGGCTGGGTCGCGGTGGCAATGACGATCGGCGCGGCTGTCAGCGCCTACTCCGCGGCGGGCCGCCTGGAGTACCAGCTCGTGGAATATCTTCGCACCGCCGACGAACTGCGCAGGATACTCCGGAATTCCGCCGAGGCCACCACTGCCGCGGGGACGGATGCTCTGATCCGTGACAGCGAGCGCGTCATCTCGATCCAGAACGAGGGCTGGATGGCCAAGCTCGCGGCCGACCCGGTACCACCCGGCGGCAGCCCGGCGTAGAACTCCACCGGGTGGCGAACGACGACCTGGTGCCGGCGGCGGGATTCGAACCCGCGCTGACGGGCACCTAAAGCCCGTGCCTCTGCCGTTGGGCTACGCCGGCTCGTGGCTGCTGCGCCCAGGATAGACTGGACCGCTCCCGCCCGATGCGCTCGCATCAGGGCGAGATCAGGACAAGCCGAGATCCTTGCGCAGCTTGGCGACGTGACCGGTTGCCCGCACGCCGTACATCGCGCGCTCGACCCGGCCGTCGACGCCGACCACGAACGTCGACCTGATCACGCCGGTCACCGTCCTGCCGTACAGCTTTTTCTCGCCGTAGGCGCCCCACGCGGTCAGCACGGCTCTCCCCGGGTCGGACAGCAACGGGAAGCCAAGACCCTTCAGGTCCCGGAACCGTGCGAGCGTGGCTGGAGGGTCGGGGGAGATCCCGACCACGTCGAGCCCGGCGGTGGCCAGCTCGGCGAGGTTGTCGGTGAAGTCGACGGCCTGCGTCGTGCACCCGGGCGTGAGAGCGGCGGGATAGAAGTACACGATCACGCGGCGGCTGCGGAAGTCCGACAACGACACCGGCCGTCCGTCGGCGTCAGACAGCGTGAACCCCGGGGCGGGGTCGCCCGACGCCAATCGGACCCGCCCGGTCGGCTCGGTCGTCCCGGTCTGGTCCGGCTGTTCGGCCACGGCGGGAGACGGTACCCGGACCGGCCGGTGAGCAGGACGTCAGGGGCACGATCTACAGTGTGCCGCCACGACCGGAGCGAGCCGAGGAGGACCCGTGGCCCGGGATCCAGACACCATCGAACGCGAGATCGAGCGGGCCCGCGAGGCGCTGGCCGGGACCCTCGACGCGCTCGGCCAGCGTGCCAACCCCAAGCGCCTCGTGGAGTCCGGCAAGCAGACCGTGGAGGCCACGCTGGCGGATCCGAAGGTCCGCTACGGGTTGGTCGCCACGGGCGCGCTGCTCGTGCTGCTCGTGCTGCGCAGGCTCTTCCGCTGATCGCGCGGACACTCCATCCCGCCAGCGGCGGGCCAGCACGAGGTCGACGAGCTGGACGACGAACACGCCGTCCAGCAGCTCGTCGGCGCCCTCAGCTGTTGGCTGAGGGCGCCGCGCCCGAGCGTCCCGTCGGCCGGGAGGAGAGGATCCCGTCGTGACCGCCGACCACGGCGCGAGCCACAGCGACGACTACCGAGCCTTTCTCGCCGCCCGTGACTACCTGCTCGCCCACCGGGAGGACTACGACAGCGTCTACCGGGAGTTCCGTTGGCCGGAGTTGGGCGAGTTCAACTGGGCACTGGACCACGTCGACGCGGTCGGGGCCAACCCGCAGACCGCGGACCGGACGGCGCTGTGGATCGTCGGGCAGGACGGGTCGGAGGGCCAGTGGTCCTTCGCGGAGATGTCGGCCCGGTCCAACCAGGTCGCCAACTGGCTGCGCCAGGAAGGAGTGGCCCGCGGCGACCGGCTCATCCTCATGCTCGGCAACCAGGTGGAGTTGTGGGAGACGATCCTCGCCGCGATGAAGCTCGGTGCGGTGATCATCCCGGCGACCCCGCTGCTCGGGCCGGCCGACCTCGCCGACCGGGTCGAGCGCGGAGCCGCCCGCCACGTCGTGGTGTGCGCGAGCGCCGCGGGCAAGTTCGACGACGTCGCCGGGGACTACACCCGGATCGCCGTGGGTGGCGCGGTCGAGGGCTGGCTGGACTACACGCGGGCCTACAACTGCCCCGCGGAGCTCACCCCGGACCGGCCCACCAGAGCGTCGGACACGTTGCTGCTGTACTTCACCTCCGGCACCACCGCCACACCGAAGCTGGTGGAGCACACCCACGCGTCCTATCCCGTCGGGCACCTGTCGACGATGTACTGGATCGGCCTGTGCCCCGGTGACGTGCACCTGTCCATCGCCTCGCCGGGCTGGGCCAAGCACGCCTGGTCCAACGTGTTCGCGCCGTGGAACGCCGAGGCGACGATCTTCATATACAACGACACCCGGTTCGACGCCGACCGGCTGCTGGAGACGATGACGCGGTGCGGGGTCGACACCTTCTGCGCCCCGCCGACCGTCTGGCGGATGCTCGTCCAGGCCGACCTGGGCAAGGCGAAGGTCAGGGCGCGGGAGCTGGTCGGGGCGGGCGAGCCGCTGAACCCGGAAGTGATCGAGCGGGTCGAGCAGGCGTGGGGGATCCGCATCCGGGACGGGTTCGGGCAGACCGAGACGACGGCGGCGGTGGCGAACACACCGGGACAGCCGATCAAACCCGGGTCCATGGGACGGCCGGTGCCCGGCTACACCGTCGCGCTGGTCGACCCGGTGACCGGCGAGCCGGGCGACGAGGGCGAGATCTGCCTCGAGCTGGCCGCCCGGCCGCTGGGCCTCATGGTCGGCTACCGCGACGACGAGGACCGCACCGCCGAGGTGATGTCGGGCGGCTACTACCACACCGGCGACATCGGCTCCCGTGACGGCGACGGGTACATCACCTACGTGGGGCGCGCCGACGACGTGTTCAAGGCATCGGACTACCGGATCTCGCCGTTCGAGCTGGAGAGCGTGCTCGTCGAGCACGAAGCGGTTGCCGAGGCGGCTGTCGTGCCGTCCCCCGACCCGCTGCGGCTGGCCGTGCCCAAGGCCTACGTCGCGCTCGCATCCGGGTACCAGCCGTCCCGGGAGACCGCACTGGCGATCCTGCGGCACGCCAGGGAGAACCTCCCCGCCTACCAACGGATCCGCCGCCTGGAGTTCGCGGAGCTACCCAAGACGGTCTCGGGAAAGATCCGGCGGGTGGAGCTGCGCGGCCGGGAGAGAGAACTGCACCCGGACGCCGAGGCCCGCCCCGAGTCGGAGTACCGCGACGAGGACTTCCCCGAGCTGTTCGCCACCTGAGCGCTCTGCGTGCCCGCCGGGTTATGGTCGTCATATGTCCGAGTGGGACGGCAGGGGGCTGCCACCGGTGGCCGCCGCGCGGATGGCCCGCTTCCAGGGATCCGGCCTGCGCACCTCACTGCTGCCGGTGTCGGGGGCGGCGGGCGTCGAGTCCGTCGGGCTGCACCCGGTCGGTGAGGTGATGGGCTGCATCGTCGAGCACATCGGGTGGACCGGCTGGGGCGGTTGCGGCTACTACGGCGTCGGGGGTCTCGGCGGCTTCGGGGGCGCCCTGGGCGGGATCGGCGGCTTCGGCGGCATGGGTGGCGGGACCGTCAGCTCGGGACGCGGGGGTGGCCGGGTCGGCCTGGTCGGTTACCGGCCCTACGTCGAGGCGCTCTACCGCGGCTACGGCACCGCGGTGGACCGGATGGTCACCGAGGCGCGGGCCATGGACGCGGACGGCGTCGTCGGGGTCGCCGTGAGCGTCTCGCAACTGGGCAGCGGCAACCGGGAGTTCGTGACGTTGGGCACGGCGGTGCGGGCTGACTGCAGCGCCCGGCCCGCCGAGGTCTTCACCACCGACCTGCCGGGGCAGGACGTGGCGAAGCTGCTCCAAGCCGGCTGGGCGCCGGCGGGGATCGCCTTCGGCATCGCGGTGGCCATCCGGCACGACGACTGGGCCACCGTGCGGCAGGCCTCCTGGGGCGCAGGCAACACCGAGGTCTCCGGCTACACCGAGCTGCTCACCACGGTCCGGGCCGACGCCCGCCACCGCTTCCGGGAGGCGGTGGCCGCGGCCGGCGCCGACGGCGCGATCGTCTCGAAGATGGGCCTGGAGGTCTGGGAGATCGAGCCCGGCGAGAACCACCGCGACCACGTCGCGGAGTCCACCGTGACAGGTACGACACTTGTCCGCTTCCACGGCGGACACCGCTCTCCCACCCGTTCGCTGACCGTGCTGCCGCTGCGCTGAGGAGCACTGATGACCGCCGACCCCACCGCGCTGGGTGTCCCCGAGGACGCCATGCGCCGGCTCGCCGAGATGCGGCCCGGCCAGGCGACCAGCCTGTTCACATCCGACCTTTCGGTCAACGAGTTCCTGCTGGTGCGCGAGGCCGGTTTCCGCCCGCTGGGGCTGGTGCTCGGCTCAAGCATCTACCATGTCGGCTTCCAGTTCGGACGCTGGAACCGCAACCAGGAGCTGGACACGTTGTCGCAGGCGATGTACCACGCCCGCGAGCTGGCGATGACCCGGATGGAGGCCGAGGCGGACCTGCTCGGCGCGGACGGGATCGTCGGGGTGCGGCTGGAGATCGACTTCAAGGAGTTCGGCAACGACCTCGCCGAGTTCATCGCGGTGGGCACCGCGGTGGTGGCGGACCACGCCACGCCGGACGGCCGGCCGTGGCGCAACAACCAGGACAAGCCCTTCACCTCCGACCTGTCGGGCCAGGACTTCTGGACGCTCGTCCAGGCCGGTTACGCCCCGCTGGGCATGGTGATGGGCAGTTGTGTGTACCACATCGCGCACCAGCGGTTCTGGCAGGCGATCGGCAACGTCGGCCAGAATGTGGAGATCCCGCAGTTCACCGAGGCGCTCTACGACGCCCGCGAGCTGGCGATGAGCCGGATGCAGGCCGAGGCCGAGCACCTGGCCGCGGAGGGGATCGTCGGCGTGCAGTTGCTGTCGCTGGCCCACCGCTGGGGCGGGCACACCACCGAGTTCTTCGCGATCGGGACCGCCGTGCGCCCGCTGCGCGCCGACCACATCATCGCCAAGCCGCAGCTCGTGCTCCCGCTGGTGGACCAGTGAGCGAGCTGAGCGCCTCCGGGTCCAGTGGCCTGGGGCCGTTGGGGGACGTGCAGCTCGTCGCGGCGATGCTGCGCACCGACCGGGCCGACGTCGCCTCCTACGCCCGGCTGCTCACCAGCGCGCTGGCCGGCGCGCTGCCCTCCGGGATGGTCGAGGTGGACCACCAGCGCAGCATGGGTGACCGGCTGGCCGGCCGGGAGGGCACGGTGAGCAGCCTGGTGGTGCACGGCGCCGACCGCGACCTTGCGCTGCGGGCCGGGCGGCGTGGCACCGAGGCTGAGATCCGGCAGGTGGTGCGGGGTGTGGTGATCAGCCGCCGGTCGATCGGCATCGACGAGTGGGTGGCGGCGCTTGCCGCCGACCTCACGGCGCTGGCCTCTCGGGACGCCGCGGCCCGGGAGGTCCTGGGTCGGCTGCTGGGAACGTGAGGCCTGCTCCCGGACTGTGCCTCGGCACCGCGCGCCTCACCGGCACCGCGCCTCACCGCTTGAGGAGCACCCGAGCCCGAGCCGACAGCACCCGGTTGACCTGGCTGAGGTCGAATCGGGCGGGGTCGAACTCACCGGCCGACTCCAGGCCGAGCCACTCCAGCCGCTCGGCGTGCTCGGCGTCGCCGGGATCGGCGAGGGTCTCCAGCAGCGCCGCGTAGGCCCCGACCCCGCCGCAGTCCTCGGGCGGGCCGGCACGGCGGCCGGCCAGGCAGCGTGGGTAGGCGACGCCCGGCTCGGCGGTGAGGACCTCCTGGACGAGGATGTCGTGCTCCCAGTTGTCTCCGAAGTCGTAGGTGTAGCGGATGCGGTTGCCGGCCCGCGACGCGACGTCGGCCAGCTTCCTGGAGGCCGCACTGCGATGTCCGAGATCGCGGTCGGCCAGGCCGTAGTCGCCGACGGGCGTGGTGAAGACCCACATGTGGCAGTCCTCCCAGCCGAACGCCGCCTGGATCGTGTGGTGCAACTGCTGGAGGGTGATCCCGGACGGCACCTCGATCCGGCGCCAGATCGGTGGCTTCGAGCGCCGCAGCGTGATCTTCAACTGGTGGATGGTCGAGCTGGCCCCGGCCCGCGCCCGGCGCTTGTTCGCGAGATCCGGCCCGGTCGCCCCGGTCGCCCCGGTCGCGTCGCCGCCCGGCAGCAGTGCCACCCGCTGCCGTAGCAGCTCCAGATAGTCCGCGACGTCCTCGACCTGGTCGTCTTGGACCGGGCAGGGGCGCCTTGCCAGCGCCCGGTCCAGGATCGCGCGCGCCGTGGCCGGTTCGTAATCGTGGAACTCCAGCCCGTGTCGCTTGGCGGACCGCTGGTAGTCGGCGCGGATCCGGCCTGGCTGGTCGGTCACGAAGCAGTCCTTCACCCCGCCGCCGAGACTGTGGTCGATCAGCACGACGAAGGCGTGCGGCTCGCGGCGGTAGATGAAGGTGAGCGCAACCCCCTGTTGCAGGCCGAGGTCGTCGGCATAGCCGAAACACTGGTCGACCTGCGCGGTGCCCAGCTCGCTGACCCACGGTGGGTCGGTGAGCCCGGCCGTGACGAGTCGATCGGCGGCCTCGGCCGCTTGCGACCGGACCTCGTGCGGGCCGAGGACGGCCAGCACCCGCAGCATCGCCAGTGCCTCAGGCAGGCCGCTGCCCTCGGCCTGCTCGACCAGCGTGGCGAGCAGGCCGGGGAACTCGTCCGGGACCGACGTGGCTTCCCGCAGCACACCGAGGAACTCCGCGCCGGTCAGCTCCGCGCTCAACGGGTCGGCGCCCGGCTTGCGCAGCGGCTTCCACCCGGCGAGCAGCTCGGTCAGCGACTGCTGCGGCGACGGCAGTATCCCCACCTCGACCAGATGGTGCAGGACCGCTTGCGGGTCGCTGCCACCGGGCGGTGCTCGCCGCAGGTCCTCTGGCACACCAGCCGCCGCCAGCAGCTCCTCCAGCTCGGCGAGCTCCTCAGCGGCCGACCGCTCGCCGCCTCGCCTCCCGAGGTTCTTCCGTTGCCCGCCACGCGTGTCCGGCATGGCGAAGCATCCTGTCACCCGTCGC
Organism: Pseudonocardiaceae bacterium; assembly: GCA_039583705.1. Classification (GTDB taxonomy): domain Bacteria; phylum Actinomycetota; class Actinomycetes; order Mycobacteriales; family Pseudonocardiaceae; genus JAVKSM01. Next base: position 19,036 of record JAVKSM010000045.1, read on the forward strand.
GGGAGCCGTGGGCGGCAGGGCACGTAGCGCCGGGAATGAGTACTTCGCCACACCGGAAAGTTCGCCCTGGTGCACACGTTTAGCCGACTCCGCCCGCGCGTATCCCGGCTACGGGAGGTCAACCGCCACGATTGACAGCCACAACAGCCGCCGGCACCGGCGCATCCCTAGAGGTGGCGGCTTGGCGCTCCTGCCACGGTGTCGGCCCAATACTACGGAGACGGTAGGAATGACCACCAATCCCGCACGAGGGACTCCCGCGGCAGGGGACCCCATGGCCGGGGTTCCCGTGCCGGGTGCCCATGCGCAGCACCAGGACATGGGCAGCCACTACTACGGCCGGGGATACCAGGATGGGGCGGTCGACTGGGACAGCCAGGAGTCCTGGGCTGCCCGCACTCGTATCGTCCTGAGCCCGGTAGCAGCGCCGTCGATCTTGGGGCTCTTCGGGTTCGCCAGCGCGACCTTCATGGTCGCGTCGTTGCTCGCCGGCTGGTGGGGCACCCCGACGACCGCGGCGCCCATCCTGGCGCCATTCGTGTTGTTCTTCGGCGGCCTGGCACAACTGCTGGCCGGAATGTGGTCCTACAAGGCCCGGCACGGTGTCGCCACGGCCTTCCACGGTACCTGGGGCTCGTTCTGGTTGGCCTGGGGGCTGCTCGGGCTGCTCGTCGGCGGGGGCATCTTCCCGACCAGCGCGCTGAGCTCCCGCGCACTCGGATTCTGGTTGATCGTCGCCGCGGTGGTGACGATCTTCATCGGGTTCGCGTCGCTCGCCGACAACCTCGCCATGTTCGTTGTGGCGGGGCTGCTCGCCGGCGGCGCGTCGCTGCTCGCGGCCGGCTTCGTCGGCGGGATCGGCGGCGCAGTCGTGGCCGGGGGCTGGGTGCTCGTGGCCAGCGCCGCCGCGGCCTTCTACACGGGTGGCGCGTTGATGCTGGCGGGCGCCTTCAACGGTCGGACGATCCTGCCGCTCGGCTCGCTGAGCGCCGCCGGGAACGTCCCAGGCCGCAAGGCGATGGAGCCCATGAGCTACCCGGGTGGGATGCCGGGCGCGAAGGCCGGCCAGTAGAGGTTCGGCCAGTAGAGGTTCGGCCAGGAAGGTTCAGTCAGGAAGGTTCGGCCGGTAGGGGTCCGGCCAGGAGGCCGGGAACAAGCCGAAGCGGGTGCCCGGGTTGCGCGGCAGCGCACCCGGGTACCCGCACGTCTATGGATCCCGACCCGCAGAGGCGCGCCGGGGAACCCGGCGTGCGGCGCGAGCTGTGACGGCCGCCGACCTCGCAGGGCTGCGCGAGGCGGCGGCCCGGTGCACCCGGTGCGGGCTCTACCGCGACGCGACCCAGACGGTCTTCGGGGCGGGGATGGCGGGCGCCTGGCTCATGCTCGTCGGCGAGCAGCCCGGAGACCGGGAGGATCTGGCCGGCGAGCCGTTCGTCGGTCCGGCCGGGGGGCTGCTGGACCGCGCGTTGACCGAGGCCGGCATCGAGCGGGACGGCATCTACGTGACCAACGCCGTCAAGCACTTCAAGTTCACCCGGCAGGGCAAGCGGCGGATCCACCAGCGCCCGACGGTCGCCGAGGTGCGCGCCTGCCGCCCCTGGTTGGACGCCGAGTTGTCGGCTGTCGCCCCCGAGGTGGTCGTGGTGATGGGCGCGACCGCGGGCAAGGCCGTGCTGGGCCCCTCGTTCCGGGTGACGCGGCAGCGCGGCGAGCCGCTGCGGTGGAACGAGCGGCTGCTCGTCGCCACCGTGCACCCGTCGTCCGTGCTACGGGCGCCGGACGACCAGCGGGCCGCGGCGTTCGCCGGCCTCGTCGACGACCTGCGGGTGGCGCGGGAGACGGCGGGGCGGCCGATGGCGCCACCGGAGCCCGGCTAGCCGCAGGCGCGACCGGAGCCCGGCCAGCCGCAGGTGCCGCCGCACGCCAGGGCCGCCCGTTTCCGGACCTGCTCACCGGGGTACGTGCGATCCCGTGAGGATCGCACGCAAGCCCTCCCCGCTGGCCCGGCGCGACTCGCTGACCTTCCGCTCCGGCAGCGGCGGCCCGCTTCGCCGGCAGCGCGCGGCAGTCGCCTGCGCTCTGGGTGCGACCGCGTCGCTCGGCGCCGTCGCGCTCTACCAGACCGGGCTGCTCACCGCGGGGAAGGCCGGCGTCGACACCCTCGCCGGGCTATACCTGTTCGGCGAGCAACTCGTCAAGCACCGCACGGTCTGTCCCTGGTGCACGGCGGCCGCTGCGGCGCACCTGGCGACCGTGGCCCTCACGGCGCCGGATGCGCTCGCCGCGGTGCGACCGCCGACGCTGGGGTGAGCCGGGCGCCGCTCTCGGCCCGGCGACAGGCTCGCTACGACGAGTTCCTCGACGCTGCCGCCGCCGATCTGCTGGACCACCACGCGAGGCTGCGTGACCTCGACCTGCTCTCCGGTGCCGACGGCGGGGTGCTGCACCTCGCCGGCGAGGTGGACACCCCGGCGGAGCTCGCGCTGGCGCGTGACGTGCTGGGCCGCCTGGCCGGGGTGCACGCGGTGTGGGACCGGGTGCGGGTGGCCGGCCGGGAGCCAGTGATCGTCGACGTCGGCTGTGGCGAGACCGTGCAGTACCCCGGCAACGTGGGGGTGGACCGTCGGCGTACCCCGGCCGTTCAGGTCGTGGCCGACGTCGGGCACGGGCTGCCGTTCGCCAGCGGCTTGCTGGACCGGGTCTTCGCGGTCCACGTGCTCGAGCACCTCGCGGACTTCCTGCCGCTGGTCGACGAGTGCCACCGGGTGCTGCGTGACGACGGCGTGCTGCACGTGCTGGCGCCGTGGTGGCGCCACGCCAACGCCGTCGCCGACCCCACCCACCTGCGGCTGCTGGACCTCCAGACGATCAAGGGCATCTGCCGCCGTCGGGACAGCCCGCGGCAGTGGCATCCGCTGCACGCGAGCTGTGACGGCGCGACCGTGTTCGCCGACCTCACCCCGTGCCGGTCGGGTGCCGAACCGGGCGCCGAACCGGACCCGGTGCACCTGTCACGGTTCTTCGACTGACGGCCCTGCCGCGGACGGCCACCGCGGACGGCCTTACCGCGGACGGCCCTGCCGCGGGCCGGACGCGGGGAGCAGCCGGTCGGCGGCGGCCAGCACGTCGGCGACGGTGACGCCCAGCAGCGCGGGGTCGGGGTCGTCGGCGAAGGGCTCCCCACGGCGGGCGGAGTCTGCGGACAGCGCAAGGTGCGGACCGGCCGACGGCGGTCCCCAACGGCTCGCCGGTACCGGCCCGAACAGCACGACCGACGGCGTGCGGTAGGCCGAGGCCAGGTGCGCGGTGCCGGTGTCGCCGGTCACCACCAGCGCGGCGCCGGCCACCAGCGCGCACAGC
>JAVKSM010000046.1:0-21755 GCA_039583705.1 Pseudonocardiaceae bacterium
GCCAACGGCGCCGCTGCTCGACTCATGCCCTACAGCCTAATGTGCCGTAAAGCCAATTGCAAGACACTACACTAGCCGAGGCTACGGCGCGCAGGTGCCCCCGAGCAGACGGGTCTGGACCATCACCGAGCGGGTGATGGAAGGCATGGCGGCCTGGGGTGAGCCGCCCGCTGGACCCGGTCTACCCGGCGGGTCTTCATCGACTGTGTGGACGTGGGAGATCCGCGACGGGGAGCGTGGTGAGGCGGCCGATCTACATCGCGCTCGCCCTGGCCTGCGAGGGAACCCGCGACATCCTGGGGCTCTGGGCCGGCGAGCACGGCGACGGACAGGGCGCCAATGTGCTGGATGCGGGTCCTGTCGGAGATCACAAAGCCGGGGCAGCGGGGACTGCTTGATCGTGGTCTGCGACGGGGGTGAAAGGCCTGCCCGAGGCCATCGCCGCCGTCTGGCCGCAGACCATCGCGGCAGAGCGTGCGTCGTGCACCTGCTGCGCAACAGCTTCCGCTACGCATCCAAGAAGGACTGGGCGGCGATCGCGCGTGACCTCAAGCCCGTCTACACCGCCCCCTCGGAGTCCGCCGCGCCCGACGCCTTCACCCGGGTTCAGCGCCACGTGGGAGAAGACCTACCCCGCGATCGTGCGGCTGTGGACCAACGCCTGGGGGCGAGTTCGTGCCCTTCCTCCAGTTTGACCCCGAGATCCGCACCGTCATCGCCGCCGCCGCCGCCACCAACGCCATCGAGTCGATCAACGCCCGGATCCGCCGCGCGGCGGGCGCCCGCGCCACGCCCCGCACCGAGGCGGCCGCCCTGAAGTGCGTCTACCTCGCGATCATGAGCCTTGACCCCACCGGCAAGGGAGCGCAACGCTGGTCCAACCGCCCGAAAGGCGCCCTCAACGCCTTCGAGATCGCCTTCGACGGACGACTCGCGGCCGGACGCAAGTAACTCAACACGATGATCCAGTTACACCGTTAACTTGACAGACCCGATCCTGGCTGCGGTGCTGGTAGCCGCGCTGATGCCGCAGGATGCCGCACCCGATCCTGGCTTTAACCGGCGAGCAAGGCTCCGGGAAATCCACCGCCGCCCGGATCATCGTGGCCATCCTCGACGTCTCCCCAGCGCAGCTGCGCAAGTCCCCCACCTGGAACACCGGGGCGGTAGCAAAGTATCTTTGCGTCCACTCGTCTGGACCAGTACGACTGAACCCAGTCCTCAACCTCACACCAGGGTACTCGGAAGGAGACTTCACAAATGAAAAGGTTCGTGACAGTGTCACTGGCAGGTCTATTTATTGTACTGGCTCTTGCGAGCCCGGTGTCGGCAGCCAATGAGCCTGGCGGAGAGACGTTGAGTAGAGCTTTAAGCTGCCCGCCCGGAAAACAAGGCAAAATTATCTCTTACGCGAATGGGGTTCGAATCGAGCATAAGTGGTCACGACTTGGAGGCGGACCAGTATATAGTCAGAGATTTGTCGGCGGCTGGGCTATGAGCTACGTGAGACGTATACCCGGCAGAGGGCTGTGTTCTATACAATATACACGTACGATTGGACCCAGTCTCCGTTTACATTAAAGTCACACATCAAGCACGACTACACAACTTGCTACCCGGCTTAGCTCGGTTCCTCGCCGCTCAGTCCCGCTCCAATTGAGCGTTCGCGCTTTCCGGACCGCCTTCGATGTAGGTCCGGGGGTGCCCGGTGGGTGCCGCGGGCACGGAGTTCAGCCGCGAAGACCTGTACCGGCCCTCTCGTCGGATCGAGTGGTCTCAGTGGCCGTCCCACCAGGGTCTCCTTGGATTGACCGTCGTTTCGTAGACGTAAGACCGCCGCCCGGCGTAGCCCGACCGCCGCCAGCTGCCGTCTCGATGCATAGACCGTCGTCGCTCGCAGGCGGCATGCTACTGCGGTAGAACGATCTTGTTGCACGCCGCAGGTGGCGTGACAGCGACTGGGGCTACCGGCGAATCCACGGTGAACTCGCCGTCCTGGGAATCACGGTCGCACCGTCCACTGTCTGGGAGATCCTCCAGGCCCACGGCATTCAGCCCGCGCCGCACCGTGACCACCTCACCTGGGCGACTTTCCTGCGCGGTCAAGCCCACGCCCTGCTGGCTGCCGACTTCTTCGAGACCAGCACCGTGACCGGAGCGCGGCTCTACGTTTTCGCCGTCATCGAGCACGCAACCCGTCGCATCCGCATTCTCGGCGCGACCGCTCACCCGACCGCGGCCTGGACCAGCCAGATGGCCAGAAACCTGGTCATGGACCTGCAAGAGGCCGGTACCACGGTGAAGTATCTGATCCGGGATCGAGACAGCCGATACACCGCCTCATTCGATGCGGTGCTGGCCGACAGTGGCATTGCCACGATCACGGCCGGGATCCGCGTACCCCGGATGAATGCGATCATGGAACGCTGGATCCGGACCTGCCGAGCCGAGCTGCTCGACCGGACCCTCGTCCTGAACCAGGCCCACCTCCGGCACGCCCTGCGTGAGTTCGAAGCGTTCTACAACGACCACCGGACCCACCGTGCCCTGCAGGGCGCAACTCCGCGTCGCCCACTTCCCTCACCGATCACCGACTCAGACCGGCTGGATCAGCTCACTATCCGGCGACGAGATCGACTCGGTGGCATTCTCCACGAGTACCAGCATGCCGCCTGACCAGCACGGATGAGATTTTCGGCACCTACAAGCGCAGGAGCAAGGACTTCCCGTTGCCCCCGGTCCCATGTACGTACAGCAGCTGATTTCGGGGCGGATCGTCATTCACATACCGCTGGAACAGGCATATCAGCTCGTCCCGGTTCGTGAAGAGCTCAAGAGCACGATCGGCCGACAAGCGACGCGAGTCCCGTTCACGCGTTTCATCAAAGATCGACACTGGTCGTCCCCGCGCCGGTCGCAACGTCGGCGAAGACGCCACAAGCCGAAGCCGCCGAGGACATCATGGCGACACCCCCGATCGTCATCGCTGAGATCCGCCCCCTCGCGCAGACCTCAAGAAACCGCCACGAACACCCGCAGCCCCAACGATCCGTCTGCCGAGCGGAGGCCGCGCGCGCGATCGTATCGCCTCGGCGCGGCGAGCACCGCCACCTCGCCGCGACACCGACCGCAGCGCCGCTCGAGGTCGTCACCGCCGTCGTCACCGCCGAATCTGCTCACCGGTGCATGTCGGGGGGAGCGTGGCGGGTCAGCACGGACAGGATCTGCGACCAGTGGAACGTCGCCAGTCCGTCCTCGCCGTGGGTCGTCACCGCGCCGGGGTCCATGAGGAACACCCCGGCGGCCCTCAGCCGCTCCACGCTGTCCTGGTAGGCGGGGTGGCGGCGCAGCACGGCTTTGACACAGGGTACGGCGATGATGGGCACGTCGGCGCCGAGCATCTCGTTGAGCACCCCCAACGCCAGGGTGTCACTCACCCCGGCCGCCCATTTGTTGATCGAGTTGAAGGTCATCGGTGCCGCCAGGACCGCCTCGGCTCGCGGCAGCGACTCCTGCGCCGGGGGTGGGCGGGGGTGCACCCGGGTCAGGCATCCGGTGGCGGCGGCCAGGACGTCCAGGTCGATCCAGGAGGCCGCGGTCGGAGTCGCGATCACGCAGACGGTCCACTCTTGGGCGGGCAGGGCGGTGAGGAGTTCCTCGATCCGCAACAGGGGGGGAGCGGCCGAGACCACCAGGTACAGCCACCGAGGACCGCCGGGATGGGTGGCTCTCACGCCGCGACGCCGACCCGCAGCCCGAGAGCGCGCAATCCGGGCACGGCGCGCCGACGCTGGCGGACCAGCAGATCCTGGATGAGTGTGCGGGCCGGGGGGTGGGTGCGCAGTAGGTGCGGGGCCACCCGCTCGGTCTCCAGCAGGTGGATCACCGCTTCGGGGTCCTCACCGAGCTGGGCATGCGCCCGGGCGCTGTCGAGGTGGACCTGGGCCTGCCGCCCGCACAGCCCGGCCGGCATCGCGGTGAGGTCGATGCGCTGCGCGGTCGCCAACGCCGCGTGCGGGTCGCCCAGGGCGATCGCCGCGGACACGCGGTGGATCAGCACGTTCGTCGGGCCGAAAGCGCTCCAGCCGATGTTGGCGTCCGCTCCGAGGCGCCGCGCGAGGTCTTCCGCGTGGTCGAGCCGGCGGCCGGCTTCGGCTGGGTCACCGCGGCGGGCGGCGATGATCGCGCTGATCAAGGTGAGGGCGCCCCGCCAGGTCAGGGCCAGCGGGTCGGCGCCCCGCACGTCCCCGGCGCAGCGCACCGCCAGATGCTCGGCTTGCTCACCGCGGCCCGCGCACAGCAGCGCACAGGCCATCTGATACGCCGCGCCCGCACGCCCGAAGGCGTCGTCGGCCGCCACCGCCGCCACCCGGGCGCGCTCGGCCGCCGCCCACCCGCCGGCGGCGTCCCCGGACTTGGTGGCGAGCTTCGCGGTGGCGATGCACACGCTGGTTTGCAGGCCCAGCGCCTCCCTGCGCTGCGGGGCTGGTGCCTCGGCGACCAGGACGTTGACCACCCCGCTCACCGCCGGCAGCAGCCGAGCGACCTCGCCGTAGCGCGCCGCCTGATAGGCGCGGTGAACACCGGCCACCACCGCTGCCGCGCCAGAGAGGGCTGGCACGCGGTCGGACACCTCGACCTCGCCCACCGGCAAGTGCCAGTCTTGCCTGCCCACCACCCGGTCGGCGACAACCGCACCGGCAAGCACCGCGGCGTCCACCATCACCCCACGGCGACTGGCCAAAGACTCACCAACCACCGCCTGTGCCTGTGCTTGTGGTCCCGGTGGGTTCAACAGTGCATCAAGATCCCCCAACGACACCTGGAGAACCTCGGCGAGGTCAGGACGGCGCCACGGCTGCGGGGTCAACCTCCCGCGTTCCCAGCGTCCAACGGTCGACAGTTCCACACCCAACCGCTGCGTAACCATCTCCTGGGTGTAGCCCAGTGCTTCCCGTCGAGCGGCGAGCGCTTCCCGCCGGATCACCATCCTGATCGCCACCCCTCCCATCTGGGTCCGCCTACCCTACCGGGCATGATTGCGGCACGGTCAGCAGGAGCAGGCGCCATGGTCAGCGCGGCGGTGTTCGAGTGGGGCAAACAGTGCTGGATGACTCGCGGGAGTGGGCTGCCTGGGCCGCCTGGGTGGGAGTCTCGCGGCATACGTTCTCCGCGGTGCTCGGCGCGGTCACCGCCACCGGCAGGGATAACGCCGAGACTTTCCAGTATTTCCGTCCCGGATTCGACCTCACACTTGAGCGGCGGTAGCGCCGCTCAGCGGGTAGGTGGCGCGGCGGATGCCAGGTGGCCGCGTGGTGAACCCTCGCCGAGCTGGCGCCCAATTCGACCGTGACCGCGAGTTCGTGGATGCGGACCGAGGACGGCCCGAACGCCGTACCGAGATAGACCCCGTCGGGTACCTGACGGGCGGCTCGGCGAGCCTCGTCGAGGTGATCCCAGGCGGTGTCGGACTTGCCGGCCCGCCCGGCAACGACGGCGGCTCGCATGTGCAGGGCGCCGTAGGACGCCGCGGCTGATGCCGAATCCTCCCAGCCGGCGGATAGGTGCTCAGCGGCGCTGTCCAGCAGCTGGGAGGCCGTGACCAGGTCTCCGGTGGCGAAGAAGGTCTCGGTGCGCACGTAGGCAACGGCGGCCACCAGCAGCGGGTCGTCGGCGGCCAGGGCCGAGGAGCGCATGAGGTCGATGATGCGGGCGGACAGGTCGAGGTAGCCGAACTTGTAGGCCAGGGCGTCTGCGGCCCGAAACGCGAGGGTCACCAGCGCTGCTACCTCGCCCGAGCGGTGGCTGTGGCTGGATTGAGTGGCCCGCGCCAGCTCGCAGATCAGGTCCGGGAGATGCCGGGCGAGCTGGATGTAGCGCGCCTGCAGGCGATGGTCGAGCATCCGGGCGACCTCTGCACCGAGGTCGGCTGCCGGGCGGGTCGGCCCGTCGTCCGGCAGGTCGATGCGGTCGAGTGCGCGGCGCAGTCGCGGAATGGCGGCGTGCACCGCGTCATGACCGAAGACCGCCGCCTCCCCGCCGGTGAGGTCGCGGCCACCGTCGGACGCAGGCCGAGCGGATAACCGCGGAACAGCGACACCGCAGACGAGAGGAGCGGGGTGTTCGACGACGGCTGATGCGCCAGGAATCCGCGTCGTTCGGCGGAGGACGTCGTCAAGATGGTCCAGCTTGATCTCCAGGGCCGCGGCCAGGCCGGGGCGCTGCCAGGGTTGAGGGGACTGCACCCCGCGTTCCCATCGGCCGACCGTGCTGCGATCCACGCCCAGTTTCTCGGCGACGCTTTCCTGAGTATAGCCGGCGGCTAACCGGCAGCCGGCCAACGGGCTGGACGGTAGAGCCACCATCGCTCACCCCCTGATGTGCCGATCCCACCATACCCAACCCGTTTACCCAGCTCACACGGGGGCTATGGCGCGTCCCGCGCCGCATTGTCGCGCTCCGCTCACTCCAGCGGATGACGCCGATGTCGGTGACAGTGCGACTGGTGAGCAGGCGCGGCCGAGCAGTGTGACTGTCTCGGAAGCCATGCTCACCCAGCGGATGGGCGTCAGGCCACCTTATGGGTGGGGCAGCTGTCGCAGGCTGGCGTCGGAATTCCCGCTGTTGATGAAGCTCTGAAACGACCCCTCGCCCCGATCGCGCCCCATCGACGCCGCACGCCCGCTCTGGATACCGGTGATCGTCGCGTTGTTGACTGGACCGGGCGCGGCCGGCGGTGCACCAGGCGCCACACCTATCCGCTGGACCATTCGGAGGCGAGCGGGGGCGAGTGTGGGTGGTGGCTTTCGTGGACGTGGTGGACCAGATGCTGGCGTTGGTCGTCCTGGTTGGCATGGCCGTGGTGGCGTGGCTGAGCGATGGGTAACGCAATGCTCACCAGTCGCCGCCGGGAAGGCCGTGCTCGCCGGGCCGATAATGAAACGAGGCAAGCCGACGCGGCAACGGGTCGTGCTGCGGCCAGCACCGCCGGAGGCCGCCGCGAGGACGACGACCTACCAGATGCGGCACCGGTTGTTGCGGGAACGGGTGGTGGCGCTGCTCTCAGCGCCTGGGCTTGCCGCGGAAGACAACCCGGCTGGCGGTCGGGATCGTCAGGCTGACAAACAGCTCGTCCGGCTGGTCGGCGCGGCGTTGGTGCTGTTGGAGCGCCACCAGGTGGACGGCGCGGGGCGTTGCGGGGTGTGTCGGCGGAATGGTTGGCCGCGGCGGTTTCGTCGAAGGCGGCAGTGTTCAGTCTTCGGGGTGCTCAGCTTCTTCCTGGACGAGTCGTTGGAGCTGGTGTGGCGGCAGGTGGCGGCGTATGAGACCACCAAGCGATGACAGATCCATTCGCAGCCGGGGGGAGTACCCAAGATCCCGAGTCCGGTCGTGCCCAGGCCGGCGAGCCTGGCCCCAGTCTTGCCCAGGTAGGCGTATTTGTGAAGAAAGTTGGGCAATGTCGTGCGCTGCCAGGGTTGAGGGCATTGCACGGCGTTCCCATCGGCAGACCGTGCTGCGATCCACGCCCAGTTTCTCGGCGAAGCTTTCCTGGGTGTAGCCGGCGGCCAACCGGCAGCAGACCAACGGGCTGGACGGTCGGGTCGCCATCAGCTCACCCCCTGGCATGTCGCCCCACGCTACCCAACCCGGTTCACCCAGCTCATATGGGGGCGATGGGCCGCCCGCGCCCCGCATTGCCGGCTCTGCGTCCGCTCGCCGCGGTGGCGCCCCATCGACGCCGCACGCCCGCTCTGGATATCAGTGGTCGTCTCGTTGTTGACTGGACCGGGCTGCGGCGGACGGTGTATTCCTCCCCCTCACCGTCGCCGCAGACCCACGGAGCAGATCCACTGAGATGGTCGGATCGGGGATGGCAGCGTGCGTCTGGTGGCAGGTGGTCCGCGGTGAGCGATGACGGCACCCCCCCCGCAGCGCCCCGGGTCGGGGTCTATGCCCTCATCGGGCGGGATGACCGCCTGCTGCTGATCGGCGGGTGGGAACCAGACGACGTCCACGTCCTGCCCGGCGGGCTGGTCGCGGGTGGAGAGGCTGTCGAGGAGGCGCTGCGGAGAATGCTGATCGACCAGCTCGGGGCGAGGGTCGAGGGTATGGACTTCTGTGCGGTGGTTGAACGCGACATCGCCGAGGCAGGAGGGCGCCCCGGGTATGAGGTGGCGTTCCTGTTCGACGTGACGCTCGTCGAAGGTGACCACCCCGCCGGTGACCGCTTCGCCGGAGCGGTACCGCGGCGGTGCTGGTGGGCTGGTGAGCATGAGCTGTCCTCGCTGCGCCCCGAGGTGATCAGGGACGGGCTGGTTGCGGGCACGCTGTCGGCTGAGAATCCGTGGTGGGTGTGGACACCATGACCATCACCAGCGGGTATGAGCAGCGTCGCATCTCGCCGTAGCTGTGTGGGGAGGTGCCGGATACCCCGGCGGATACCCCGGAGGCCCGGACCGGGGGCGGGTGGTGATGCTGGGCGAGCGAGTCAGTTTCGAGCGCCTCGCCGATCTCACCTCCCTCGGCTTCGGCCTGGTCGAGATCCAGGTCTGCGCGTCCTGCGGCGCGCTCGTTGCCGGGACACCGAGCAGCCCGATCGCCGATCAGCAGGCCGCGCACCGGCACTGGCACACCCTGGTGGAGCGTGGGGAGGGCAGCCGGGTCGGCGGCGCCCAGGGGCTGGCGGCAGGCCCGCCGGGCCAGTGACAGGTTCGATGAACCGACGCCAGGATGTCGTGGCGGTGGGAGGCTCGGTGGTCCTGCCGCGGCTTGGTCCCGGCCGGGGACGGCGAGGATGGGATGGTCACATCGGGGGAGCAGGAGATGACAGGTGAGGGTCGGGTGCCGGCGGGGATCGACGTGTCGATGGCGAACGCGGCGCGGATTTATGACTTCTTCCTGGGTGGGAAGGACAACTTCCCGGCTGATCGGGAGGCGGCGGCGCGGGTGTTGGCCATCGCCCCGCAGGTGCCGCTGATCGCGCGGCAGAACCGGGCGTTTTTGGGTCGCGTGGTGCGGTTCCTGGTCGAGGAGGGGATCGAGCAGTTCCTGGACATCGGCACTGGGCTGCCCACCGAGGACAACGTGCACCAGGTGGCGCAGCGGGTGGCGCCGACGGCGCGGGTGGTCTATGTCGACAATGATCCGGTTGCGTGTGCTCACGCCCGGGCGTTGCGGGCCGGGCCGGCCACGGCCGTTGTGGAAGCCGACCTGCGTCACCCTGGGGACATCCTCGGCGCCCCCGATGTTCACCGGTTGATCGATTTCGAGCGGCCGGTGGCGGTGCTGTTGGTGGCCGTGTTGCACTTCGTCGCCGACGAGGAGGACCCGGCGGGGGTCGTGGCGCGGTTGCGGGAGGCGATGGCGCCCGGCAGCTACCTGGCCCTCTCCCACTTCGCCCCCGAAGACCAGGCCGAGGCCGCCGAGCAGGTGGAGGGGGTGGCCCGGCAGGCGGGGCTGACGGGGGTGACGCTGCGGCGCCGGGAGACGATCCTGGGTTTCTTCGACGGCTTGGAGTTGGTCAAGCCCGGCCTGGTGTCCGCGCCTGATTGGCGGCCCGACCCGGCGGGGTGGGCGTGCGAGACCCTCAAGAAGGACAAGGTGTCGAGGTGGTTCAACCCCCACACCACGCCTCCGAACTGGGTTGTGTGCGGCGTGGGCCGCAAGCCATAGCCGACCATCGGCCACGCCGCCGGGATCGGCTCAGGGCGGCGGGATCGCCGGTGAGGCGATCCCCCCTGGATCTGGGCTGGTGCGGCCGGCGGCGATGAGGCCGGCGGTGATGACCAGGCGGATCCTCCGCAGGGCCTGCAGGTCTGCCCGCGGGTCACCGTCGACGACGAGGACGTCGGCGCTGTGGCCGGCCTGCAGCCGCCCGATGGGCAGTCGCAGCGCGGTCCCGGCGTTGACGGTGGCGATCTCGACGATCCGCCGGGCGGGGAAGCCCACGTGCTGGTAGGTCCTACACAACAGGTCAGCGCGCACCGCTTCGGCTCCCGCAGCGCCCTCGGCGCGAATGCCGCGCACCCGCAGACCAAGCGGTGCTACCGGCTGCGCAGCTACCTGTTCTGCGACCTGTGCAACCGGCGCATGTTCGGCAAGACCCGCCACGGCCACGCCTACTACGCCTGCGCCCCCAAGCAGGGCTACCGCCCCGAAGGCATCCCGCCGGCGGTACCGTCCTGGTCCGCGAGGACGCCCTGCTGGCCCGGCTGGGCGAGTTCCTCTCCCACCACGTCTTCGGCGCCTACCGGCGCTCGTTGCTCGCCACCCACCTCCGCGCCCTCGACACCGCCGCCAGCCACGACCGCGAACAGCATGTACGGGCGCTGCGCCGCAGCATCGCCGACACCGAAACAAAGATCAAGAGAACGGTTCGCACCCTGGAACTCATCGACACCCCCGACCCGGACCTCATCGCCGACATCACCGAGCGCCGCGCCGAGCTACGCGCGCACAAACAGCGGCTCGAAGCCCAACTCGCCGCAGTTGAAGACCGCACCCACCAAGCCCCCAACCCCGACCTGATCGACGTCCTGCCGGTCGCGACGATCCAGGTGGACGACCTACCCGAAGAACTAGTCCGAAGCCTGTTCGAGGCGCTGCGACTCGAAATCCGCTACAACAAAACCACCAACCGGGCAACCTTCCGAATCACCCTCACCGGGCAGACGCTACCAGCCGCACACGCCATCGCCACCGAAGCCGCAGCCGCGCCACCACGACCCGACCACAACCCCGACCCGCATCCACGACCGGACGGAATCCAGGGTGACGATGCAATCAATGTCACACCCCGGTCCCATGCTTGTCGTGCCCCCGACGGGGTTCGTCACAGAACTGTCCGTGCGTGTCGGCTGCTCCGGCGTGTGTGGCTACGGCCAGTTGCTGGATGTGGGGGATGGCGTGGGCGGCGATGTCGACGTTGAAGACAGCCTGGTGGGTGTGCTTGTTGTAGGTGACGCGGAGTGCGAAGGCGTCGCAGAGTTGACGGAGCAGGTGGTGGGGCATGGTGGCGAGGTCGAGGGTGGTCTGGGGTAGGTGGTGGATGAGGTTGGTTGTGGTGGCGAGTCGGGTCGGTGCGGCATCGTGCAGCTCGGACAGCTCGGCAAGTTTGGTGCGGTGGTCGTTGGCGAGTGAGGTGAGCCGCCGCTGGAGCCGGTCGAAGACTGCCCCGGTGGGGTCGTCGCGTTCTTCAAGGGTGCGTAGGAGCCGTTCTTGGCGGAGTTCGAGGTCGTCGATTATGCGCCGGAGGGCTTCGATCTTCATCTGATGGGCGCGGTCTTGGTCGAGGTCGGCGGCGGTGACGGAGGTGGCGAGCAGCTCGTGACGGTCGGGACCGAAGACGTGGGTGTTGAAGAAGTCGGTCGCGGCGGCGAGCAGCTCGCGTTCGGGCAGCCAGATGGTTGGCGGGTGTCCATCGGGGGGGTGTGGGCCGCGTGGTTGGCAGTAGTAGTAGGTGTGGGTTCTGCGTACCTTGCCGAACATGCGTTTGCCGCACAGCTCACAGATGATGTAGGAGCGCAGCCGGTAGACGTGCTCGGTTTGTCGGTGGGGGTTGGCCGCGCCAGGGGTGGCGTCGCTGCGGGATCGGATGCGCTTGGGCGCCACGGTGAGCGCTGCGTTGAAGGTGTCCAGGCTGATGATCGCGGGGTGTGTCGGTTCCTTGGACCACACCCACTCGCTGGTCAGGTTGTACTTGCCGGGGTGGATCGGGTCTTTCATCGCGCGGCGGTTCCAGACCTGGTACCCGGTGTATTTGGGGTTGTGCAGGATGTCGCGGATCGAGGAGCCGCTCCAGGCGCCGACGGCGCGCGCTGGGTTGGGCGGCACGGGTGGGGGGTAGCGGTCGGGGTCGAGGTTGAGTCGTTCGGCGATGGCCCGGTAGCCGAGTTTCTCGTCGATGCGCCAGCTGTAGATCTGCTCGACGACCGGTGCGCGGTGGGGGTCGAGTCCCAGCCGAGTCTTGGAACGTCCTTCGGCGCGGCGGGCGGGGACGGGATGGGGGATTTTCTCGCCCAGATAGCCGTAGGGTGGTTGGCCGATGTTGAACCCGGCATAGGTGTGTTGCTCGAACCCGCCGCGGGACTTTTCCAGCATCTCCAGGACATACCACTCGGAGATGCCTTGCTTGACCCGTCGGGTGAGCACGTTGGTAGCCCGGGGAGTGGCGCTGCGGGCCAGGTCGATCGGCTCGTCGGCGGCCAGCAGGCGCACACCGTGGCGTTGGAGTTCGTGCTCGATGCGGGTGGCGTAGACCGTGCGCCGTCCGATGCGGTCGATGGACTCGCAGATGACCAGCTCGAAGCGCCGCTCGGGTGAGGCGGCTTCGGTGAGCATGTCGGCGAGGCCGCCGTCGCGGGGGATCGGGATGGTGAACTGCTCGTGAGCGCTGCCGTGCCCGCGCGCCTCGAGGTCTTTGCGTCCGGACTCGACGTCGTAGAAGTGCGCGACGATGACGACGTTCTCCGGCGAGGCCGCGAGCGCTTTCTGGCAGTTGCCGAGCTGGCGGGGCAGCGAGAGCGTCGGGTCTTGCCTGTCATCGGTGGAGGTACGGCCGACGAAGCAGGCCGGAATGATCCGCGAGGTGGAAATGGTGGGAGCGCGCAGACCGGCGAGAACCTCCTGCGGGTTGAGGGGGTCGCGGTGCCGGTAGGTCAGGTCGCCTCGTCCGAGAGCGAGGAGGTCTGCGGGGTGTTCTGGGTTGCCCACCATGTCAGCACCTTCCTGATCGCTCGTGCCTGCACCAGCGCGAGTTGGCGTCCGCGTTCGCCGTTGATGAGCGTCACCTCGAATCTGGTCCGCAGCCGTCGCTCGTCTCCGGTGATCCGAGATGCCCGTCGTAGCGACGTCGGGCGTGCATTTCGTGTGGAGCATTGCCGTCCTGGGCCTCGTGGTGGCCTAGTGGGCATGTGGCCAGGCGAGTTATCGTGCTGCCTGCTCACAGGTGGCCTCCTTTCCGCATCCGTGCCGGGCTGCCTGAGGGTATGCTGTGGTACAGAACACCTCTGGCCATGCCGAGTCGGCAATAGCCCTCGCCGAGAAAGCTCGACGTTGGTTGATGCAATGGGCGAGCGCGCCAGCTTTGGGAGTAAAGTTACCTCCCAGCCCAGTCGACACCGGCCGCCGTACTGCGCCGGTGATGTGGGCGACGTGGGCGCCGTGGTGTGTGAGGATCACCGGCGTGCCGGTTCCGGAGATCCAGCTGCGGCAGATCGCTCGCTGGTGCGAGCAGCGCGTCCCCGCGCACGCTCGCGATGAGGTCCGCGTCGAGCACACCGTGCGCGGCTCGAGTGTGACCATCCTGGAAGTGCGCCCACCCTGGCGGGAGGACTTCGGACCGGAGTGGACCAAACGGCCGATCGCACAACTACGCCACATCGGCGGGCGGTGGCAGCTGTACCGGCCCGATCGCAACACCCGCTGGCACCTGCTCACCGACATCCCCGCTCAGGCTTCTCCGGAGCCGTTGCTGGGCGTCCTCGATGATCCCAGTCGAGGGTTCTGGTAGCCCACCCGCGGCATTGAGCGTGCGAAACACGAGCACGTCCTCGTGGGT
The DNA here is from genome assembly GCA_039583705.1 of Pseudonocardiaceae bacterium. Classification (GTDB taxonomy): domain Bacteria; phylum Actinomycetota; class Actinomycetes; order Mycobacteriales; family Pseudonocardiaceae; genus JAVKSM01. The sequence continues at coordinate 13,559 of JAVKSM010000046.1, forward strand.
GATGAGGTGCAGCGGCAGCCCGGCCTGGCGCTGCTTGGCGATGTGGTCGCGTTGGAAGAAGCTGCCGCGGGCGGTCAGGTCGTGCTCGGCCACCCGCGCCAACAGGGCCACGCAGCGCTCGACGGGGATGAGGCCGGCGTGCAGGCCGCAGGCGAGGATCTGGGAGGGCAGGTCGATCAGCTCGGAGTGCTCGCGCCAGGGCCGGATGGTGATCACTAGGTGGCCGCCGGGGCGGAGGAACACCGCAGTGCCGGCGAGGATGTGTGTGAGCCCCGTGAGTAGGCGGTGGTGGCCGATGTTGGCGAGGTTGCCCCGGTCGAGCGGGTTGCCGTAGCGGTAGTCACGCTTGTGGATCCCCCGGCCGGGGGTGGCGCTGACCTGGCCGTGCACCGACGGCCCGTAGGGGGGCGAGGTGACCACGAGCGCGGCTTGGCCGAGGTAGTCCGGCGGCAGCAGGCCGGTCAGATGGCGGGCATCGCCGTGGAACACCCGGGCGTCGTGGTCGATGCCGGCCTGGCGGGCCACCTCGAGGTTGGCCTGGGTGACGTGCACCCAGTGCGGCTCGTACTCCACCCCGAGCGCGTGGCGGCCGGCGTGGACGGCTTCGACCAGAGTGGTGCCGATCCCGCACATGGGGTCGAGTACGAGGTCGCCGGGGTCGGTGTAGTGGCGGATCGCGTGAGCTGCCACGGCGGGCAGCATCTTGGCAGGGTGGGCGGTCGAGGCTGCGACGTAGCGGCCTTTGCGTTGGGTGGCCGGGGAGGTTTGTGCGGTCGCCCAGACCGACACCGCCCGGGTTGTCGACTCCGGCTGTGACACGAGTCCAGGGGTGGGTGTCATCGGAGGACCGTGGTGCCGGTTACGGTTTCGGGTGCCAGCGGCGACGGTTCGTGATCGTGTGGCTGGGTGAAGACGAGGACGTCGGAGTGGATCCTGCGGTGCGCTTCGGGCAGTCGGCGTAGCTGCGCGGAGTGCCGTACCCGCGCCGGTTCGACGTCTGCGGCGCCGTGGGGCTGGCAGAGGAGTTCACCGCGGTGGATGGGTGTGTGCAGGACGACGAGGTGTTGGAGGTAGAGCAGGTCGGCGTTCTGCGCGGCGGCCACCACCGCTCCCGTCGGGTCGAACAGTTCGCCTCGTGACCAGTCGCTATGGGTGAGTACGGCGAGGATGCCGCCAAGTCGCAGCAGGCGGGCGGCGAGCAGGGCGACCGGGTCAGTGGCGTCGTTGTCGCTGCGCTCCGGGCGCAGGCTGGTGATGATCAGATCGGCGTTCCCCGTCTGGACGCTGAGACCGGCTGCCGCCGCGGAGGCCCTGGGATCCGGGTCGACGTGGAGTGCCTGCGCGCTGCGGCCGAGATCGGCGATGGCGGTCAGCGCGATAGCCCATTCGTCGTCCGGCCCTGTTCTCCGGGATGCGGTCGATGCCCCGTCGGCCCGCACCGGGCCTTGGGTCGGGTTCGGGGGGGTGCTCGGCCAGGCCAGCAGGACGGTGTGGTCGCCGGGGCCGCTGAACCCAGCGACGATCTTGGTCAGGATGGGCGTCGGCCACGTCGCGTCGGGGTCGATGGGGGCGGTGCCACAGGCCCAGACCGTGGCCGGGATCGGCGCGCTCGAGGCGATGGCCGGGCGCCTTGGGGCGCCTGCTCGCCTGGTGCGAAGCCGGCTCGACGCGGCGCGAACGGGGGCGCTCGAGGAGGGCTGGCGATCCCCGCGGCGGGTGGTGGGGCGGGTGCGCGGTGGCCGGGTGGAGTCGGTGCGCGCCTTCGGAGCGGGGGTCGCCGGGTGGTCGGGACGGGTCATTGAATGCCTCCCGCCGGTTCGCGGTGGTGCGCCGTGGTGGGTGGCGCTGATGACGCCCCTGAACTCCGACCTGCGACCGTTTTTTCAACAACGGGCACCCGACTTCTTCCGCGGTCTCGCATGGCTTACCCACCGCTGGGTGGAGATGCCGCACACCGCTCGTGGGGTGCGCCGCCCGTGAAAGATCGATCCGATGTGTTGTCACTCGCCGACGCAACATACGGCGGTGCGGGGCGTGTCCATCTTCGGTGGCGGCTCCTACGCAACTACTACCGAACTACTACCGGGCTACTACATGGCTGCATTAATGCACCTCAGGGCTACTACCGTTGATCACTAGATGATCGTTAGTCTGGCACATACAGTACGACCGGCGACCTTCGGCAGGTATTGATCTCCGGCTAGCTTGAGAAGAATCAATGGAGATCAACGGTAGTAGCGCGGTAGTAGGCCGGTAGCAGTTGTGTAGCAGGTTGGTAGTACCTGTTGTGGCTTCCTTGGGGCGTCGTTGTTCTCCACCTGCCACGAGGAGTCGTTCATGGCCTGGAATCACGAGGTTCGGCGCGCTGGTTTCGGGCGCGATCCGATGCCGTTGGATGCCGCGCGGACCGCGTTCACCTGGTTGGTCACCGGCCCGGATCCGGTCTGCATCGACGGCCGGTTGTTCCCCGGTCTTCCCGAGCGCCGCCTGCCGTTGAGCGAGGTTCGGGAGAGGTTGTTGCGGCGACGCTGCCCGCAGGCCACCCGCGACGCGGTGTGGGCGCACCTGGTACTGCTCTCCCGTACCGAGGGAGCCACCTGGACCGTCGGCTGCGTCGGTGTCGCGCTGCCCGCGCTGACCACGATCGCGGCGAGGCTTTCAGCCCGCTTTGCCGGTGACCCCAGCGACATCCACGCCGCCGTGCTGACCGGGTTCCTGACCGAGCTTGACCACATCGACCTGCGCAAGCCCAGGGTCATGCTGCGGCTGCGGTGGGCGGCCTACCGCGCCGGACACGCCTGCGTGCGCGAGGCGCTGGACGCCCCCGTCCCCTTGGGCAACGGGTTCGGCTCGCACCCGCCCACCCCGCCGTGGGGGCACCCCGACTTCGTCCTGGCGCGCGCCGTCGCCGACAAGGTGATCACCGCCGAGGAGGCCGAGTTAATCGGCTCGACCCGGCTGGAAGGCCAGTCGCTGGCCGCCACGGCGGCCCAGCGCGGCGTCAGCTACAAGGCCCTGGAGCAGGTCCGGCGGCGAGCCGAACACCGACTGGCCGCCTACCTGTCCCAGGACGCCCCGCGCGACGGCTCGGCGGCTGGGAGTGATCGGGATCTGGAAGCCCGTGCGATCGACTCGGTGAGCATCACCACCGCCGCCAGACAGGCAGCCCCACACCCCGGCGGGCCACGTTTCGGTAGCCGAACTGGGTGGAGGGTCGCCGAAGAAACCTCGGGGCGGGGTGTTGAAAGCCCGCCGGTGCAGCGGAGTTCAGGGGCGCGGGGAGGACACCAGCCTCCCCCGCGCGCACCGACTCGGCCCCACGACCGGCTGCGCCGCCCTCACCGACTCCAGGGGGTGTCCCGATGCATCCGACCTGCCACCCCGTCCGCCCGGCACCCGATCCCCGATCCTCCCGCCGCCGAGCCGGCCGCGGCTCGTCCGCCGCTCGCCTGGTGGTGGTCATCGGGTTGTCGGTGCTGGCCCTGTTGGTGACCGCCTCGACCGCGCACGCCGACACCACCCGGGTGCTCGCGCTGGCCGGCAGCGTCGATGAGGTCCTGACCAACATCCGCAACTGGATCATGGGGGTCTTGGCGGGTCTCGCGACGGTGTTCCTGTCCATCGGCGGGGTGCGCTACGTGATGGCCGGCGGTGACCCCGGGGAGATCGAGAAGGCCAAGAGCGCGTTCAAAGCCGCCGGCGTCGGCTACGGCCTGGCCGCACTCGCGCCCTTGGTCGTCACCGTCCTCAAGGGCATCGTCGGGGCTTGACCATGCCACTTCTGGGCATGAGGCGGGGTCCGGCGCTGGTGATGCTGGCCGTCGGCCTGGTCGCGGGGTTGGGCACCATGCCCGCGATCAGCGTCGCTGCCACGGTCACGCCCGGCGTCGGGCCGCCCGTCGCCCAACCTGCGTCCGGTACCGGGCTGCCCGTCGCCCAACTCGCGTCCCCTGGGGCTCTTCGGTTGCCCACCGCTGGGGGGTGCACGCCGGGCTCGCCGCTGCCGACCTGCCCCTTAACCGTGCCGACCACGCTGGCCACCACGGCGTCGCCGGCGTCCGGCCCCGACGCCGGACAGCTCGACCAGGGCGGCGGCGACGCCGACTGCGGGATCACCGATATCGGTGGCTGCATCACGAATGCGATCAACGGCTTCTTCCGGGGCATGGTCACCGCGGCGTTGAACCCGCTGCTGGACCTGCTGTCCAAAACGCTGCTCACCACGCCGACACCGGACTCGCTGCCGCGCATCGGTGAGCTGTGGACCACTTCCTGGCGGATCCTGCTGGCCTGCTACGCGCTGCTCGTGCTCGTCGCCGGGGTGCTGGTCATGGCTTACGAGTCGCTGCAGACCCGCCACAGCATCAAGGAGATCGCGCCGCGACTGGTGGTCGGGTTCCTGGCCGGGGCGCTGTCGCTGTGGGCGGCGACCCAGGCGATCGAGATCGCCAACGGGCTGGCCCAGGCGGTGATGGGCGGCGGGGTGGACGCCAGCTCGGCCGGTGAGACGCTGCGCGACCTGGTGCTGGGCAGCTTGAACGGCGGGATCTTCGTCATCTTCATCGGCGTGTTCCTGGCCGGGATGCTCGTTGTCCTGCTGGTCAGCTACGTCGTCCGGGTCGCGCTCACGATCATCCTGATCGTTGGGGCGCCGCTGGCGTTGATGTTCCACGCGCTGCCGCAGACCGAGGGTATCGCGCGTTGGTGGTGGAAGGCTTTCGGCGGCTGCCTGGCTATCCAGGTCTGCCAGTCCCTGGCGTTGATCACGGCGATGCGGGTGTTCCTCGCCCCCGGCGGCCTCACCCTGTTCGGACCGACCGCCAGCGGGCTGGTCAACCTGCTGGTCGCGTTGGCGCTGCTGTACATCCTGGTCAAGATCCCGTTCTGGTGCCTGGGATCGCTGCGCGGTGGTGGTCGCTCGCTGCTCGGCTCGGTCGTGCGCGGGTTCATCCTGTACAAGGGTTTCGGCTTGCTGGGCGGCCGGGGCGGGGATGCCCGCCGATCCCGCCCGTCGGACGACGGCGGTGGCCGGGAACGTCACGGCGACCACGGCACTCGCGGTGGCAGTGGTCGTGGTGATGGTGCGGCGGATCCATACGCAAGGTCGCGCGCCGATGCCACCGGGCAGTACCTGCTGCCGCTGAGTGGGCTACAGCGACGCCGTGCCAGTGGCCAGGCGCGCTCGGGTCCGACCCCGTGGCCGGGTCAGACCGCGCCTTCCGGTCCGACCGCGCGGGCGGCGCCGGGGCGACGGGCGCCGCGGGGCCGTCAACTGACGCTGCCGCTGGGCGATGACTGGCCGGAGAACAAGCCGGTGCTCGGCCGCGACGGGCAGTACCGGCTGCCGCTGAACCTCACGCGCGTCAGGCCCACGGCCAGGCCCCACCCGGGGCCAGCCGGGGCGGCTGGCTCGAGTGGGCGACGGCGACGCGCGGCTGGCCGGCAGTTGGAGCTGCCGTTCGACCCCTATGAGGGCAACCGCCCGCTGCGGTCGGGGCAGTACCCGCTGCCGCTGGAGGGCCTGCGGCGAGTGCCCCCCGCCCCACCGGCCCCGCGTACCGCCCACCTGGGCGCACCGGCCCCGCCTGCGGCCCACCCGCGCACGCCGAGCAGGGCCTCGCCGCCCGCCAGGCAACTGCGCCTACCTCTCGACCTGCCCAGACCCACCCGACGCGCGGCCCCGCGCCGTGGAGGTGAGACGTGAGCGCTCCGGTGCGCATTCCCGCCGACGTCGACATGGCCGATCGGGTGATCGGTCCGTTGACCGCCCGCCAGCTCGCCATCCTCGCCCTGGCCGGCCTGGTGCTCTACGCCGGCTGGAGCATCACCCGCGCGTTCCTGCCGCTGGGTGTGTTCCTGGCGTTCGCGGTCCCGGTCGGCGCGACCGCGGCGATCCTCGCGCTGGGGCAGCGCGACGGCATCTGTCTGGATCGGATGCTGCTCGCGGCGATCCGGCAGCGATGGGACCGCGACTGCGGGTGGCCGCGCCGGAAGCGCTGCGTCCGGCGCCGGCGTGGCTGACCGCCCGCGCCACCACCACGACCGGTGAGGCGGTCGACGCTCACCGGCGGCTGGGCGCGCTGCACCTGCCCGCCGTGGGGATCAGCGACACCGGAGTCATCGACCTCGGCGGCGACGGCCTGGCCGTGGTCGCCGTCGCCTCCACGGTGACCTTCACGCTTCGCACACCGGCCGAGCAGGACGGGTTGGTGGCCGGCTTCGGTCGCTACCTGCACTCGATGACCGCCCCGGTGCAGCTGCTGGTGCGCACCGAACGCCTGGACCTGTCCGGGCAGATCGCCGAGCTGCGCCAGCGCTCCGGTGGGCTGGCCCACCCCGCGCTGCAAGCCGCCGCGCTCGAGCACGCCGACTACCTCGCCCAACTCGGTGAGCACGCCGACCTGCTGGGTCGTCAGGTCCTGCTGGTGTTGCGGGAGCCGGTGCGCACCGCCGCCCCGACCGACTCGCTGGGCGGCCCCTCCCCGGTGGCGGTCCTGGCCTGGCTCGCCAGCGGGAAGCGCCGTGTCGCGGCGCAGCGCGGCCGCAATGATGTCGGGGCTCGGCGGGCCGCACAGTCGCGTCTGGTCCGCCGGCTCGCCGAGGCCGTCGAGCTGCTCGCGCCCACCGGGATCGTGCTCACCGTGCTGGACGCCGGGCAGACCACCGCCGTGCTCGCCGCGGCGTGCAACCCCGACACCCTGCTACCCCCGGGAGCCGCACTGGCCGGGGCCGACGAGGTCATCACCGCCGCCAACGGTGACCCGGAAGACGGGCAGCGGCACGCCGGCTGGCGCCAGCACTACTCCACCCAGGCCGACCAGGACGGGGACGGAGGCGACGCCGATGACGGGGACTGGGACGACGAGGACGAATACGGCACCGACACCGGGGTCGAGGAGTGGAGGCGGCTGCGGTGAGCGCGCCGACGCGCAACCGCCGCAGCCGCCCCGTCGCTGTGGCGGCGGGCGGCGCTGGGGCGTTCACCCCGGACGCGGTGAGCGTCGGCGCCCGGCACCTGCAGGTCGGGGGCGAGTGGGTGGCCTCCTTCGCCATCACGGGGTTTCCCCGTGAGGTGCATCCCGGCTGGTTGACCCCGCTGCTGACCTACCCCGCCAGGGTGGATGTGGCCCTGCACATCGAGCCGATCGACCCTGCCACCGCGGCCTCGCGGTTGCGCACACAGCTCGCCAGACTCGAGTCCGGGCGCCGCCAGCGCGAGCAGCACGGACGGCTGGCCGATCCGCAGGTCGAGGTGGCCACCGAGGACGCCTACGACCTGTCCGCCCGGGTTGCCCGCGGGGAGGGCAAGCTGTTCCGCGTCGGGCTGTACCTGACGGTTCACGCCGGCTCGCAGCCGGCGCTGGCCGATGAGGTGGCGGCCGTGCGGTCGCTGTGCGCGTCGTTGTTGCTCGACGCCAAGCACACCACCTACCGCTCGCTGCAGGGTTGGGTGTGCACGCTGCCGATGGGCCTGGACCTCATCGGCATGCGACGGACCTTCGACACCGCGGCGCTCGCCGCCGCCTTCCCGTTCACCAGCCCGGAGCTGCCCCCGGCCGAGCCCACCAGCGTGGCGGCGCCGTCGGGGGTGCTGTACGGCTACACCCTCGGATCCCAGGGGCTGGTGCACTGGGACCGCTTCGCGTGCGACAACCACAACGCGGTCGTGCTCGGCCGCTCCGGCGCCGGCAAGTCCTACCTGGTCAAGCTGGAACTGCTGCGCAGCCTGTACCGGGGGATCGAGGCCTGGGTCATCGACCCCGAGGACGAATACGCCCGCCTCGCAGCAGCCGTGGGCGGCACCTACGTCCACCTCGGCGCCGCCGGTGTCCGGCTGAACCCGTTCGACCTGCCCATCCACACCCGCGGCGACGGGCGGCGCACCGCCCCCCGCGACGCCCTGATCCGGCGGTCCCTGTTCCTGCACACCGCCATCTCGGTGCTGCTGGGAACCGAACCTGACCCGGCCCAGCGGGCCGTGCTGGACCGGGGGATCGCCGCGACCTACCAGCGGGTGGGGATCACCGCCGACGCGCGCACCTGGACCCGCCCCGCCCCGACGCTGCGGACCCTGCGCGACATCCTCGCCACCACCGGCCAGGCCGGCGACCGGGCCGCGAGCGAGCTGGCGGCCCGGCTGCACCCGTTCACCGACGGCGCCTTCCAGCAGCTGTTCGACGGGCAGACCACCACCACC
>JAVKSM010000047.1:0-21303 GCA_039583705.1 Pseudonocardiaceae bacterium
GACGTGCTCCGCGCGGAGCACGCCGCGGAACGCAAGGCGCGCCGCACCGCGGCGGAATGGCCGGCGTGGCGCGGCGCGCAGCTCGTCCAGATCGCGGTGGCGTGGGTGCTGGGCACGGTGTTCCTGCGCTGGACCGAGGACAACCGGCTCATCGACCCGGTGCTGTCCGGGCGGGGGGACCGCCTCGCCACGGCCGAAGAGCTGCAGATGGAGCACTACCGCCGCCACCCGGAGCACAACGACGGCGACTGGCTGGCCGAGCAGTTCGACGTGCTGTGCTCGACCGACGCCGGCCGGCTGCTGTTCGACGGCACGCACAACCCGATGTACTGGGCACCGATCTCCCACGACGCGGCGAAGGCGCTGGTCGGGTTCTGGCGGGAGCGACGCCCGGACGGGACGCTGCGGCACGACTTCACCGACCCGCGGTGGGACACCCGGTTTCTCGGCGATCTCTACCAGGACCTGTCGGAGGACGCGAAGAAACGCTTCGCGCTGCTGCAGACCCCGCGGTTCGTGGAGGGCTTCATCCTGGACCGGACGCTGACCCCGGCCATCGAGGAGTTCGGGCCCGACGGGCTGCGGCTGATCGACCCCGCCTGCGGCAGTGGGCACTTCCTGCTCGGCGCGTTCGGCCGGCTGGTGACGGCGTGGCGGGAGCAGGCGCCGACCCTGGACGACTACGAGGTCGCCCGCCGCGCGCTGGACTCGGTGCACGGCGTGGACATCAACCCGTTCGCGGTGGCGATCGCGCGGTTCCGGCTGCTGCTGGCGGCACTGAAGGCGGCGGGGGTGACGACGCTGGCGGAGGCCGCCGGCCAGCGGTGGCGGCCGGTCATCGGCTGCACGGACTCGCTGCGGACGCTGGAGCGGCAGGAGTCGTTCGCGCCGGTGGACGAGGCGATCGGCTACCGCGCGCGCTGGGAGGACGTCGACGACTTCGCCACCGAGGGGCTGCTCGCCTCCGGCTCGTACCACGTCGTCGTCGGCAACCCGCCCTACATCACGGTGAAGGACCCGGAGCAGAACGGGTACTACCGCCGGCGCTGGTCGGCGTGCCACCGGCAGTTCCAGCTCACGGTGCCGTTCGCGCAGCGCATCTTCGACCTGGCGCGCCGACCGGGCGGGGACGGTCTCGGCGCCGGGTACACCGGCCAGATCACCTCGAACGCGTTCATGAAGCGCGAGTTCGGCACGAAGCTCATCGAGGAGTTCTTCCCGACCGTCGAGCTGAACTACGTGGTGGACACCTCCGGCGCCTACATCCCCGGGCACGGCACGCCGACGGTGATCCTCGTCGGTCGGCGGGCGGCACCGGGTCGGAGCGCGGTCCGGGTGGTGCTCGGGGTGCGCGGCGAGCCCGCCCAGCCCGACGACCCCGCGAAAGGCCTGGTGTGGACGGCGATCACTACCCAGGTCGAGCACCCGGGCAGCGAGTCCGACTGGGTGAGCGTGGTCGACCTGCCGCGAGCGAGGCTCGCCACCCACCCCTGGTCCCTGTCCGGCGGCGGCGCAAGCGACGTCCAGCAGGCGATCGAATCCGCAGGTTCGGCAACGCTCTTGGGTGCCGGCGGAGCGGTCGGCACCGGCGCCGTGACCCGTGAGGACCAGGTCTTCATGATCGGCGGTGGAGCGTTACGACGTAAGGGCGTGCCAGGCGGGATGCAGCGGCCCTTGATCGAAGGCGACGTGACCCGAGACTGGCGGGTGTTGGAGAGCGATCCGGCCATCTGGCCGTACGACGAGAGCACCCTGGACGCAACTGACGAGAGGCATGTGCACCACTTCCTCTGGTCGTATCGACCACAGCTGAGCTCACGGGTTGCGTTCGGCAAGTCGCAGATCGAGCATGGCAAGCGCTGGTTCGAGTACTCCATGTTCTTTGCGAATCGCTACCGGGTGCCGCTGTCGATCGCGTTCGCGTTCGTGGCGACGCACAACCACTTCGTGCTGGACCGGGGCGGGAAGGTGTTCAAACAGAGCGCGCCGGTGGTCAAGCTGCCGGCGGGGGCGAGCGAGGACGAGCACCTCGCGCTGCTCGGGGTGCTGAACTCGTCGACGGCGTGCTTCTGGCTGAAGCAGGTCTGCTTCCCTAAGGGCGGCAGCGGGATGGGGCGTGGGATACAGCCCGAGGACTGGATGGAGCGGTTCGAGTTCAACGGCGCCAACGTCGAGCAGTTCCCGCTGCCGGCTGATCTTCCGCTGGAGGGCGGCCGCCGCCTCGACCACCTGGCCCAGCAGCTCTCCGCATCGACCCCGGACGCCGTCGCCACCACGGGCACCCCCACCCGCGAGCGTCTCGCCGCCGCCCGCGCCGAGTTCCACCGCCTCCGCGCGCAGATGATCTCCGAGCAGGAGGAGCTGGACTGGGATGTCTACCGGCGCTACGGCCTGCTGTCCGACGTCGAGGCCGCGGAGGTCCTCACCCCCGGTTCCGCGGAACCGCTGCACCTCGGCGAGCGCGCGTTCGAGATCGTCCTCGCCCGCCAGGTCGCGGCCGGGCAGGCCGAGACGCAGTGGTTCGCCCGGCACGGCTCCACCCCGGTCACCGAGCTGCCCATGCACTGGCCGGCGTCCTACCGCAGGACCGTCGAGGCCCGGATCGCCCTGATCGAGAAGCGCCGCGACCTTGCGCTGATCGAGCGCCCGGAGTGCAAGCGGCGCTGGGCGAGCGAGGGATGGGAGAAGCACCAGGAGCGGGCGCTGCGGCACTGGCTGCTCGACCGGCTCGAAGCCCGCCACCTCTGGTTCGCCGCCGACGACAACGGCGACGACCAGCCCGTCCCACACACCGTGCGCACCCTCGCCGACCTGGTCCGCGGCGACGGGGACGTCACCGACGTCGCCGCGCTGTGGGCCGGCGACGCGCTGGGCCGCCCCGACGCGGACCTCGCCGAGGTCGTCGGCGCGCTGGTCGACGCCGAGCACGTGCCGTTCCTCGCCGCCTACCGCCACAAGCCGGCGGGGCTGGCCAAGCGCGCCGAGTGGGAGCGCACCTGGGAGTTGCAGCGCCGGGAGGACGCGATCGCCGCGCGGCTGGGACACGACGACGTCACCCACCCCGAGGTGCGGCGTGTGATCAAGGCGGAGATCGGCGAGGTGCCGGTGCCGCCGACGTACGGGCCGACGGACTTCGCGCGCGGCAGCTACTGGAGCCGGCGCGGCAAGCTCGACGTCCCCAAGGAGCGGTTCGTCTCCTACCCCGGCGCCAGCCGCGACGGGGACGGCAGCCTGCTGCTCGGCTGGGCCGGGTGGGACCACCGCGAGCAGGCGCAGGCCCTCGCCGTCCTCATCACCCAGCGCCGGGCCGACGACGGCTGGCCGGTCCAACGGGTCACCCCGCTGCTGGCCGGGCTCGCCGAGGTGCTGCCGTGGGTGCGCCAGTGGCACGGCGGGATCGACCCGCGCTACGGCGCGTCACCCGCCGACATCTACGCCGGGTTCCTCGACGCCCAGCTCGCCGAGCTGGCGCTCACCGCGGACGGGCTGAGCGGCTGGCGCGCGAGCGGGCGGGTCGACGTCGCCCCGCTGCCGCGATCGGCGGCCCGGGTGGCAGTTGACCAGTTGCGCACTACTGTCGGTGTGACGCGGACACGAGGGGGCGGCGGGCGGTGACGGCCACTCCGGTGCAGACCGGCCAGCCGCTGCTGCGCGAGCTGATCACCATCCCGGAGCGCATCCACCAGGGTGACTTCGTGCTGCGCCTCACCGAGGGTGTCCGCCACATCCAGGCCACAGTGGACTCCTACGTGATCACGCCGCAGCTGCGGGTCGCCTTCGACGAGGCGCTCGGGCTGATCGGCTCCGCCCTCGGCGCGGGCCGGTCCAAGGCCAGCTACCTGCACGGCTCGTTCGGCTCCGGCAAGAGCCACTTCATGGCGGTGCTGCACGCCCTGCTGAACGGCGACGTCGCGGCGCGCTCCCGGCCCGAGCTGGCCGAGGCGATCGCCAGGCACGGCTGGCTCGACACCAGCCGTTTCATGCTGGTGCCCTACCACCTGATCGGAGCGGAAAGCCTCGAAGCCGCGATCCTCGGCGGGTACGTCGACCACGTCCGCCGGGAGCACCCGGGCGCACCGCTGCCGGCCGTGTACCGCGCGCAGGGCCTGCTCGACGACGCCCGCGCGATCCGCGACGGGATGGGCACCGCCGCGTTCCTGGCGAGGCTCCCGGTGCCCGCGGACCAGGGCTGGGGCGACGTCGACGCGCCGTGGAGCGAGGCCGAGGTCGACGCCGCGTTCGCCGCACCGCCCGACTCGCCGCTCGCCCAGCGGCTGATCAGCGACGTCGTCCCGGTGTTCCTGCCGAGCTACGTCGACTCGGTCGCCGGTGCGGCCAACGCGTTCGTGCCGCTCGACCAGGGGCTCGCGGCGATCAGCGCGCACGCCAAGGGTCTCGGTCACGACGGGGTGATCCTGTTCCTCGACGAGCTCGTGCTCTGGCTCGCCGGGAAGATCGCCGATCCGGCGTTCGTCGCGCGGGAGACCGAGAAGGTCGCCAAGCTCGTCGAGTCCTCCGACGCCTATCGGGCGGTGCCGATCGTCAGCTTCATCGCGCGCCAGCGCGACCTGCGCGAGCTGATCGGGGTGGAGCGCACCGGTGCCGAGGCGCTGTCGTTCCAGGACCAACTGTCCTACTGGGACGGCCGGTTCGCCACCGTCACCCTGGAGGACCGCAACCTCGCACTGATCGCCGAGCGGCGCATCCTGCGCCCGCGCGACGCCGACGCGGCCCAGCGCATCGCCGAGGCCTTCCGCCGGACCGACAACCTCCCCGGTGTCACCCGCGACGTGCTCCTCGGCAACGGCGACGGCGAGGCGTTCCGCCGCACCTACCCCTTCAGCCCGGCGTTCATGCAGACGCTGGTGCACGTCTCCTCCGCGCTGCAGCGCGAGCGGACCGCGCTCAAGCTCATGCAGCAGATCCTGGTCGAGCGCCGCGACGACCTCCGGCTGGGCCAGCTCGTGCCGCTCGGCGACCTGTTCGACGCGATCGCCGACGGCAACGACCAGCCCTTCACCGAGAAGCTCAAGGGGGAGTTCGAGCAGGCCCGCACCCTGTACCAGCGCACCCTGCGGCCGCTGCTGCTCGGCCAGCGCGGGCTCACCGAGGAGCAGGTGGCCGGTCTCGGGGACAACGCCCTCGGGGACAACGCCCTCGGGGACAACGCCGCGGCTCCCGGCCTGATGGCGGCGTTCCGCGCCGACGACCGCCTGGCCAAGACGCTGCTGCTCGCCGCGCTCGCCCCGGACGTGCCCGCGCTGCGCGGGATGACGGCCCGGCGGCTGGCGGCGCTCAACCACGGCACGATCACCTCCCTGATCCCCGGCCAGGAGGTGTCCGAAGTGGTCCGGCGGCTGCGCGGCTGGGCGAGCCAGGTCGCCGAGCTCGAGGTCGGGCTGGAGGACGACCCCAGCGTGCGGCTGCAGCTCGCGGAGTTCGACCTCGGGCAGATCCTCGACCGGGTCACCCACGTCGACAACCCCGCGAACCGCCGGCGGCTCTTCCGCGAGCTGCTGCTCGCCGAACTGGGCATCCGCGACGACGGGGCACTCGAGCTGGAGCACCCGGTGGTCTGGCGCGGCAGCAGGCGCGTCGTCGAGATCGTCTACGGCAACGTCCGAGACCGGGCCGACCTGCGTGACGACATCTTCGAGCCGGCTCGGGACGGGAGCTGGCGGCTGGTCCTCGACTACCCGTTCGACACCTCGACGCACTCCGCCGCCGACGACCGGGCCCGCATGGTCGAGCTGCGGGACGCCCGCTCCCGGCGGTGCGTGGCATGGCTGCCCGCGTTCGTCACCGGCACCGTGCTGACGAAGGTCGCCACGCTCGTCCGCATCGACTACCTGCTCGGGGGAGCCCGGCTCGACGAGACCGCCACCCACCTCGGACCGGAGGACCGGCAGCGCGCGCGGGACCTGCTCCGCAACCAGGGCGACGCCCTGCGCACCGAGCTGCGGCTCGTGCTGCGGGAGGCCTACGGGCTCGCCCGGCCCGACGAGAACCACGTGCTCGACTGGAGCGACCACCTCGTCAGCCTCGACCCCGGTCTGCGTCCCCGGCTCGACGTCGGCCGGTCCTTCCCCGATGCGCTGGCGCACCTCGTCGATCAGTGTTTCGCCGCCGGCTACCCCCAGCATCCGGACCTCGACCCGCAGCGCAAGGGCACGGTCGTGGCCACCGCCGAGCTGCGGACCGTCCTCGACGTCGTGCGCCGCGCGGCCGAGGCGGAGGGCGGGCGCACCGAGACCGAGAAATCCGAGCGCCCCCCGCTGCAGAAGCTGGCGCACCCGCTGCGGCTGGGTGAGGAGCACGGCGGCCCGTTCGTGCTCTCGCGGCACTGGGAGTCCGAGTTCGAACGCCGCGCGGCGCAGTCGGGGTTGGCGGGAGCCGACCTCCCGGTCCGGCAGGTTCGCGGCTGGCTGGCGGACCTCGGGCTGGACACCCGGGTGGCGAACCTGGTGATCGCGACCTACGCGGAGCTGAGTCGGCGCGCCTGGGTGCGGGCCGGCCGGGTCGTCGAACCCCCGGCGACGGTGGACGAGGTCCGCGACGACATGCTGCTGCGGCAACAGCGCCTGCCGAGCGGGCAGGAGTGGCGGGTCGCCGTCGAGCGGGCCGCGGCGGTGTTCGGGGAGAACCTGGACGCCCGGGTGATCTCGCCCCGGTCGATGGCGAGGTTCGCCCGGATCACCGGCCGGGCCGACCAGCTCCGCGCGCCGGCCGCCGAGCTGCTCGCGGTCCTGGAGAGCTCGCTGGGACGGCTCGGTGTGCCGGAGCAGCCGATCCCGCCGCGACGGCACACCGCGGAGACCGCGGTGCGGCTGCTCGACGGGCTGCGCCGGGCCGCAGACCCGGCCGAGCTGGTCGAAGCCCTGGCGGCGGCGGCGATCGAGCTGCCGCTGACCACGTTGAGCAGGTCGCTCTGCAGCGCGGCCGCGGTCGTCGGCGTGATCCGGAACGCCGACTGGCAGGTGCTCGACCAACTCGGCACCCTGGACCACCCGCGGGCACCGGGAGTCCGGGAGACCCTGCGCACGGGGGCCGCGGCGAACGAGGACGCGTCCCCGCTGGCGAAGGTGGTCGACGGCGCCCGGCGGAGCACCATCGAGATGATCGTCGAGCGGCGCGGCACCGAGAAGCCGCCCGCGCCGCCGGTGGCGCCACCGCCGCCACCGCCGCTGAGCCCCGCGCCCTCGGGCCGGACCTTGCGGGGGCGGCGCGAGCAGGTCCTGGGCGAACTCCGGGCGCTGCTGCCCGAGGACGCCGATGTGGAGATCAGCTACCGGATCCTGGACGATGGCCACGGCTGAGCTGGCGTCGGCGTCTGCGCGCGCGATCCTCGAACGAGTCCGCTCGCAGCTTCCCCGGCTCACGCCCGGTGCTGCCGTGATCGGCATCCGCAGTCCGGGCGCCCCGGTGTGGCACGGCTCCGACCAGTTCGACGTCGACGGTCGGCTGGTACGGATCGCCGCCTGCCCGTCGGTGCTCGCCGTCCTCGATGCGCTCGCGTCCCAGGAGCCCGGCAGCGTGGTGGTGCTCCTGACCGATCGACCGGAGAGCGAGCTCGGCGACGCCGTTCTCGCTCGCGTGCACCGCGGCCGGCTCCTCGAGGCCGACCGCTACACCTTGCTGGACGACCTGCTCGGCGCCCGCCAACTCGACCCGCGGATCCGGGCCGAGCCCTGGCTGGTCGATGCGCTGGTCGGGCTCGCCGCCGCCGGGGCGCTGCCGCCCACCGCGGGTGCGATGCTGAGCCGCTCGCGGGTGCTCACCCTCGTCGCCACGGCCCGACTGGGCAGCGATCCGGAGCAGACCGACCTCCCGGGACTCGTCCGGATCTTCGACGACTCGGCGGTGCGCCAGCGGTGGCGCTCGCTGGCTCCCGACGAGCGTGCCGGCCTCGCCGCGCACCTCGTCTCGGTCCACGGCGGTGCGGCATCCGTCATCGCGGCCCTCGCTGTGCGCCGCGACGACGTGCTCGCCGACCTGCTGGTCGCCCAGGCCGTCACGTCCGCCCCGGCATCCCACCGCGAGGGCGCCGTGGCGTACGGCCGGTTCATCCAGTCCCGTTTCGGCGTTTCAGAACTCGTCGGTCCAGAATCCGGCGGCCCGGACCTCACGAGCGTGGCTCCCCAGCGGGGCGACCTCGTGGGCGCGGGCGCCGCGGCCGTCGAGCTCACCATGGTGGACGACTCGGCTCGCGTCAGCCAGCAGATCCGTCGGGCCGACGAGACACTCGAGCTGCTGCACGCCGGGGACACGGCCGGCTACAGCCCGGTTCTCCCGCGCGGGTACGTCGAGCGCCTGGCGCACGCGGCTGCCGAGCTGAACGAGGACACGCTCGCCGAGGTGGCGCGACATCGCGACGCCGGCACAGCGCCGCACCGCTACGACCGGCTGCTCGCGGCGCTTCGCCTGCGGCGCTGGCTCGCCGCGGCAGCGCCGCCGGCGATGGACACGCCGACGGCGGGTCTCACCCGCCACGCGCGCGAGCTGGCGTGGGTGGACCGGGCGCTGGCACAGGTCCGGGCCGGCGACGCCGATCCACGGATCCAGCAGGTGCTCGCCCAGGCCGCCGGGCAGGCCGGAAGCGTGCGAGCCGTGATCGACACCGCCTTCGCCGCGCGGCTCGCGGCAGCCCCGAACGCACCGGCACACATGCTTGCCGTCGAGACGTTGCTGCCGTCGCTCGTCGCGCCGTTGGCCCGGCAGAACCGGGTCCTGCTGGTCGTGGTCGACGGCATGTCCGGTGCGGTCGCCGGTGATCTCGCCGATCGGCTCACCGACCACTCCAGCGGATGGGCCGAGGTCGTGCGTTCCTCGGACGGCGGCCGGGAAGCTGTGCTGGCCGCCCTGCCCACCGAGACCACCTACAGCCGGACGAGCCTGTTCTGCGCCGAGCTTCGCGCTGGTACCGCATCCGACGAGCGCGCCGCTTTCGCAGCGCACCGGTTCTGGCCGATGCGTGGCGCGGTGCTCGTGCACAAGGCGGGCGTGGCCGGCGCCGACGGCGGAGATCTCGGCGCGGAGCTGGAGCAGGCCCTCGGCCCGGACGGCCCCGCCGTCGTCGCCGTCGTGCTCAACGCGGTGGACGACTCCCTGTCCCGCGGCCGCCAGTCCATCGACCCGGCCTGGCGACCGACCGACGTGAGCGGGCTGCCCCAGTTGCTCGACCGCGCCGCCCTGTCCGGACGCATCGTGGTGCTGACCAGCGACCACGGTCACATCACGGAGCACGGCTGCAGGCTGCGGTCCGACCCGACCGGGGGAGCACGCTGGCGTGCGGCGGGATCACCCCCCGGGCCGGACGAGGTGCTCGTCCGCGGGCCGCGGGTCCTGACCCCCGAGGGGCGCGCCGTCCTCGCCGCGACCGAGGAGCTGCGGTACGGCGCCAGGGCGCACGGCTACCACGGCGGTGCCACCCTCGCGGAGGTCGCGATCCCGCTCGTGGTGCTGCTGCCGCCGGGGAGGGACGCCCCCGCGGGGTGGTACCCGCACACCCTGGGCCCGCCGGCCTGGTGGTCCCTGGATACGCGGATGGGGGAGGACGGCGTTCGCCGCCCCACGCCGGGCCGGTTGCCGCTTCCCGCGCGTCAGCCGGTGCGGAGGGCCAAGCCGCCGACCCCGCCCTCTGAAGCGCAGCCCGAAGCGCTGTTCGAGGTCGCCGCGTCGGAGCCCGCCTCGGAGCCCGCCTCGGAGCCCGCCTCGGACGCGGCCACCAGCCGGGGTGCCCGGCTCGTCGCGTCGGAGTCGTTCCGGTCCGCCTACGCCGGGATCCCGGCCAACCGGGTGCCCGATCCCGCGGTCTTCGCGGCCGTGGTCGATGCCCTGCACGCCGCCGGTGGCCGGCTCCCGGCCGCCTCGGTGCTGGCCGCGGCCGACAGCGTCGGGCGGAACGCGCGCGGCGTGGTGGCCGCGTTGGGTCGGGTCCTCAACCGCGACAGCTTCCCCGTCCTCACCCTGGTCGACGGCGGACGTGCGGTCGCCCTGGACTCCGGGCTGCTGGACGAGCAGTTCCCGTCGTGACCGATCACGTCAGCCCCGCCCGGCGGCGCACCGTCCTCGCGGCGTTGCGCCGGGGCACGGTCCCGGACAGCGGGTTGGATCTGCTGGCCGTCGGCCTCGACCGGCTCGCACCCGCGTTCGACGCCGAGCTCGCCGCCTGCCGGGCCGGGGCCGCCGCGTTCACCGCCATCCGCGGCGAGTACGGCGCCGGCAAGACGTTCGTGGCGCGCTGGTTGGGGGAGCGGGCCAAGACCGCAGGGATGGCCGTCGCCGAGGTCCAGATCTCCGAGACCGAAACCCCCTTGCATCGCCTGGAGACGGTGTACCGGCGGCTGTGCGAGCGGTTGGCCACGGCCGCCGACGCGCCCAGCGCCTTCCGACCGGTGCTCGACTCCTGGTTCTATGCGCTGGAGGAGGACGTGCTCGCCGAGGGCGCGGTGTCACCCAACGACGCCGACGGACTGGCCCGGGCGGTCGACGCGCTGCTCGAGCGCCGGCTCGCCGCCCTGGCCCGGACGACGCCGGGTTACGCCAGCGGGCTGCGCGGCTACCGTCAAGCGCTCGCCGTCGGCGACATCGACACCGCGGAAGGGGTGGCGGCATGGCTGGCCGGTCAACCGCACGTCGCTGCCTCGGCTCGCCGCCGCGCCGGTGTGCGCGGGGAGATCGATCACTTCCTGGCGCTGGGTTTCCTGCGGGGGCTGCTGACCGTGCTGCGCGACGCGGGTCACACCGGCCTCGTGCTGGTGCTCGACGAGGTGGAGACGTTGCAGCGGGTGCGCAGCGACGCCCGGGCCAAGGCGCTGAACGCGCTGCGTCAGTTGCTCGACGAACTCGACGCCGGACGGTTCCCGGGGCTCTACCTCGTGGTCACCGGGACGCCGGCCTTCTTCGAGGGTCGCCAGGGGATCGCGCTGCTGCCGCCGCTGGCGCAGCGGCTGCGGACCGACTTCTCCACCGATCCACGTTTCGACAATCCTCGGGCCCCCCAGGTGCGACTGCTCGGGTTCGACCACGAGCGGCTCGTCGAGCTCGGCGGCCGGGTTCGGGACCTGTTCGCCGCGGGTTCCACCGCACCGGAGCGGATGCGGACCGTCGTCGACGAGGCGTACCTGGCGACGTTGGCGCATGCCGTCGCGGGCGGGCTGGGCGGCAAGGTGGGCGTCGCCCCTCGACTGTTCCTGCGCAAGCTGGTGGGCGACGTGCTCGACCGCGTCGAGCAGTTCGGCGACTTCGATCCCCGGCGGGACTACGCCCTGACGGTGTCGGACGGCGAGCTCACCGATGTCGAGCGGCAGGCGGCGGCCGGTCCGGACGACGTCGGGCTCTGAGCGACTGATGCCTGCCAACGCCGTCGAGTTCGGGCGGCTCCACCCGGTGATCCAGCACCATGTCGTCAACACGCTGCAGTGGACCGCACTGCGCCCGTTGCAGGCGGTCGCCGTGGCGCCGGTGCTGGAGGGCGTGGACTGTCTGCTCATCGCGCCGACGGCGGGCGGGAAGACCGAAGCCGCGGTGTTTCCGCTGCTCAGCCGGATGGCGGGCGAGGGATGGAGCGGCACGTCGGTGCTCTACGTCTGCCCGCTGCGGGCGCTGCTGAACAACCTGCACCCCCGGCTCGCCGAGTACGGCGCCTGGGTCGGGCGCTCGGTGGCACTGTGGCATGGCGACACCGGTCAGGGCGCGCGTCGCCGAGTGCGGCGCGACCGCCCCGATGTGCTGCTGGTCACCCCCGAGTCGCTGGAGTCGATGCTCGTCTCGGTCTCCGTGGACAAGCGGCGGGCCTTCGCGGACCTGCGGGCGGTCGTCGTCGACGAGGTGCACGCGTTCGCCGGGGACGACCGGGGCTGGCACCTGCTGCACGTGGTGGAGCGGCTCGTCGAGTTGGCGGGTCGCCCGCTGCAGCGCATCGGGTTGTCCGCCACGGTGGGTAATCCCGCGGAATTGCTGGGCTGGCTGCAAGGCGCCGCCTCCCTCCGGCCGGGGGTCGTCGTCGCGCCGCCCGCCGCCTCGACGTCCAGTGACGTGCAGCTCGACCACGTGGGCTCGCTCGACGGCGCCGCGACCGTCATCAGCCGGCTGCATCGCGGTGAGAAGCGGCTCGTGTTCGTCGACAGCCGCCGCCGTGCCGAGGAACTCGGCGCCGCGCTGCGCCTGCGCGAGGTGGACACGTACCTGTCGCACTCCTCGCTGTCGGCCGGCGAGCGCCACCGCTCCGAAGCGGCGTTTTCGGAGGCGCGCGACTGTGTGATCGTCGCAACGTCCACATTGGAGCTCGGGATCGACGTCGGCGACCTGGACCGGGTGGTCCAGGTGGGTGCGCCGCGAACCGTCGCCTCCTTCCTGCAACGGCTCGGACGGACCGGCCGGCGGTCGGGGAGCGTCCGCAACTGCTTGTTCCTCGCCCTCGACCTCGACCAGGTCCTGCATGCCGCCGGCCTGCTGCTGCGCTGGTCGCAGGGCTGGGTCGAGCCCGTGACGCCGCCGCCGTCACCCCGCCACATCGTCGCTCAGCAACTGCTCGCGTTGGCGCTGCAGGAGAACACCCTCGGACGCAGGACCTGGCCGCGGTGGTGGCACGGCCTCGCGCCGATGAGCGCCGACGGCGACGAGATCCTGGCCTACCTCCTCGACCAGGGCTACCTCGAGACCGATGACGACCTCGCCTTCATCGGTCCCGAAGCTGAGCGCCGGTTCGGCCGCCGGCATTTCTCCGATCTCATGGCCGTGTTCGCCTCGGCGCCGCAGTTCGTCGTGCTGGCAGGCCGCGACGAGATCGGATCCGTGGGCGACGACATGCTGCTCGCCGACCCTGGTGGCGCCCCACGAGTGCTCCTGCTCGCCGGCCTGGCCTGGCTCGTCACGCACGTCGACTGGACACGCCGACGGTGCTTCGTCGAGGCCACGGAGCTGCCGGGGCGCGCGAGGTGGAGTGGCTGTGGCGGCGGGCTGTCGTTCGAGATCAGCCGCGGGATGCGCGACGTCCTGCTCGGCGAGGATCCGGCCGGAGTCCGCCTCTCGCGGCGGGCCGCCGGCGCTCTCGGCGACCTCCGGGACCACCACAGCGGGCATGTCACGAGCGGGGGGACCGTGATCCGCCGTAGTGCCGACGGAGACCTGAACTGGTGGACCTGGGCCGGATCGTCCGCCAACCGCACCCTGCAGGCGTCGCTCGGAGATCTGGCCGATCAGCGGCAGCGGATCGGTGACGAGGTCCTCCGGCTCCGGCACGGCGAAGACCCGCGCCAGGTCGCGGCGGCCCTCGATACGATCGACGCGGAGGCCGGCACGCTGCCGGCAGTCGACAGCCGTGCTGTCATTGGCTTGAAGTTCTCCGCGGCGCTGCCGCCCGCTCTCGCTGAGGCGACTGTGGCAGGGCGCGTCGGCGACGCCGACGGTGCGCGGCGAGCGCGGGCGGAACCACGAGTGCTCCACGACGAGGTATGACGGAGTGTTGCGTGCCGCCGTTCCGCACGGCGCCTGGTCCTGCGCCTACGCCGCCCGCTGCCGCGCATCCCGCCTGCCAGTGCCGTCCATCCCAGAGACCCGGCCGCCCGGCGCGGGTGAGCACTTCGGTGTGAACGCGGACGCGGTACTTGGCTCGTCACGACGCTGGTAACACGCTCCGTATCCACATCGCCACGAACGGTACCTAGTCCCGGCAGCTGTCATGTTCTAATATCGCACAGTGCCTGTCCTGGACGTTCGTGCCATCGGTGCCCGCGTAGCAGACGCTCGGAGCCGAGCGGCCATGACGCAAGCGCAGCTTGCTTCGGCGATCTCTCTGGATCGTTCTGCAGTGGCAAAGATCGAGGGGGTACACGACGAGTCTCAGCTTTGGAGCTTTCGCAAATTGCCGATGCCTTGAACGAACGTACTGAGTGGTTTCTTTCCGAAGCGCCCGAGCCTATCGTATCGCATCGCAACCTGCAGGACCCTGGTGCGCCGAGCGTCCCGATCGATCGCCTCGTTGAACGGGCGACACGTAACGTCGAGTTTCTTCAAAGCCATGATGCAGGGTGGGTTCTACCCGTTCTGCCGCAGTTGGATCGGCCTGGTAATACCGACGAAGCCGAGGCCGCGGCAGCTAAGGCCAGGACCGCACTTGGTTTGAGCAGATTAGAGCCGCTTTACAACGTTGCAGACGCTGCGGCGAGGCAGCTGGGCCTGCTGACATTCTCTTTCGACCTTGGCGTTGACACTGCCGACGCTGCCTCTATTCTTCTTGGACGAGGCGCTGTCGTACTCGTCAACGGAATTCTACAAGTGGGCCGTCGACGTCTCGCATTCGCCCACGAGCTGGGTCACTGTATCTTTGCTGATGAGTACAGTGTCGACTGGCGTGTAGCGGAAAACGAACGCTCGGACGGTTGGGAAGCTCGAATGGATCGGTTTGCGCGTGCATTACTGCTTCCGCCGAATGGAGTTAATGAGGCGTGGGCCCGGTGCCGTGAACGCGGAGACGACGTTCGGGCTTGTGCTGTCAGGCTTGCAAGCACATTCCGTGTTGATATGTCCACCTTGGCGAGGCGGCTCTTCGAGCTAAGTCATGTGGATCGCTCTCAAGCTGATCGTATCCGACATGTTCGAACAACCCGTGCCGACATTGTCGAGATGGGTCTGGTAACTCATGACGAGCTTGTCGCGCCGTCCACCCCGCGTGCATACGACGAGGCAGTGTTGCGACTGTTTCGAGCCGAGCTGATCTCATGCGCTCGCGCAGTAGACCTGTTGTTCGATACATGGGGCGAAGACGACCTGCCGGTGCTTCCCTCTCTGCCTGAGAACGCGATATGGCAGTTTGTGTCGTAGATCCGTGTCGATGCTAAACGAGACCGAATGCTTGATTTTCGATACTGGGCCACTGAGTCACTTCGCACGCGAGAACTGGCTTGGGGTATTGAAGGCTGTTGTCTGAGACCGCCGGGCGCTCATTCCTGACGTAGTGGTTAATGAGCTGCGGCGGGGTGCGGCGCTGGATGGTGTTCCACGCAACCTTGCCTGTATTCACAACGTGGCTCACAAGCCTACCCTGGTTCTTCTGTGCGGGGCAATCCGGCTTGGGCTGCTTACGGTGAAGCTGGTGTCCGCGCTTGCAGACGATCTGATTCGCGGCAAATACCGATTGCCATTCGCGGTAGGGCAGTTTGAATCATGGGCAACGGACAACGGTCTCGTCGCGTAAGGTTTTGAGGCTTATGTGAAGTCGCGGCATTCCGTGTTGCCCGCCACACGCCGGGCGAGGACTCGGTCGGCGGCCGCACGCCCCAGCGCCCTGCGGCTGGCGCTTGTCCGCACCGGGCGGACAAGGCGGCAGTGGCCAAGCCATGCCGCCCGCTCTCGCTGAAGCGACCGTGGCAGAGCGCGTCGGCGACGCCGAGGCCCGGACCGCCGTCGGATCAGGCATACCTCGCTGTGACCAGTCGGTCATGCTGTCCGGGGCCTCCGGGTGGCCTCTGGGGCGGGTCGACCAGTCGTCGCCCTGGCAGCGGAACCGGGCGCGGACGACGGCTTCGGTGGGATGTGCGGTCATGAATCGGCCGAGTTCCTTGACGGTGAATGAGCGGAAGTCGTCACAGCGGGCACGCATGTCGGCCGAGTCACCTTGGCCTCAGTGCGTAGTGTCTTGGCGAAGGCTCGGTTGATCTGTCGGTCCCGGCTGTTGGCGTAGGAGGGGATGGGCTGGTAGCCCGCCGAGCGGTACAGGCCGATGGCCGCGACGTTGCGGACGCCGGTTTCCAGGATCACCGTGGTCGCTGCGCGGGTTCGGCCGTGGTCTTCGAGTCGGTGCAGGATGCGCCGTCCGTACCCGTGTCCGCGGTGGACGGGGCGTACGTACAGTCCTTTTGATCTCTCCGGTGGTGGTGTCGTGGCGCCGGTAGCCCCCGCACCCGACCGCCTGGCCGTGTGCGAGGAGCAGGATGAACAGGCAGTCCGGGGCCTGGTAGTCGGCGGGGTTCTCCTCGGGGGGATCGGCCCGCGCGTAGTGGCGAGCTGTTCGGGGCGACCGGGATGCCGCGCTGACCCGGGGGCGCGAGCTGGCGGCGGCGCTGAGCGGGGTTGATCGCCGAATTCTCACGAGTAGGGACCTCCGCTGAGCGGCGCCCAGCGGCATTGCCCACGCCGCGTTGCTACCTCTCATATGAAAGGGTCGTCTTACGCACCAGGTCCGTCACCGGGGAGTGAGCACGATGTCCCGGGTGACGGCGGCGCCGTTGACCGTGACCAGCGTGGCCTGCGGCGCGGGGTGGTCGGGGTGGTCGGGGCGCCAGTCTGCCGTGCAGACCAGCAGGTAGTCCCCGGAGCGGGGCGGGGCCAGGCGGTACCCGCCGTCGGTGGTGGTGCGGGTCCGGTCCACCTGGCGCCCACCGAGGTCGACGAGCGTGAGCACCGCCGGCAGCGGGCGCTCGTCCGGCCCGAGGACGCGGCCCACCACGCGCGCGGCCGGTCGTCCGCCGGCCCGGACTGGTGCGGCAGTCGGCACCGGGGCGGGCTCGGTGTACACGTACCTCCCACCGCGCAGCGCGGAGGCGAGCGCGGCGACTAGGCAGGCGGCGGCGGCGAAGACCAGCGCGAGGGTCAGGCCGGCGGCGAACGGACCGGAGATCAACTGGGGGAAGAAACTGCGGCCGGTGAGGTAGGCGGCGTTGTGCGGCGGCAGCGCGCCCAGCACGCCCGGCCCGAGCAGGGACCGGATCGGGTTGTAGCCGAGCAGCGCGGCGAACAGCGACCCGACTGGAGGCAGTCCGGCCACCTGGTGCGCGGCGTTGGCAGGCACGCCTTGGGAGATCAGCCCGTTGTAGAGCGACGAGGGCAGCGTCGTCGACAGCCCGGCGATGAGCAGGCTGAAGAACACGCCGATGGAGAGCACCATCGCGGAGTTCTGGAACGTCGCGGTCATGCCGGCGCCGACGCCCCGCTGGTCGGCCGGTAGGCTGTTCATGATCGCCGCCCGGTTCGGCGCCGCGAACAGGCCCATCGCCAACCCGTTGAGGGCAAGGATCAGCGCGAACCACAGGTAGCCGAAGTTCACCGGCAGGAGGTCGAGCAGCAGGAAGCTGCCGGCCGCGACGACCATCCCGCCGGTGGCGAACGCCCGGGCGCCGAAGCGGTCCGAGAGCACGCCCGACACCGGTCCCGCGATCAGGAACCCGATCGTCAGCGGCACCATGTAGATGCCCGCCCACAGCGGCGTCTCCGTGAAGGGGTAACCGTGCTGCGGCAGCCAGATGCCCTGCAGCCAGATGATCAGGATGAACGTGAGGCCGCCGCGGCCGAGTGCGGCGAGCAGGCTCGCGAGGTTGCCCGCGGTGAACGCGCGGATCCGGAACAGCGACAGCCGGAACATCGGCTGCGCCACCCGGGTCTCCACCCAGCAGAACAGCCCGAGCACCGCGATCCCGCCGAGGATCTCGCTGATGACCGTCGGGTTGGTCCAGCCCATCGTATGGCCGCCGTAGGGCTGGATCCCGTAGGTGATGCCGACCAGCACCGCGACCAGCCCGACAGCGAAGGTGAAGTTGCCCCACCAGTCGAGCTTGGCCGGTTTGCGGATCCCGGTGTCGCGCAGCTTGAGGTAGGCCCAGACGGTGCCGAACAGGCCGACCGGCACCGACACCAGGAATACCAGGTGCCAGTTCAGTGGACCCAGGACTCCGCCGAGGATCAGGCCGACGAACGAGCCGGCGATGGCGGCTACCGAGTTGATGCCCAGCGCCAGTCCGCGCTGGTTGGTGGGGAACGCGTCGGTGAGGATCGCCGTCGAGTTCGCCATGAGCAGCGCGCCGCCCACGCCCTGCAGGATCCGCATGATGATCAGCCACAGGGCCGCCGCCTGGCCGTGCATCCAGGTCGCCGACAGCAGCACCGAAAAGACGGTGAAGACCGCGAAGCCCAGGTTGTACATCTTGGTCCGGCCGAACATGTCGCCGATGCGGCCGAAGCTCACCACGAGCACCGCCGTGACGACGAGGTAGCCCATGATCAGCCATAGCAGGTAGCTGATGTTGCCGGGCGCGAGCGGGTTGATCCCGATGCCGTCGAAGATGTTGGGCAGCGCGATGAGCAGGATCGACGAGTTCACCGTCGCGATGAGCACGCCCATCGTCGTGTTGGTCAGCGCGATCCACTTGTACCCCGGCGGGGGTGCCTCCCGCTGGGCGGGCGCGGCGACCCGGGCCATCACGCCTCCTCGCTTTCCGCGGTCGTCCGCCTCGCCTCGTGCGGATTCGGCTCCCGCGTGCACAGCCGCTCGACGAGGGCCTCCAGCCCGGGCAGCGCCGCGGCCAGCGTCTCCCGCTCCGGGCCGGCCAGCTCGACGAGGGCCCGCGCGAGCAGGCCGTTGCCGTCGCTGCGCAGCTGCCGCAGCCGCCGCTCGCCCGCCTCGGTCAGGCTCAACAGGCCGGCCCGCGCGTCGTCGGGATCCGGGCGGCGCTCGACGAACCCCTGCTCCTCCAGCGCGGTGACCACTCGGGAGAGCGTCGGGGCGGCGACGTGCTCGCAGGCGGCGAGGTCGCCGAGGCGCAGCGGCCCGGTGCGGGAGACCGTGCTCAGCGCCGACCACTGCGACAGCGTCAGATCCCCCTTGACCCGGTGGCCGAGCAGCCGGGACAGCCGGCCGATCGCGAGCCGCAGGCGAGCGGCCAGCTCGTCGACGGCCTGGGGTGCGAGTGCGGCGGGCATGGCGGGAGCCTGGGTCACAGCAGGATCCTTCCAGTAAGTTAGCATACGACAACTAACGTACTCCTGGATCCCGCGCCGTGCCAGCGCGCGCTACACCGACGCGTGCTGGTCGTCGTGTCCTGGTACGGCGAGTTCACGCACCCGATCGTCCGCCACCCACGACCGCCCGATCACCGCATCTGCAGCTCGTGGACCTGGTGGCCGGCGCTGTCAGCCCCAGGGGGCGTACATGATGGCGGCCGGCGCCGGCCAGGCAGATCAAGGCACCAAGAACGTCAAAGCGGTCGGGGCGGTAACCGTCGGCCCACACTGACGGGATCTCCGAAGGACTAGCAAGCTCCGCCCCGCCTACCCAACGTCAGCACTCTCCGAGCTCAGGGCGGTGGGCTGGGAGCCGACTGCGGCCTGGGACCCGACTGCAGTGGCCTGGGACCGGCCCGTCGTCCCCGCACCACCCGCTGGATCGCGGCGAGCGCCAGCTCCAGCTCGTCCTCGCCGACCGTCAGCGCCGGGCGCAGCCGCACCGACCGCTCCCCGCCGGCCAGCACGACGACGTGCTCGGCGACCCGCAGCCGGTGCACCACCGCGTCGCGGGCGGCCCGGTCCGGCAGGTCGAAGGCACACATCAGCCCACGACCCCGGACGTTGTCCAGGCCGGGGATCGCGCCGAGGCCGTCAAGCAACAGTTTGCCCACCCGGCCCGCCCGGCCGACCAGCCCTTCGGACTCGATCACCTCCAGGTAGCGCCGGGCGCGCACCATGTCGGCGAGGTTGCCGCCCCAGGTGGAGTTCAGGCGCGAGGACACCGCGAAGACGTTCTCGGGCACCTCGTCGACCCGGGCTCCGGCCATGATCCCGCAGACCTGGGTCTTCTTGCCGAACGCCACGACGTCCGGGTGCAGCCCGAGCTGCTGGTAAGCCCAGGTGCTGCCGGTCAGCCCGCAGCCGGTCTGCACCTCGTCGAGGACGAACAGCGCGTCGTTCCCGTGGCACAGTTCCTGGATCGCGACCAGGAACTCGGCACGCAGGTGGTTGTCGCCGCCCTCGCCCTGGATCGGCTCGGCGACGAAGGCCGCGATGTCGTGGCGGTGGGCCGCGAACGCCGCCCTGGCCTGCGCCAACGCCCGCGCCTCGGCCACCGCCACCTCGACGAGATGGCGGTGTACCGGGAAGCGGACGGCGGGGGTGTCGATGCGCGGCCAGTCGAAGACCGGGAAGCGCGCGGTCTTCACCGGCTCGGTGTTGGTCAGCGACATGGTGTAGCCGGTGCGGCCGTGGAACGCGTGGGTCAGGTGCATCACCTTCGTGCCGAGGTGGGCCGGCCGGGCGTGGGCCGCGTTGTGCTGCTGCTTCCAGTCGAAGGCGACCTTGAGGGCGTTCTCCACCGCGGGCGCCCCGCCCTCGACGAAGAACAGGTGCGGCAGGTCGGGGTCGCCGAGCACCCGCGCAAAGGTCTGCACGAACTCGGCGTAGTGGGTGGTGTAGACCTCGGAGTTGGACGGCTTGTTGAGCGCGACCTCGGTGAGCGTGGCGCGGAAGGCCGCGTCCCCGGTGAGCGCCGGGTGGTTGATGCCCAGCGGAGCGGAGCCGAAGAAGCTGAACAGGTCGAGGTAGCGGGTGCCGTCGCGGGCGTCGACGAGCCAGCTTCCCTGGCTCGCGGCAGTGTCCAGGACGAACTCGAAGCCGTCGACGAGCAGGTGCGCTCGCAGCGTTTCGTGGACGGCGGCCGGCGCGACCACAGCGGATCCCTTCTCTCGGGGTGACTCCAGTCTCTGACCGGGACCGCTGCGGTGACATGTTCGAGGCGTCGGACCTGGCGCGCCCGACACGGCGTTGCGTGCGATCCCACCGACGAATCGTCAGCGGGTCGCGGTGTCACTAGGGTTCTGGAGTGGCGCAGGTGGACGAGCTGGACCGGGCACTGCTCGACCTGCTCGCCGCCGACGCCCGGCTGAGCATGGCCGAGCTGGGCCGGCGCGTGGGGCTGTCCCGGACCGCGGTGCTGGCGCGGGTGCGCCGGCTGGAGCAGGCCGGGGTGATCCGCGGCTACCGGGCCGAGGTGCGGCTGCCGGAGCACGCCGCGACGCATGCCGCGCGGGTCGGCATCGTGGTGCGGACGCCCGACGTCGGGTCCTACGTGCGGCGGCTGACCGCGCTGCCCGAGGTGCACGAGGTCGAAACCGTGGCCGGTGAGTGGGACCTGCTGGTCCGGGTGTGCGCCGCCAGCGCCGCCCGGCTGGACGCGATCCTCGACCGGATCGGGAGCTGGCGGGAGACCCAGCGCACCACGACCTGGGTGGTGCTCACCGAGTACCGGGTGGAGGGCCGGTGACGCCGACGTTGCGGGTGGCGGGGTCGGTGAGGCAACGCCACCGCGTTCGGGCTCGCCGGGACCTCGTAGGGTCTGGCCCGTGTACGGGGTGTGGACCGCTGGGGAGGTGCGGGCGGCCGAGGAGGCGGTGACCGCCCGCACTCCGGAGAGCGTCCTGATGCGCCGGGCGGCGTTCGGGGTCGCGGTCCGCGCCGCGGCGCTGCTCGCCGAGCGCTGCGGCAGGGTCGCCGGTCGCCGCGTCGCGCTGCTCGTCGGCGCCGGCAACAACGGCGGGGACG
>JAVKSM010000048.1:0-21226 GCA_039583705.1 Pseudonocardiaceae bacterium
CCACACCGACTGGGGATGCAAGCCCGGGCGGTGACGACCACGACGACGAGCCCGGATGACACGACGAACGGCGACAATGAACACCTCACCGATAATGCCGACCGCTCACCGTCCGGCATTGCGGCTGCGGCAAGCGAGCCGGGTGAAAAGCAGGATTGCGGAGATGAAATTGCGGCCGCAGCAAAACGGACCGGGTGGCTCTCTCCCTAAACCGGCAGACCGGCGCGGTAGGCCATGCCCCGCAACTCCCGGCTTACCGCGTCTCCTCGCTTCGCGTGGGTGACCAACTCGCCGAGCAGCTCTCGCGCGGCCGGGTTGCGCTGTACTTCGTGCGGGACGAGCGTCTCGGCGCGCCGCAGCGCTCGCACCGCGTCCTCCCGCCGGCCCCGCACCCGGACAAGCGCCCGGGCGTACTGCACGTGGTACCGGGCGTGGTGCACGATGTCGGGCTGCGCTTCCGGGTGCATGCCTTCCGCGATGGTCACGGCGCGCTCGGGATCCCCGGCTTCGCGGGCCGCTGCCATCTGCCACAGACCGACGCACGTGGGGCCGAACCCCATCCAGTAGGCGTTCGCCTCCCCGGTGCGCTGCGCCAGCTCGTCGGCGTGCGCCAGCGCCGCGTCAGCCTCGGCGGAACGGCCGTCCGCAGCGGCGGCGAACGAGCGCTGGAGCGTGCCCACGCCGCCGAGCTGCAGCGACTCCGGGCTCGTGGTGGGCACGCTCAGCGTGTCGAGTTCGGCTCGTGCAAAGTCGAAGTCACCGGCGGCGAGCGCCACGTCCACCGCGCTCGTCACGGCCAGCACCATCGTGGCCGGGGTGTCGCGGCGCTCGGCGAGCCGCCGAGCCAACACCGCGGCGTGCTCGCGCAGGTCTGGCGGTGCCCCTGCCATCCGCAGCCACGGCTCGGTCGTCCTCGTGTGCAGCAAGACGGCCAAGTCGAGCAGCGCGGCGACGTCCCGGCCGGCGGCGATGCTGGTGTGCACGTCCCGGATCAAGGCAGGTAGGGCCGCGCCGACCTCGCGGACCTTGCCGTCGTGACAGCGGGCCTCCAGCGTGGCCGTCACCCGCTCCCGCAGGGTCTCGACGGGGAGTACCTGCCCGTCCGGCTGGCCGGAGTTGGCTGCCCGCAATGCGCGGCGTACCGCGTGGATAGCGGAGTCCATGCCGCCGTTGCCGGGGGCAGGTACCGGGAGCGCTATGAGTTCGGAGGGGGCGACCTCTAGTGCGTCTGCCAAGCGAACGATCAGGGTGAGCCGGTCCAGGGAGTATTCGCCGCGCTCCAGCCGCGACAGAAAAGCCGCGCTGATCTTGGCCTGGCCGGCGACCACTTCCAGGCTCTTCCCACGCGAGTGGCGGATCCTCCGTACCCGCAGGCCGATCGTCACAGGGTCGAGCGGCTCGGTCGCCTCGCCCGTCTCGTTCGCCACGGCACAACCCCTTCCCGATGCCCGGTTGCCGTCCCCGCCACGGTAGACCAGCCGTCCGGGTGGGGTTGCCGGACACTGAGGGTCACGGGGAGTTACGGAACGTGGGGTCACTGCGGCCTCGCCCGGGCGGTAGAGGGTGGGTGCGCCCGCGTGCGTGCGGGTGGGTTGGTAGTCATCTCGTCGCGTCGGCGGGCCTTGGGCCTCAGCACCGGTTCTCCCGGGGTGCAAGGCCACTCTTTCCGGCCCTTGCGGCTCGGGGGGTTCGGTGCTGACCTTCCGGTGCCGGCGTGAGGGGATGAGCACCCTCTCGGTCCTTGCCCCCTGATGTGTCCGTGCCCGTTATCACTGAAAGTGAGACCAGCCGTGGCGGACGGGGTGGGTGTTCCGCAGCCTGACGCCGGCAGCGTTGCTGGTCAGGGGTGGCGGAGGATGCGGGATTCGAACCCGCGAGGGGTTGCCCCCAACACGCTTTCCAAGCGTGCGCCCTAGGCCACTAGGCGAATCCTCCGTCTGGGAGTCTAGCTAGACTGGCCGGCGGACCCCGTGCGGCGTCCATCCCACGAACTCCCCCAGGGTCGGAAGGCAGCAAGGGTAAGCGGGCTCTGGCGGGTGCGCGGGGTCCCTTCGTGCCGGTGCCGGACCGGCTGTCCGGACCGTCGCGTAGCCTCGGCGGGCGTGGCGCTGGCCCTCTACCGCAGGTACCGGCCCGCGACCTTCGCCGAGGTCGTCGGGCAGGAGCACGTGACCGAGCCGCTGCGCACCGCGCTGGCCGCCGGCAGGGTCAACCATGCCTACCTGTTCTCCGGCCCCCGGGGCTGCGGCAAGACCTCCTCGGCCCGGATCCTGGCCCGCTCGCTCAACTGTGCCGACGGCCCGACGCCGGACCCGTGCGGGGTGTGCGATTCGTGCGTCGCGCTCGCCCCCGAGGGCCCGGGGTCGATCGACGTGCTCGAACTGGACGCTGCCAGCCACAACGGGGTCGATGACGCCCGGGAGCTGCGGGATCGGGCGATCTACGCGCCGGCCAGCTCGCGGTACCGGGTGTTCATCGTGGACGAGGCGCACATGGTCACCACGCAGGGCTTCAACGCCCTGCTCAAGATCGTCGAAGAGCCACCTGAGCACCTCGTGTTCGTCTTCGCGACCACCGAGCCCGACAAGGTGCTGCCCACGATCCGCTCCCGCACGCACCACTACCCGTTCCGGCTGCTGGCGCCCGGCACGCTGCGCCGCCTGCTGGAGCGGATCTGCGCCGCGGAGGGCGTGGCGGTCGAGGCGGCCGTGTACCCGCTTGTCATGCGGGCCGCTGGCGGCTCGGCGCGCGACGCGCTCTCCGTCCTCGACCAGTTGCTCGCCGGCGCCGGTCCCGAGGGTGTCACCTACGCCCGGGCGGTGCCACTGCTCGGGGTCACCGACGCCGCGATCCTCGACGACGTCGTCGACGCCCTTGCCGCCTCGGACGGCGCGGCGGTGTTCCAGGCGGTCGACGAGCTCGTGGAGGCCGGCCACGACCCGCGGCGTTTCGCCTCCGACCTGCTGCAGCGGCTGCGCGACCTCGTGCTGCTGCAGGCGGTACCCGATGCGGCCGAGCGCGCGCTGGTGGACGGACCCGGTGATGCGCTCGACCGGATGGCCGACCAGGCCAAGCGGCTCGGTCCGGCCGCGCTCGCCCGTTATGCCGAGGTCGTCCACAACGGGCTGGTCGAGATGCGCGGAGCGACCGCGCCCCGGCTGCTGCTGGAGCTGCTGTGCGCCCGGATGCTGCTGCCGGCGGCATCCACCGCGGACGCTGCCCTGGTGCAGCGGCTGGAGCGGGTCGAGCGGCGGATGACGATCACTCCGGCCGTTGCGCCGCCCCCGACGGTGTCAGCGCCGCCTCCGGCCGTTGTGCAGCGTCCGACGGTGTCAGCGCCGGAGGTGCGCGTGCCGGAGATGCCCGTGCCGGAGGTGCCCGTGCCGGAGCCGGAGCGTGCGGCATCCGCCGTCACCGGTGAGGTCGACGCGACCGCCGTCCGCCGGGTCTGGCCGGAGGTGCTGCGCGAGGTCCAGGACCGCAGCCGCACCATCAAGGTGTTGCTCACCGGGGCCGGCGTCGCGGCGGTGGACGGCGACGGCTTGCTGCTCTGCCACGAATCGGAGCCGCTGGCTCGCCGGCTCAGCGATGAGCGCAACGCGCAAGTGATCGCGGACGCGCTGCGCGCCGTCCTCGGCGTCAACTGGCGGGTGCGCTGTCAGCCCGCTGGAGGGGCACCCGGTCCGGGGGGGACGGCGGTTACCTCCGCTCCGCCGCCGCGGACGCGGCGCCCGGCTCCGGTCACCGCCGTGCCGCGACCGGACGAGCCCCCCGCCGCCGGCCCGCTTCCCGACGAGGAAGAGGAAAGGATGCTGGCCGAGGCAACCGCCAGTGGACCACCAGCCGAGCGGCGGGACCCCGAGGAGGTAGCGATGGAGCTGCTCACCCAGCACCTCGGCGCCCGTCCGCTCGACGGCGGGCGAACCGGCGGATGAACCGGGCCACCGCGTCCCCGGGCTCCCGACGTCACCGGATTCCGAGCGTCAGCGGGCCCCTCCCAACCAGGTGATGATCCCGGCCGAGATGGCGGCGGCGTAGCGGGCGCGGCCGGCGGGACTGGTGAGGGTCCCGGCCTCCGCGGAGTTGCGCATGTTGGCGCACTCGACGAGGACGGCGGGGATCCGGGCGAAGTTGAGCCCGGCCAGGTCGGAACGCGGATCCAGACCGTCCGAGCCGATGTAGTTCGCGGCCGGGAAGCCCGCCGCGCGCATGGTGTCGGCCAGCGCTGTGGCGAGCGCGATCGACGGGGCGCCCTGGGCGGCGTCGAGTGGCGGCGAGGAGTACGCGACGTGGAAGCCGTGCCCGGACGGCGCGGCCCCGTCGGCATGGATCGACACCATCGCGACGGCTCCCGAGCGGTTCGCCAGCGCGGCCCGCTCGTCGACACACGGCCCGACCCCGCTGTCGTCGGGACGGGTGAGGACCACGCCGACCCCGCGCGCCACGAGGTCGTCGCGGACCCGCAGGGCCACGTCCCAGGTGAACGCATGCTCGGGGTAGCCGCTGTCCGTCGACGTCCCGGTCGTGTTACACGCCTTGGTGCCGCCCCGCCCGTCGGGCACCTGCCGGTCGATCTCGGCCGGATGTGACGCGTTGCCGCCGTTGTGCCCCGGGTCGAGCACGACGGCGACGGCGGATGCGAAACGGCCGATCGGTGCCGGCTGGGTGGACGCCACCGGCGCCGGGGTGGACGTCGCAGGCGGGAACGGTGGAGCTGCCAGGGTCGTCGTGGTGGCCCCCGCGCCCGGCTCAGCGCCGGGCGCGGGGGCGGCAGTCGGAACCGGCGTGGCGGCCGGTGCGGACGGGCCACAGCCGGTGAGCGCGAGCAGCGCCGCTGCGCAGAGCAGCGCCGTGCTGGCCAGGATCCGGGCACGCACGGCGCATACGGTGCCATGCCGACGCCGACTAGGCTGACGGTGACCCGCAGCCGAGGCGAGAGGATCTGCCGTGGGACCCGGCCAGCCCGACATGCAGCAGATCCTGGCGCAAGCCCAGAAGGTGCAGCAGCAGCTCATGGCAGCGCAGGCTGAGCTCGCCGCCACCGAGGTGACCGGGCAGGCCGGCGGCGGCCTCGTCACGGTGACCCAGACCGGTGCCGGGGAGGTCGTCGCGGTCACGATCGACCCCACGGTGGTCGACCCGGAGGACGTCGAGACGTTGCAGGATCTCGTGGTCGGGGCGTTCGCTGACGCCGCCCGGGCGGCGCAGGAGCTGCAGGCGGAGAAGATGGGGCCGCTCGCCGGCGGGCTCGGGGGCCTCGCCGGCGGCCTCGGGCTGCCCGGCATGTGAGCCGGCGGTGTTCGAAGGACCGGTCCAGGACCTCATCGACGAGCTCGGCCGGCTGCCCGGCATCGGTCCGAAGAGCGCCCAGCGCATCGCCTTCTTCCTGCTCGGCGCCGAGGAGGCCGACATCACCCGGCTGCAGGACGCCCTCGCGAAGGTCAAGCACGGGGTCACCTTCTGTGAGGTGTGCGGCAACGTCTCCGAGCTGCAGCGTTGCCGCATCTGCCGCGACCTGCGGCGCGACCCGTCGGTCCTGTGCGTCGTCGAGGAGCCGAAGGACGTCCTGGCGGTGGAGCGCACCCGCGAGTTCCAGGGTCGCTACCACGTGCTCGGCGGCGCGCTCGACCCGTTGTCCGGCATCGGTCCGGACCAGTTGCGGGTCCGCGAGCTGGTGGCCCGGATCGGTGGCTCCGCCGGCGAGCCGGAGATCACCGAGGTCATCATCGCGACCGACCCCAACACCGAGGGCGAGGCCACCGCGACGTACCTGGTCCGCCTGCTGCGCGACTTCCCGGGGCTGACCGTCACCCGGCTGGCTTCAGGCTTGCCCATGGGCGGGGACCTGGAGTTCGCCGACGAGCTCACCCTGGGTCGGGCACTGACCGGCCGCCGCGCCGTCTGAGGCTCGCACCGGCCGCGCCGCGGGGTCAGGTGACGGCCCGGGGCCCCGGGGTCACGTGACGGCCGGGGCCTCGGGGGATCTGAGGACGGCCTGGCGTGGTTGGGCCGCTCTCGCCAGCCCAACCATGCCAAGCACGCTAGTGCCCGATGCCCACCCAGTCCGACTCGGTCAGGGGTTCGGAGTGGCAGCAGCAGGTGTTGTAGGCCATCCGGTGCCCGCAGAGCCAGCACTGCCGCCCGTGGCGCAGCGCCAGCACCTTCGCGCTGAGGTCGTGGCGCTCAGCGATGTTTCGGCGGAGGCGGCGGCGCAGGCCCCCGACCGTCCAGGAACTCCCGACGAGTGCTCCGACGCAGAGCAGCACCACGGCGCACAGAGCCAGAATCGCGATCATCATGAGCCCCTTTCCCGGTGGGAGGGTCGACTCCGCTGCCCGCGCCCGGGCGTCGCCCTGACGTGGGGTGGGCGGGATCAGGTGGTGGCCTCTGGATGGTGTTGCCGGTGGCGACGGAGTGGACCGGTCCACGTCGTCGTCACGGGGTAGGCGCCGGTGCGCTGGTGGGACGTCCACGGCGGCCTCCCCCCGCAGGTCACAGGCGCGTCGCCGCTGGTGGTGGAGTGGCGAAGAGCCCTAGGTGTACAGTGCGCTATTCCTTCTTCTGCAGCAAGCGTGTTTTGCAAGTGCATCGTTCAAGGCCGTGACTCGCCCGGCGGCTGAACAGTGGGGAGGTGCAGTGCCCACCCACGGCCCGGTGGTGCCCCGCCGCCGCCTCGGTGACGAGCTGCGGCGGCTGCGGGAGGAGGCGGGCCTGCTGCTGGAGGACGTCGCCGCGCAACTGGAGTGCTCCACCTCCAAGATTTCCCGGCTGGAGACCGGCAAGGGCATCCCCCGGGCACGTGACGTCAGGGACATGCTCGACGCCTACGGCGTCTCCGACCGGGCCGTGCGGGACCGGCTCATGCGCTGGGTCCGCGAGGGCCAGCAGCAGGGCTGGTGGAGCGAGTTCTCCGACGTCCTGCAGCCCGACACACTGGTGCCCGGCTTCCTCGACCGTTTCCTCGCCCTGGAGTCCGATGCGACCGCGATCATGGAGTTCCAACAGTCCGTCGTCCCCGGCCTGCTCCAGACGCGTGCCTACGCCCACGCGGTCATCAGCCTGTTCTACGAGCGCTTTGACCCAGCCCAGGTCGACCGGCTGGTCGAGGTGCGGCTGCAGCGCGAGACGGGGCTGACCCGCGGGGAGTCGCCGCAGCGGTTCCACGCGGTGATCGACGAAGGCGTGCTCCGGCGTGAGGTCGGGGGGGCCGAGGTGATGCGCGGTCAGCTTCGAGCGTTGCTGCGGACGGCCCGGCGACGCAACGTGTCGATCCAGGTGCTGCCGTTCTCGGCGGGTCTCCAGCTCGCGGCCGCCGGATCGTTCTCGGTGTTTCAGTACGAGGACGCCGCGGATCGGGACGTGGTGATCCTGGAGAGCCACAAGGGGATCACGTACCTCGAGGGGGAGTCGGACGTTGCGTTGTACGAGCAGATCTTCGCGGCGGCGCGGCGCGAAGCGCTCACGGTGAACGAGTCGGCGGAGGTCATCGGGACGCTCGCCGACCAGATGAGATAGGAGGACACATGATGGAGGCTCCTGAGGAGCCATACCGGGTGAGCAGCTTCTGCCCGAGGA
The DNA here is from genome assembly GCA_039583705.1 of Pseudonocardiaceae bacterium. Taxonomy (GTDB): domain Bacteria; phylum Actinomycetota; class Actinomycetes; order Mycobacteriales; family Pseudonocardiaceae; genus JAVKSM01. Next base: position 7,576 of record JAVKSM010000048.1, read on the forward strand.
ACGGGTGCGTGGAGGTTGCCGTGCTCGCCGACGGCCAGGTGGCGCTCCGCGACACCAAGGACAGATCCAGGCCACCGCACCGGTTCACCCGCGACGAGTGGTCAGCCTTCATCGCGGGCGTCAAGAACGGTGAGTTCGACCTCCCGTCCACGCCGACGGGTGCTTAAGGCCCAGTAAAAGCAGGGCAGCGGCCTGCTGGAACAGGCCACCGCCCCGGGTCCCTTCTCATCGCCACGATCCAGCCAGGTCGCGCGAGTTCAGGCACTCCGAATCCTACTCCGGCATGCCCCGGTGGCGACGGCCAGGGCGGTGCACGTGCATACATAACGGAACGAGCGCAGCGGGGTGAGCTCGACGACCCGCCGGATCATCGGAGGCAGCTTCGGCCGCCCTTGTGACGACGGTCGGTGCCAGGGAATCGACTGCTGCTCACGAGCTACCGCGACGCGCGGTTCGCGGCTGAGACCACGGCTTTCAGCGACGCGGTGACGATCGAGCCGTTGACCCCGACCCCCCACAGCACCCGCTCGCTGACCATGCACTCGACGTAGGCGGCGGCCCGCGCGTCGTCGCCGGCGCTCATCGCGTGCTCGGCGTAGTCGAGCACCCGCACGTCGAAGCCGATCGAGGCCAGCGCGTCGACGAACGCGGCGATCGGCCCGTTGCCGGATCCGACGATGTCGTGGTGCTCGTCCTCGACGCGCACGGTCGCCATGATCTCGTCGTGGCCGGCGCCGTCGTCGGTGATCCGGTGCCGGATCAGCTTCAACGGGGTCTGTGGGTCGAGGTACTCGCCGGCGAAGACCTCCCACATCTGGGCGGGCGCGATCTCCCCGCCGCCGGTGTCGGTGACCTCCTGGATCACCCGGGAGAACTCGATCTGCAGCCGGCGCGGCAGGTCGAGCTGGTGCTCGGCCTTCATGATGTAGGCCACACCGCCCTTGCCGGACTGGGAGTTGACCCGGATGACGGCATCGTAGCTCCGACCGACGTCCCTGGGGTCGATCGGCAGGTAGGGCACTTCCCAGGGGCGCTGCGAGACGTCCACCCCGGCCGCGGCCGCCTCGACGTCCAGCGCCTCGAGGCCCTTCTTGATCGCGTCCTGGTGGCTGCCGGAGAACGCGGTGAACACCAGGTCACCACCCCACGGGTGGCGCTCGCCAACCGGGAGCTGGTTGCAGTACTCGACCGTGCGCCGGATCTCGTCGATGTCGGAGAAGTCCACCTGCGGGTCGATCCCCTGGCTGAACAGGTTCATCCCCAGCGTCACCAGGCAGACGTTGCCGGTGCGCTCGCCGTTGCCGAACAGGCAGCCCTCGATCCGGTCGGCGCCGGCCGCGAAGCCCAGCTCGGCGGCCGCCACCGCGGTGCCCCGGTCGTTGTGAGGGTGCAGGGACAGCACGACCGCGTTGCGGCGCTCCAGGTGGCGGTGCATCCACTCGATGGAGTCGGCGTAGACGTTGGGGGTGGCCATCTCGACCGTCGCGGGCAGGTTGACGATCGCCGGCCGCTCCGCGGTGGGCTGCCAGACCGCGGTGACCGCGTTGCACACATCGACGGCGTAGGCCAGCTCGGTGCCGGTGAAGGACTCCGGGGAGTACTCGAAGCGCCAGTCGGTCGCCGGATACTTCTCGGCGAACACCGCCAGCAGCTCCGCGCCCGCTGTCGCGATCTTCGTGATGCCGGGCCGGTCGGTGCGGAACACGACGCGGCGCTGCAGGATCGACGTCGCGTTGTACAGGTGCACGATCGCGCGGGGAGCGCCTTCGCATGCCTCGTAGGTGCGCTCGATGAGCTCCGGGCGGGCCTGGGTGAGCACCTGGATGGTGACGTCCTCCGGGATCACCTCCTCGGTGATGATCTCGCGGAGGAAGTTGAAGTCGGTCTGGCTCGCGGCCGGGAACCCGACTTCGATCTCCTTGTAGCCCATCTGCACCAGCAGGTCGAACATGCGGCGTTTGCGGGCAGGGCTCATCGGGTCGATGAGCGCCTGATTGCCGTCGCGCAGGTCCACCGCGCACCACAGCGGGGCGCGGGTGATCCGCCGGTCCGGCCAGGTGCGGTCGGGCAGGCTGACGGGCTCGACCAGCTCGTGGAAGGGGCGGTAGCGGCCGATTGGCATCGAGCTGGCGCGCTGTGGGTTCCACGGCGGCGCCTCGGCTGGTACCGCGCCGGACGGGGTCCGGATCCGGTTGACGGCCGCGGCTCGGAAGGAGTCGCTGTGGACACGGGACGGGACGGTCATGTGCTGGTTCCCCTCGGGTTCGGTCCTGCGAGACCGGCGCGCGCGCCCCACCCGCGACGAGGGGCCGGTCGGTCAGACCCCGCCGCGGCGGCGAAGGAGCAGCACACGTGCCACGGCGTCGAGGGTAACTGCCCTCCCCCGGACCGGGACAACCCCTCCCCCGGGTATGGCAGGGGCGTTGTTTCCGGGAGGTTCGTGCTCATGCCGGGCTCCGGTGCGTCTCAAATGGCGTAGTGCCAGGTCACCACGGCGTAGGCGCCGAACCACGCCGAGGCGAGCGCGAGGCCGGTGAGCACCGCGACGACGGTGCCCGGGCGACGGCGCGACAGCCCGAGCGCCACCGGAAGCAGCAGCGTGAACGCCGGCAGCAACAGCCGGACCTTGGAGTTCATCAGCCCGTCGGAGCCCAGATCCATCACCACCACGATGGCGCCGTAGACCAGCAGCGGCCAGGGCTGGCGGCCCAGTGGCTCGCGAACCAGCGCGCACACCGCGAGCAGCACGACCGCTCCGGCGAGCACGGCCACCGTGACGACCTCGAGCACGGAACGCCCGTCGGCCAGCGTCTGGAGGCTGAAGCGCAGCGTGGAGGAGCCACCGTCGAAGGCGGAGCCCCAGCCGGCGCGCTGGATCGCGAACCAGCCCAGCGGCGAGCCGGTGCGCCATGTGACATAGCCCAGGTACCCCAGCAGCCCGACCGGGGCCAGCAGCGCGCCTGCCCACGCGCGCCACCCTTCGCCTCGCCCGTCATGCCGTCGTCCGTGATGTCGCCACCCGCCGGCCCCCGCGACCACGGCCGCCGCCACGACGACCACCACCAGCGCCACCGCGGTCGGTCGCACCAACCCGGCCAGCGCGGCGCAGCCTCCGGCGAGCAGCCAGCGCCGGCGCAGCACGCCGACCAGCGACCACGCTGCCAGCGCGCAGAACAGCCCCTCTGAGTAGGTCATGGACAGCACCACGCCCATCGGCGCGGCGGCGAAGAGGGCGACGAGCACCAGGCCGACGCGGTGCGATCCGCCGGGCACCAGCTCGCCCAGCCGGGCCAGCCCGCAGGCGGCGACCACCCCGGAGAGCGCCGAGACGACCAGCCCGGCGGCGAGCACGTCGGCGCCGGTCAGCGCGGCCACGGCGGCCACCGCGGCGGGGTAGCCCGGGAAGAACGCCAGCGCGGTGTCCGGGCTGCGCCCGCCGAAGGCGTCGACGAGCCCGGGGGGCACCCCGCCGTAGCCGCCGCGCGCCAGCCCGAGCAGCCACTGCCCGTCCCAGGAGGACAGCTCGGCGGTCAGCGCGGAGCCGTCCCGGAAAGCCAGCACCGCCAGCACCGCCAGTCCCAGCAGCCGTACCAGGACGAACACCGCCACCGGCAGCCCCCACCTGGCGATGAGCCCGCTGACCGCCCGCGCGGAGCCCTCCGGAACCGCGCTCAGCCCGTTCATTGCACGCTGGGCCACCCGACCACTCCGTCCGAGGTTGCGTCGCGTCACCAGGCTGTGACGCCAGCAGGCGCTGACCTGAGCAGGCGCTGACCTGACCAGGCTGGGGTGTCACGAGGCTGGGGTGTCACGAGGCTGGGGTGTCACGAGGCTGTGGTGTCACGAGGCTGTCGCGTCACGAGGCTAACGCGTCGACCCGCGCTCGCCGCCGGTCCCGGTAGGCTCGTGTCCCGACGTGGAGGAGGTCGGGCGTGGCCCTCGTGGTCCAGAAGTACGGCGGATCCTCCGTGCAGAACGCCGACCGGATCAAGCGGGTGGCGGAGCGGATCGTCGGCGCCCGCAAGGCCGGTCACGATGTCGTCGTCGTGGTCTCGGCGATGGGCGACACCACCGACGCGCTCACCGCCCTCGCCTACGAGGTGGCCCCGGTGCCGGCGCCGCGGGAGCTTGACATGCTGCTCACCGCCGGCGAGCGGATCTCCAACGCGCTGGTCGCGATGGCGATCCACTCGCTGGGCGCCAAGGCGCAGTCGTTCACCGGCTCGCAGGCTGGCATGATCACTACCGGCAAGCACGGCGACGCCAGGATCGTCGAGGTCAACCCGGACCGGCTGCGTCGGGCGCTGGACGACGACCACATCGTGCTCGTCGCCGGGTTCCAGGGCGTCAGCCAGAACAACCGCGACATCACCACGCTCGGGCGGGGCGGGTCGGACACCACCGCGGTCGCCCTCGCCTGCGCGCTGGGCGCGGACTGCTGCGAGATCTACACCGACGTCGACGGGGTGTACTCGGCCGACCCGCGGATCGTGCCGGACGCGCGTCGGCTGGACACCATCACCTACGAGGAGATGCTGGAGATGGCCGCGTGCGGCGCGAAGGTGCTGCACCTGCGCGCCGTGGAGTACGCCCGCCGCGTGGGTATGACACTGCGCGTCCGCTCGTCGTACAACTACAAGCCCGGAACGGTGATCGCCGGCTCAGTGGAGGACCTTCCCGTGGAACAGGCGGTGATCACCGGCGTCGCGCACGACCGGTCCGAGGCCAAGGTCACGGTCGTCGGCGTGCCCGACCTACCGGGCATGGCGGCGCGGATCTTCCGGACCGTGGCCGACGCCGAGATCAACATTGACATGGTGCTGCAGAACGTCTCACACGCGTCGGACGCACCAGCCGCCCGCACCGACGTGACGTTCACGCTACCCAAGAGCGACGGGCACACCGCGGTCGCGGCGCTGGAGAAGGTGCGTGGGGAGATCGGCTTCGAGCGGCTGCTCTACGACGAGCACGTCGGCAAGGTGTCGCTGGTCGGCGCCGGGATGCGGTCGCACCCCGGGGTGACGGCGACGTTCTGTGAGACGCTGGCCAAGGCCGGGGTGAACATCGAGATGATGAACACCTCGGAGATCCGGATCTCGGTGCTCATTCGCGACGAGCAGCTCGACGAGGCGGTGCGGGCTTTGCACGACGCGTTCGACCTGGGCGGCGACGAGATCGCCGCCGTGCCCGGGTGGACCGGGCGGTGAGCGCTCGACGAGCCGGCCGGCCCCGGCGGTGAGGACTCGATGAGCCAGCCGTACCGGCCGACCCTGGCGATCGTCGGCGCCACCGGAGCGGTCGGCTCCGTCATGATCGAGATCGTGAACGCGCGGGAGTCGGTGCCGTGGGGCGAGATCCGGCTCGTCGCCTCGCCGCGCTCGGCCGGGCGCCGGATCGTCGTGCGGGGGGTGGAGCGGACGGTCGTCGCGCTGGCGGCGGAGGTCTTCGACGGCGTCGACGTCGCGATGTTCGACGTCCCCGACGAGGTGTCCGCGCTGTGGGCCCCGGTGGCGGCCGCGCGCGGTGCCGTCGCCGTGGACAACTCCGGGGCGTTCCGGATGGATGCGGAGGTCCCGCTGGTGGTGCCGGAGTGCAACGCCGGGGCCATCGCCGACCGGCCGCGCGGGATCGTCGCCAACCCCAACTGCACCACGTTGTCGATGATGGCCGCGGTCGGCGCACTGCACCGCGCGTTCGGGCTGCGCGCCCTGGTCGTCGCCTCCTACCAGGCCGCCTCCGGTGCCGGGCAGTCGGGTGTGGACCGTCTCTACGGCGAGCTGGCGGCGGTGGCGGGAAAGGATCTCGGGGTCCGGGCCGGCGACGTGGCCGAGGCGCTGGCCGCGGCCGGGCTGTCGGCGGACGCCTCCCCGTTCCCGGCTCCCCTGGTGCTCAACGTGGTGCCCTGGGCCGGCTCGCTGCGCGAAGCGGGATGGTCCTCGGAGGAGCTCAAGGTCCGCGACGAGTCCCGCAAGATCCTCGGCATCCCGGACCTGGCGGTGTCGGCGACCTGCGTGCGGGTGCCGGTCGTGACGACCCACGCGCTGGCGGTGCACGCCACGTTCGCCCGGCCGGTGACCGTCGAGGCGGCACGCGCGGCGGTCGCGTCCGTCGAGTCGATCCGGGTGGTCGACGATCCGGGCAGCAGGCGGTTCCCGACTCCGGCCGCCGTCGTGGGGGAGGATCCGACCTATGTCGGGCGGCTCCGCCAGGCCCTGGACTTTCCGGACACCCTCGACTTCTTCGTCTGCGGCGACAACCTGCGCAAGGGCGCCGCCCTGAACACCTACCAGATCGCCGAGCTCGTCGTCGCCACGTAGTCGCCGAGCTGGTCGTCGCCCGACCGAGCGCGGCGGCTGCCAGGGCGACCGCGACGCACGCTGCGCCGGACACCGCGAACCCCCACCCCGGCCGGCCGGCGTCGACGACCGTGCCGGCCAGCGGGGCACCCGCGGCACTGCCGACGGTCAACGCCGAGCCGTACAGCCCCATCACCTCGCCGCGCACCCGCTCCGGCGCCAGCCGGCTCACCGTGTCAGCCGACGCGGCCAGCGTCGGGGCACACATCAGGCCGGCCGGCACGATCGTCAGGCACAGCGCCCACCAGTGCCCAGCCAGGCCGATGGGGACGGTGGCCACCCCCAGCAACGCCACCCCGGTGATCGGCGGCAGTCCCCGGCAGGCGGCGCCGTGGGCGAACCCGCCGGAGAGCGAGGCCAGCCCCCACGCCATGAAGACCAGCCCGGACCACCCGAGCTCGCCGGAGCGCTGCAACGTGGCCACCAGCGACACGTCGGTGCCGTAGAGGGCGACGGTGGCGCCGGCCGAGGCGAGCAGGACGGCGAGCAGCCGGGGGGTCAACAGCCGGGGGGTGAGCCAGCCGCGGACGGGCGGGGCGTCGGACACCGGCGCCAGGCCGCGTGGCTCGGACCGTACCGGCGGGTCGAGCAGCCACAACGACGTCCCGGCCGCGGTGGTCGCCGCCCCGACGGCGAGCAGCGCGACGCCCGTCGACGTCCTGGTGGCCAGCAGCACGCCCAGTGCGGGGCCGGCCATGAACGACACCTCGATGGACATGGAGTCCAGCGAGTAGGCGGCCCGTCGCTGCTCCTCCGGCACCAGCGCCGCCAGCGACTGGCGCACGACGGAGAACACCGGCAGCGTGAACAGCCCGAGCACCAGCGCGGCCACGAGCAGCGCGGGGTAGGGCAGCCAGGGTGACGCCGACCAGAACAACGCCTCGGAAGCGGTGGTCGCCACCAGCACCGGGCGCAGGCCGCGGCGGTCGACGAGCCGGCCGAGCAGCGGCGAGCCGAGCGCGGTGCCGACCGTCTCCGCGCCGCCCAGCAGCCCCGCGGCGGCGTAGCCGTGCCGCAACGTGAGCACCACGTGCAGCGTGAGCACGATGCCCGCGCCGATCACCGGCACCCGCGCCAGCAGGGCGAGCACGGTCAGGCGCGCCACCCCGGGCAGGGCCAGCACGCGCCGGTAGGGGAGCAGGCTCACGTCCGCCCATCTTGCCTGCGGTGCCCTGACGGCTCCGAGCGTTTCGCCGCCGGGACCGCTGCGACGGCTCGGTCCAGGCGCGACGGTACCCGTTTCCGGGCGCGGCTCGGGCCGGTCTCCACGCAGGCCGTCTATGACGTGCTGGTCCAAGGGTGGTCCGAAGGCCGACACCGCGCGCTACGGCGAGCCGGCCGGGTGGTTCACCAGGCGCCCACCCGCGTCGACGTCGTGCCCGGTCACCGCGAGCAGCACGCCGGGCTGGCTCGGCTCACCGGAGAGCGTTTCAGCGAGCCGCACGGCGAGGCTGCCGCCGCCCTCGGCCGGGTGAAGCGTGCTCGCCGGGCCGAGGTGAACCCCCTCCCGAGCGGTGCGGGCGTACGCCGCGCCGCCACGCCGGTGCTGGGGGGCCGGTAGTGCTCATGCCAGGGCCCGCGCCACGCGCCACCACCCGGTCCCTGGGATTGGCGTGCATCACGACGCACGCCCGCAGGCCATGGCGTCGTAGGCGGCGCCCAGGCCGTCGACCGCGCACGGCGCCGCCCAGTGTTGGGGGACTGGCCCGCTCGCCGTCGCCGGTTCCCGCTCGCTCACCGGACGCGCCTCCGCCGCGGCGTGGCGAGCACGACCCGGGTCCCGTCTAACCACCCCGAAAGGGGGGTAATCACGCATGAACCGCCGGGAACGGCCACAACTGTCCCTATCGTGGTCAGCGTGGGACGACTGGTGCCGACGGGCGACGCCGCCCGCGACCTCGGGGTGAACATCCGCACCCTGCAGCTGTGGGTGAGCCAAGGGCTGGTCAAACCCGACGTCTACACCCCCGGCGGCCACATGCGCTGGGACGTCGACCGGCTGCGCGAACACCTGCGGGAACGCCTCGAGCACACCCCAGCCGAGAACCCGCAGGCCGAGGCCTGAACGGTCGAGCCCGAGCGGCGGCGCACCCATGGCGCGACGGTAGGGACCGGCCCCCAGGCTTCGTCTACGCCGCGTGAACGATCTCAGATGCCGAAGCGCTTCTTCAGGTTGTCCAGCTCCCACACCCGCCGCTTGGCGCGTTCGACGAGACTGAGCAGCAGTTCCCGGGCGAGCGGGTCGTTGCGGACATACTGCGGCGCGAGCCGGTCAGCGGCGTCGAGGTGGCGGATCGCCTCGGCGTCACGGGCGTCCTCCGCCTGGGCGTAGGCGAGCGCGAGATCGCGGTAGAGCCCGGCGCGGCCCACCCCGTCGAGCGGCGCCAGGCGCTCGTCGGCGGCCGACACCCGCTCGGCGGCCTCCAGACCGCGTCCGAGCTGGACCCTTGCTCCGTCGGCGTGACCGTCACGTTCCCTCCGGTGGCCGAGTCTGGACGTAGCCCGCATAGGGTCGCCCGATGGGCCTCACCGTCGTCGGCGTCGGAGGCTCGCTGCGCACCGACTCGCAGACCGAGCGGGCGCTGGACATCGTGCTCGGCGGCGCGAGGCAGGCGGGCGCGGACACCGTCGCGATCACCGGGCCGGACCTCGTGCTGCCTTTCTACGACCCGGCCGAGCGCCAGCGCACCGTGTCGGCGGCCCGGCTGATCGAGGCGCTGCGCACGGCCGACGGCGTCGTGCTCGTCTCCCCCGGCTACCACGGCACGATCTCCGGGCTGGTCAAGAACGCGCTGGACTACGTCGAGGATCTGCGTGACGAGCCACGCCCCTACCTCGACGGGCGCGCCGTCGGTTGCGTTGCGGCCGCCCACGGCTGGCAGGCGGCGGTGACCACGCTGACGGCATTGCGGTCGATCGTGCACGCGCTGCGGGGCTGGCCCACGCCGCTCGGCGCGGCGTTGAACTCCTCCGAGGTCAGCTTCACGGTGGACGGCACCGCCTCCGACGAGCACGTCGGCGAAACCCTCCGGTTGATCGGGATTCAGGTGGTGCAGTTCGCGCTGTCGCGCTCGTGAGCACCACGTGTGAATCTCGGCGCTACTCGACGCCGACAAATGTGGCGAGTCCCCGCAGCCCCTCCCGGTTGCGCCGGTCGCGGTGCAGCATCTGGCGGATCATCGTGTGGACCCGGTTGGTGAACATCAACTGCTCTGGCGCCACCTGCCGGGCCTCCAGCAGCGCTGTCAACGCTTCGTCGTCCTGTCGGCGCAGGTGGTGCGACCACGCCAGCGTGATCAGGTGGGAGGCCCGGCGTTCCGCCAGTTCGGCAGGCAGCGCCATGTGGTCCACGTCCTCGGCCCGCGCGATGGCCCCGATGGGGTCGCCCAGCTCCAGTTCCAGCCACACCTGGTGGATGTTGACGTTTGTCGGACCGAAGGCCAGCCAGAAGTCGTTACGCCCCGGGCCGATGAGCTCCGCGACCCGGTGACACTCGGCGAGGTGGTCCCGGACCGCCACGTGATCTCCCAGACTGGCCGCGCCCACCGCCCCTTTGAGCATCAGCGACCCGTATACGGACGCGTGAGCGGGGCTGGTCCGCGCGTCGGTGCGCAGCGCGTCCGCTGCCGCCAACGGCACTTCCGTCGACTCCACCAATCGGCCGCTGTGGCGGAGCACGACCGCCAGCCGCCACGCGGCGCCGACGATGAGCAAGGGATCCTCGCTTCGTTCCGCTGCGGTCATGTCCCGCTCCGCCGCGATCCACGGCAGCTCCGGCTCCCCGATCCGGTCAAGCATCCCGGAGGTGACCCGGTAGACCAGCGACAGCAGACCGAAACCACGGCGCTGCTCATCGCCGGTGGTGGTGTGGGCAGCGTGCCAGCCGTCGGCGATCAGGTCGGGCAGCAGCGGTCCCAGCTCCGACCAGTGCTCGGTCTGCGAGCACCGGAAAGCGTGGTCGATGCGCTGGTACAGCTCGTGCTGGTCTACCGGCGCCCGGTCGGGCACCCCGACCAGGGCGCTGATCCCGTCGTAGCGGAACATCGTCGATTTGATCGCCGGCACGGTGTCCGGGGCTGTGCCGATCATCGCGTCCTGCAGCCGCCGTGGCCGGGAGGTGAACTGGCGGGGGAGCAGCCGCACGGGCTCGATCCCCAGAGCGTCGGCGACCTCGACGATCGTCGAGAGCTTGTTCACGTCACGGTGCCCCCGCTCGATCTGTGACAGCCATTCCACGGTCCGTCCCAGCAGGCCGGACAGCACCTCCTGCGTCATGCCCTTACGACGCCGGTAGAACGCGATCCGCTCACCCACCGTCGCCTCACCGTCGAGTGCCACAACGCCGATGCTACGGAGATAGCACCCCCAACAGCTTGTTCGGGCTGGCGGCCCGAGACGCTCCTACCCTCCGGCCGCATGAGCGTTTCGTCCGCCCGGGTATCAGCCGGGCGCCCCCGTGGACGGTTGTCCGGTCTGGTGTCCTCACCCCGGACCCCGACACCTCATTGTCGCAGGGACGACATGGGCCGTCATGGGCAGGCAGCGCCGATGACCGCTGTGGCGGCAACCACCCGTATCCACCACATCACCTGTACCTGCATCCTCGACGGCCATTCACACCTCGTCACCGATGAGGCGATGGCGGCCGCCCTGACCGCGCAACAGGGGAGCTTTCCCGCCCTGTGTGGGAGCCTGATCGTCCCAGTGGCACTGTGCGGTCCTGACGGTCGAAGCTGCCGCGCGTGCGCGCTACTAGCTGCGGAGAGCAGCTCAGGGCGCCGCTCACGGTGTCGTCGCCGACGGTGGTCGGTCTGGTGAGCCGCTTTCATCTGACCGCACTGGTCGACTCAACCGGCCCGGATCCGTGGCGGCGGGAGGAGGCCGACACCGAACGCCAAGCCAGCGATATCGGCCGGATGCTCGCCGGCACGGGGTTCGTCGTGCTCCTGTTCATCCACGAGCACGATGGGGACGCGGAGCCCAGCGCCTACCGGCAAGTGGGGATGTTCGTCAATGACCGTTACCTACCCCGCCGGGAGGACACGGGTGTCTACGTCGATGGCCGATGGGTGCGCATCCGATAGGACCAGGCCGGGCGCGTCGTCGCCGTGAGCCAGCCGCTAGGCCGAATCCTCCCACCTCAGTGGTGGACGACCCGGCGGGCGAAGTCGACCTCGGCGGCCGTGTGGCGCATCGTCTCGGCGACGACCAGCGAGCCGTGGCCGGCGTCATAGCGCAACACGGCGTGGTCCTTGCCGGCGGCGGCGAGCGCGTCGAGGTAGTTGTCCACCTGTCGGACCGGGCAGCGGGGATCGTTCTCTCCGACGAGCACGAGCACCGGCGCCTCCACCGCCTCGACGTAGGTCAACGGCGAGCACTCGCGGTAGCGGTCGGGCTGCTCCTCGGGGGAGCCGCCGAACAGCGCCCGGTCGAAGGCCCGCAGCGGCTCCATCTCGTTGGCGTAGGCGGTCGGGTAGTCCGCCACCGGGACCCCGGCGATGCCTGCCGCCCACCGCTTCGGCTGCGTGCCCAGCGCGAGCAGCGCGAGGTACCCACCCCAGGACCAGCCCTCGACGATGCACTGTTCCGGGTCGGCGAACCCGCTGTGGATCGACCAGTCGAGGGTCGCGGCCACGTCCTCCAGTTCGGTGAACCCTGGACTGCCCTCGACGGCGTCCCGCCAGGCGGGGCCGTAGCCGGTGGAGCCCCGGAAGTTGACGTGAACGACGCCGAAGCCGGCGTCCAGCCACACCGCGCGGGCCGCCGAGAAGCGGTCCTCGTCGGCGGCGTGCGGCCCGCCGTGCAGCAGGAAGACCGTCGGCACCGGCTGGTCCGCCTCGTCGGCCGGCCTGGCCGCGAGCACGTGCACCTGGCCGTATGGTCGGGTGATCCAGATGTCGGACAGCCGCATCGAGCCCGGCGCCGGCTCGCCCCGCGGCGCCAGCAGCTCGCGGTCGGTGCCGTCGGGGTGGCGCGTCCGCAGCGCGAACGGTGCCGCCGCGCTCGACCAAGTGTACTCGATGCTGCCGTCCGGTCGCACACCCGCGCTGTCGACCGTCCCGGTCGGGGTCTCCAGCTCGACCAGCTCGCCGGTGACGAGGTCGTAGCGGTGCAGCGTCGAGCGTGCCAGGTGGGTCTGCTCGACGAGCAGCGCGGTGGCATCAGGGTAGAAGCTCCCCGACAGCTCGCCGGGCAGCGCGAGGTCCAGCTCGGTCTCGGTGTCGGCCACCGGGTCCCAGAGCAGCAGCTCCTCGCGGCCGCGTCGCTCGTGGACCAGCAGCAGTCGGGAGTCGCCCTCGACCCGGGAGAAGTCGAGCACCTCCAGGCCCTTGCCGGGGCCGTCCCACTTCTCGGCCACGGCCGAGCCGTCCGCGGTCGCCAGCACCCGGACCGCCGGGTGGCGGGAGTCGCCGTGCTCGGAGTGCCCGATTGCCAGCAGCGCGTCGTCCCGGGACAGCGCTGCCACCCAGGCGTCCTCACGGTGGGAGTAGACGACCTCCGCGGCACCGCTGCCCCGCGCGAGCCACACCGTGGTGCCCGCATCGGTGGCGGCGCCGACGGCGACCAGCGCGCGGCCGATCGCCAGCCCCGCCGAGTACCCGCGGGGCACCCCCGCGACCGCCGGCGCCGGCGCCGCGCCCTCCGGTGCCGGCGCCGCAGCCTCCGGCAGCCCGGCGAACGGCTCGGCGACCCAGGCGCCGAACTCGTCGCCGTCGGCGTCGTCGAACCACCACACCGACTCGCCGTCCGGTGGCAGCGCGCAGCAGCGGGTGCCGTTCGGGCGGTCGGTCACCCGCCGGTGCACGTCGTTCGCCCGGTCCCAGGCGTAGATCTCCCAGGTGCCGCTGGCGTTGGAGGCGTAGACGTTGCGATCGGGGGCGTCGCGTGCCCAGCCGGGTAGCGAGATGCGGGCCGCGGTGAACCGGGCCCGCCACCGGGCCTCAGCCTCAGGGTCGTCGAAGAGCTGGTCGGGAACCTCGGCGACGTGCCGGCCAGGTGCGCCGGCTTCAGGAGAGCCCATGTCAGCACATCCTGCCGGACCAGCGCACGCGGGTCCGCCACCGGCCGGCCGGTGGCGCCTCGACCTGGTCGGGATCCATGCCGAGGTCACGTTCGATCTGTCGCAGGCTGCGGTTCTTCGTCTCGGGCACCTGGCTGCGGAAGAAGCCGAGCGCGACGATCGTCAGGCCGGCGAACAGGAAGAATGTCCCGTCACCTCCGATCGCCCCCAGCAGGCTGAGAAAGCTGATCGTCACGACGAAGTTCGAGCCCCAGTTGGCGATCGTCGCGACGCT
>JAVKSM010000049.1:0-21173 GCA_039583705.1 Pseudonocardiaceae bacterium
CGGGACGGCAGCCGCGCCGTTCTCGCCCGGGCCGCTGTAGCTGAGCTGTGCGCTGCGATGACCGCCGAGCCCGGTGCCGCGCAGCGTGGCCGGCAGCGCGCCGACGGACTGGTCGAGCTGGGAGATCGCCGAGCCGGCTGGTGCCTGGGCCGACGGCTGCTGCCGGGCGCGCCGGCCCCTCGGGCGTTGCTCCTGACGTTGCTCCTGGCGCTGCTTCCGGGGCGCCGCCGGAACCGCCGGCTGTGCCCCGACGGCCACCGGGGTGGGCTGGGTGGTCGGCTCATCGGCAGCAGGCGGCTCGGCACCAGGCTGCGGGGCGGCTGCCGGGACGGGTTCGGCGGCGACCAGTTGGAGGTTGAACAGGAACCCGACAGCCTCCTCCTTGATGCCCTCGAGCATCGTCCCGAACATGTTGAAGCCCTCGCGCTGGTACTCGATGAGCGGGTCGCGCTGCGCCATGGCCCGCAGCCCGATGCCCTCCTTGAGGTAGTCCATCTCGTAGAGGTGCTCGCGCCACTTGCGGTCCAGCACCGACAGCAGCACCTGGCGTTCGAGCTCCCGCATCCCGCCTTGCGCGACGGCCTCGTCGATCTCGGCCTCCCGCCGGGCGTAGGCCGCTTCGGCATCGGCCAGCAGCGCGTCGAGCAGGTCGTCGCGGGAGAGATCCTCGGGCTCCGCGGCCAGATCCTGCCAACGGACGCCGACCGGGTAGAGCGTACCCATTGCGGTCCAGAGCTGCTCAAGATCCCAGTCCTCGGCATAGCCCGCCGAGGTCGCCCCGTTGACGTAGGCGGTGACGACGTCGGAAAGCATGTGACGCACCTGCTCGGCGAGGTTCTCCCCCTCGAGCACCCGGCGGCGCTCGGCGTAGATCACCGTTCGCTGCTTGTTCATCACCTCGTCGTACTTGAGGACGTTCTTGCGGATCTCGAAGTTCTGCTGCTCGACCTGGGTCTGCGCGCTCTTGATCGCCTTGCTGACCATGCCGGCCTCGATCGGCACGTCGTCTGGGAGGTTGAACCTGTTCATGATCGACTCGACCATCGCGCCGTTGAACCGCCGCATGAGCTCGTCACCCAGTGAGAGGTAGAAGCGGGACTCCCCCGGGTCGCCCTGCCGGCCGGAGCGGCCCCGGAGCTGGTTGTCGATGCGGCGGGACTCGTGCCGCTCGGTGCCCAGCACGTACAGGCCGCCGACCTTGCGGACCTCCTCGGCCTCGGCCTCGACCTGCGCTCTGGCAGCGGACAACGCGCCGTCCCACGCCGCCTCGTACTCCTCCGGTGCCGTCACCGGGTCCAACCCCCGCTCCCGCAGCACCGCGTCGGCCATGAACTCGGGGTTGCCGCCGAGCATGATGTCGGTGCCGCGGCCCGCCATGTTGGTGGCCACGGTGACCGCCCCGCGGCGGCCGGCCTGCGCGATGATCGCCGCCTCCCGCTCGTGGTACTTGGCGTTGAGCACCTCGTGCCGGATGCCGCGCCGCACCAGCAGCTTGGACAGGTACTCCGAGCGCTCCACGCTGGTGGTGCCGATGAGCACCGGCTGACCCTTCTGGTGCCGCTCGGCGATGTCGTCGGCCACCGCCTCGAACTTGGCCGGCTCGGTCTTGTAGACCAGGTCGGCCTGGTCGGCCCGGATCATCGGCATGTTCGTGGGGATCGAGACGACGCCGAGCTTGTAGATCTGGTGCAGCTCGGCCGCCTCGGTCTGGGCGGTGCCCGTCATCCCGGAGAGCTTGTCGTAGAGCCGGAAGAAGTTCTGCAGGGTGATCGTCGCCAGCGTCTGGTTCTCCGCCTTGATCTCCACCCGCTCCTTCGCCTCGATGGCCTGGTGCATGCCCTCGTTGTAGCGCCGCCCGGCGAGCACCCGGCCGGTGAACTCGTCGACGATGAGCACCTCGCCGTTTCGGACGATGTAGTCCTTGTCCCGCTGGAACAGCTCCTTGGCCTTGAGCGCGTTGTTGAGATACCCGACGAGCGGGCTGTTCGCCGCCTCGTACAGGTTGTCGATGCCGAGCTGATCCTCGATGAAGGCGACGCCCTCCTCGGTGACGCCCACGGTTCGCTTGCGCTCGTCGACCTCGTAGTGCGCGTCGCGCTTCATGATCGGCGCCAGCCGGGCGAACTCGCCGTACCAGTGCGCGCTCTGCTCGGCCGGACCGGAGATGATCAGAGGGGTGCGGGCCTCGTCGATGAGGATCGAGTCGACCTCGTCCACGATGGCGAAGGTGTGCCCCCGCTGGACGCACTCGTCCAGGCCCCAGGCCATGTTGTCACGCAGGTAGTCGAAGCCGAACTCGTTGTTCGTGCCGTAGGTGATGTCCGCGGCGTAGGCCGCACGCCGCTGCTCGGGCGGCATCTCAGCCAGGATCACCCCGACGGACAGGCCGAGGAAACGGTGCACCCGGCCCATCCACTCGGAGTCGCGCTTGGCGAGATAGTCGTTGACGGTCACGACGTGGACACCGTCGCCGGCGAGCGCGTTGAGGTACGCCGGGAGGGTGGAGACCAGCGTCTTGCCCTCGCCGGTCTTCATCTCGGCGATGTTGCCCAGGTGCAGCGCGGCACCACCCATGAGCTGCACGTCGAAGTGACGCTGGCCGAGCGTGCGCTTGGCGGCCTCGCGGACCACGGCGAACGCCTCGGGCAGCAGCTCGTCCAGCGCCTCCCCCCCGGCGTGGCGGGACCGGAGCTCGCCGGTCTTGGCCCGCAGTTGGGCGTCGGTGAGCCCGACGACGTCAGGCTCCAGCGTGTTGATGTGCGAGGCGAGGTTGCGCAGGCGGCGCACCATCTTCGCCTCGCCGGCGCGGAGCAGTCGGTTCAGGACCACCGGGTGACCTCACTCGTGATCGTGGCGCGCTCGACCGAGCGCCTACCCGACCTATGGTAGAGCCCAGCGGTGCTCACCTGATCGGCGCAAGTCAGGGGTTATGCCCTGCCGGGCGGCGACGGGCGCCGCCCGGCAGGGCAGGCAGCGCTCAGGTGAGGCGGATGACGCCGTAGTCGTAGCCCTTGCGCCGGTAGACGACACTGGGACGGCCGGAGTGGGCGTCGGCGAACAGGTAGAAGTCGTGGCCGACCAGCTCCATCTCGTACAGCGCCTGGTCGACGCTCATCGGCTGCGCGTTGTGCTCCTTCTCGCGGGCGATCCGGCCCGGACGGCGCTGCACGACGCCGTCGTCCCAACGCTGGGTGGGAATGTCGATCTCACGGTCGGACTCCAGGACGGCGGTGCCGTTGGTCGCCTGCCCAGTGGCGCCCAGCGCGGCGGTCGCCTTGGCGACCGAAGTGGGGATGCGACGCCCGTAGTGCACGCAACGCCGGTCGTGCTGCCGGCGCAGCCGGCTTTCCAGGCGGTTGACCGCCAGGTCCAAGGCGGCATAGAAGTCCGCCGCGCACGCCTCCGCGCGCACCACGGGACCCCGTCCCCGCCCGGTGATCTCGACCCGCTGGCAGCTCTTCGACTGCCGCCGGTTGCGCTCGTGATAGAGCTCCACATCTATGACGATGATCTTGTGGTCGTACCGTTCCAGACGGGCCAGCTTCTCCGCGACGTGCACCCGGAAATGATCGGGTACCTCGACGTTGCGGCCCTTGACAACGATTTCCACTCGGACCTCCCTCGGCTCGCGGTCGAGTCGCATACATGCGCCAGCCCGCCGCGCTCGGTTCCGGCGCCAGGGTTCGTGGCCTGCTCGCCTCCTCCCGCTGTCGGCTGTGGTCTTGATTGGCACCGTAGCCGGGCGCACCGCCGGGGAAAAGTCCTTCCGGCGACTCCCCCGGCCGGCCGGGCCCGACCCTCAACCGGGGTAGCCGGGGACCGCCCCGGGGGAGCCGCCGAGGACCGAGCGCCAGACGCCCGAGCCGTCGTCCGGGAACGTCCACAACCCACCCTGGTCGGCCACCACGACCGGGCGCCCCGGGGCGGCCGCGACAGCCGACAGCGGGGCGGTCAGGTTGGTGCTCGGCAGCGATGACCACCCCAGCCCGTCGACGGTCGCCGAGGCCACCGGCCGGTCGGAGCGCCGGCTGGCGACGACCACCTGGTCGACGCCTTGCCAGTCGACCCCTACCAGGTCGGTGAGGTTGCCGGCCTGCAGCACCCGCGGGTTGCGCAGCGCCACCTCGCCGGAGCCGCCCCAGGAGACCGCCGCCACGACGAGTTGGCCCCCGACGATCGCGGCGACACGGGCGCCGTCCCGGGACATCCGCAGATCCTCGATCGGTCCCAGGGCGCGCAGCGCGGTGTCGTCGACCTGCCCGGTCTGCAGCCCGCCCCCGGTGTCGACCAGGACCCGCGCCACGGTCTGCCCGTCGAGCACCGTCCACACCTCGTTCCCGCCAGGGCTCCAGGTCGGCCGGGTCATCGTGGCGCCGTCCACCCCGATGCCCGACAGCGCCCCGCCGGAGCGCCCGACGAGCAGCCGCAGGTGGCCCTCCGTGCCGGCGGCGACAGCGAGCCACACCCCGTCCGAGGACATCGCGGCGCTGGTCACCTGGTAGCTGCCATCGCCGGCGGCCCCGGGCTCTGGACCGCCGCCGAGCAGCCGCAGCCGGCCGCCGGAGACCATGAACCCCGGCACGTCCGGCCGGGGGGCCACATCAGGGGCGAGGCTCGCGACGTCCTCCCGGTCCCACACTGGGCGGGCGGTCACCAATGGCACCCCGTCCACGAGCAACCGCACCGGGGCCATGCTGACCTCGGCGAGGGTGAGCACGACCTGCGCGGCGATGAGCCGGCGCTGCCCGTCATCGACCTCGCCGAGCTGGGTGAGGTCCACCACGAGCGCGCCGTCCGCGGCCTCGGAGACGTTGGAGCGGAGCACGGTCCCCGGGCGCAGCTCACTCACCGCCGCCCCCCCCAGCGCCGGGGAGGGCCCCGAGAGCAGCGCGTCCATCGCCAGGGAGGGCAGCGAGGTCGCCGGAGTGTTGGGGAGGTAGCGGGGATCAGGTACGGTCGTGCGCCGGAACGGGTCGACGAAGTAGACCGTGACCGGCTTGTAGTTGGCCTGGAAGTCGACCCGCCGCAGCACCACTCCCGGCGGCAGGTGGTTGATGCGCCATTGCCCGTCCCGCAACGTCACCCCGACGTCGATCTCGGCTGGTCCCGGGTCGGGCTGGAACGCGCCGCTGGCGCTCAGCCGGCCGAGCCGGGAAGCGCGGATCCTGACCGTGACCGTCGAGGGCTGCCGCGAGGGCGCCGCGAACACCGTGTCGAACTGGTCGTCGATGACGGTGAGCGAGGCGGCGTCGTCCCAGGACGCCGCCGCCGGCCCGGTGAGGAACTGACGTGCCGCCTGGTGGCGCTCCAGGGTGGAACCGCAGGCCCCGACGAACCCCCGGACGAGGTCCAGCGGGTTCTCCCCGTCGACCGGGCCGGCGGGTGCCACCGGACCCACCCCGGCGCCGACCTTCCGCAGCACCTGGACCTCCGACGACGAGGGCACCGTCGCGCAGCCGCTGAGCACGGCGAGCGTCGTGACCAGCCCCAGCAGGAGCAGCCCACCTCTGGTCAGTCGGCTCGCCGACGGTGCGCGGCACGGTCTCACCACGGCTCCACGGTGTGCGCGACGGTGTGCGCGACGGTGTGCGCGACGCCCGCCGCAGCGGTCCCGTCCTCGGCGTCGGCAGCTTCCGGGACGGGGGCGCGGGCCGGTTCCGGGGCAGGCGCCCGCATCGGCAGCGGCTCGGTGACGTCGACCGGCACCAGCGGCAGCGGGCTGCCCACCAGCGCTCCGCCCGGGCGACGGGGCAACGTGAGCCGGAACGCCGCACCCCGCCCAGGCTCCCCCCACGCCTGCAGCCAGCCGCCGTGCAGTCTGGCGTCCTCGAGGCTGATGGACAACCCGAGTCCGGTACCTCCGCTGCGCCTGGCCCGGGAGGAGTCCGCGCGCCAGAACCGGTTGAAGACCAGCCCAGCCTCCCCCGGTCGCAGCCCCACGCCGTGGTCGCGCACCACCACCGCCAGCGCCGCGTCGTCGGCGCCGAGGCGGACCTCGACCCGACGGCCCTCGCCGTGGTCGATGGCGTTGCACAGCAGGTTGCGCAGGATGCGCTCCACGCGCCGCGGGTCGACCTCCACGCCGACGGACTCCGGCAGGTCGAGCAGCAGCGGGGTCCGGCTGGCCTCGGCGAGCGGACGCACGCCGTCCACCGCGCGCCGCACGAGCGCGGTCATGTCGACCCGCTCGAGGCCGAGCTCGGCCACCCCGGCGTCCAGCCGGCTGATCTCGAGCAGGTCGCCGAGCAACGCCTCGAAGCGATCCAGTTCGTCGACGAGCAGCTCGGTCGAGCGGCACAGCGCGGGATCGAGGTCCTCCCGGGAGCCGTAGAGCACCTCGGCGGCCATCCGCACCGTCGTCAGCGGGGTGCGCAGCTCGTGGCTGACGTCGGAGGTGAACCGCCGCTGCAGCGCACCGAACTCCTCGAGCTGGCGGATCTGGTTCTGGATGCTGCCGGCCATCTCGTTGTAGGACTCGGCGAGCCGGGCCACCTCGTCGTCGCCCTGAACGGTCATGCGTTCGTCGAGGTGCCCGTCGGCGAAGCGCTCGGCGACCTCGGCGGCCAGCCGCACCGGGCGCACCACCTGCCGGGTGACCAGGCTCGCGATCGCGGCCAACAGCAGGATGAGCACCAGCCCGCCGATCACGAGCGTGCTCTGCACCAGGACGAGGGTGCGCTGCTCGGCGGTCAGCGGGAACAGCAGGTAGAACTGCAGCTCCCGGCCCGCGGTGCGCACCGGCTGGCCGACCACCAGCGTCGGCACCTGCGCGGAGCCGTCCGTGACGGTGGTGTACTCGCGGGCAAGGAAGCCCTTGGTCACCGTCGCGCGCAGGTCGGCCGGCACGTCGGCCACCGGTCCGACCGACGGGGCCCTGGCGCCGTCCTCGCCCTCGCCTTCGGCGGTGAGCACCGCCTGGAAGACGCCCGCCGCGGTGCTCTCCGCGTCCCCGCCGTCGCTGCTGCTGGTGAGCTTGGCCAGCGCGTTGTTGAGGGTGCCCGCCGCGCCCTCACGGTCCGGGTCGACCAGCGCCAGGTCGCGTTCGAGCACGAACCGGCTGCTCTCGGCCTGGGCCAGCGCCGCCTGCTGCTTGGCCTGCACCAGCCCGCCGGCGATCTGGGTCTGCAGCACGAGGCCGAGCACGACGACCACCGCGGAGGACAGCGCGAGGGTGCTCACGACGACCCGGAGCTGCAGCGAGCGCCGCCAGTCGACGGCCAGGCCGTGCCAGCGCTCGCCCACGCGCTCCCCGACCCAGGCGGGCAGCCGGCAAGGCAGCCGACAAAGCAGCCGGAGAAGCAGCCGGAGAAGACGACGGCCACCGATCACGGCGGTGTCACGGCGGACCCGCCTTGTACCCCACACCTCGCACAGTGAGCACGACCTCGGGGTGCTCCGGGTCCCGCTCGACCTTGCTGCGCAGCCGTTGCACGTGGACGTTCACCAGCCGGGTGTCGGCCGGATGGCGGTAGCCCCACACCTGCTCCAGCAGCACCTCCCTGGTGAACACCTGGCGCGGCTTGCGGGCCAGCGCCACGAGCAGGTCGAACTCCAGCGGGGTGAGCGGGATGCCCTCACCGTTCCGGCGGACCTGGTGACCCGGCACGTCGATCGTCACCTCGCCGATCGCCAGCTCCTCACTGGGCTCGCTCTCGGTGCGGCGCAACCGGGTGCGGATCCGGGCGACCAGCTCCTTGGGCTTGAACGGCTTGACGACGTAGTCGTCGGCGCCGGACTCCAGGCCGAGCACCACGTCGACGGTGTCGGTCTTGGCGGTGAGCATGACGATCGGGACGCCGGACTCGGCGCGTATCGCCTTGCAGACGTCGATGCCGTTCATGCCGGGCAGCATGAGGTCGAGCAGGACGAGGTCAGGTCGCAGGTCGCGCAGTGCGGGCAGGGCCCTGCCGCCGTCACCGACGACGGCGGTCTCGAAGCCCTCCCCCCGCAGCACGATGGTGAGCATCTCGGCAAGTGCCGGGTCGTCGTCGACCACGAGCACACGTGACCTCATGCCCGCCATCGTGTCACTCCCGCCCGCCCGACGCGGCAGGCGGGCGCTCACCCCAACGCGGCGCGGACCAGCGTGCCGACGGCGGGCTCGGCGCCGCCGTCCAGCACCGTCCACGGCGCCAGCCACCCCGCCGCGGCGAGCTGCTCGTAGACCACGGCGCACCGGGCCTGCAAGCCGTCGTCGGACTCGAAGACGTCCCCGGCGCGGCCGACCTCGACGGCGGCGCGGTGCCGCGCCCGGCCCGCCGCGACCGCCGCCGGTACCCGCAGCAGCAGGTGGCGATCGGGCACCGGCACCCCCAGCCGCTGTACCTCCAACGCCCGGACCCATCCCACGAAAGACCCGCTGGCGTCCTCGTGCAGCCGGGCCGCGCCGTAGGCGGCGTTCGATGCGGTGTAGCGGTCCACGAGCACGACGTCGTGGGCGGCGGTGGCCGCCCACAGCTCCCCGGCGGCGCAGTGGCGGTCCAGGGCGAAGAGCACGGCCATGCCGTGCACGTCGTCGGCGAGGTGGGGCAGCCGGCCGGCCAGCGCGTCGCGCACCAGCGCGGCGTGCACGTCCTGCTGGTAGCGGGGGAAGGCGAAGCCCGCGACGCTGGCGCCCTGCGCCGCCAGCTCCCGCGCGAGCCGCTGCGCCAGCGTGCGCTTGCCCGCGCCGTCCAACCCCTCGATGACCACGAGCCGACCCACGGCACGTCACCGTAGTCTCTACCACGGCCTACCGACCGCCGGGCCGTCGGATCAAAGAGCGGAAAAGCTTCTCAACAGGTTATCGACACACCAGACCCGAACCTCGACGGAACTCGGATCGACACGTTGCTCGCGGTAGACATCCCGTTCCGCGAGCACGCTGAGATCCCCCGTGCCAAGCCCGTTACGGCCGCGGGTGGCGTGCTCGACGAGATCAATACCTATCCTACAGCCAACTCGGATGCGCTGCAGCAGACCGCCATCCCACGTCGCGCCATGCAGTACCCAAGGTGCTTCACCGCGAGCGGACAGATCCAGTAGCTCAGCGAAGGCAGCCGCACTCTCACGCCGACGTGTCCCGTCAGCCAAGTGATGAATATGGTTGCCCGTCTCGATCACGGCGGCGGTGGGAAGGATCATTTGTCGACCCTCGGCCACCCGTTGCAGTAGTTGAGCCTTGATCTCGGCAGGTTGTCGAGAGCGTCCTGGAACCGCGAGCAGCTCCAACAGCACAGACGTGTCGACGAACTCCACGACACGCCTTTCGCGAGTCCCGCCCGCCATCGTCCTAAATCCCGCCGAGCAACTGCGTGAATCGTTCTGAGACCTGGGGACGTTCCTCGGACGCCTCCGCTAACAAGCCCCGGCCCACGACGGCTCCGAGTGTGCCGCGCGCCATCATTGTCGGGTAACCAGGAAGATCTACGAGACGCCTGAGCCGCGACACGCCGGTCTTGGGATCGCGGTCGCACACGATGACACCGCGGTGGTCACTGCCCGACAATGCGTCCAGCAATGCCGGGCTGTGCGTCGTCACCAGCGTCCGTATGCTCCGGCGCTCAGACTGCCTCCGCACAAGATCGACGACCCGGGCCGCCATCACGGGATGCAGCCCGTTCTCGACCTCCTCAACCACAAGGAGGCGCTGGCCGAGGCTGTCAAGATCGCGAGGCTCCGCGTCACTTCCCTGCTCGAGAGGGGGTGCGGACAACAGCGCTGTACCGATCGCAAGGAACCTAAGCATACCGTCGCTCATCAGCCTGGCCGAAACAGGATTTACTTGTCCTGAGCGCATATCCGTTTCAGCGAGCGCGACGAGCACGTCACCCAGGGGCGAGCGCGGCGTTGTGATGCGATCGAAGGGCTTGTCAGGCATTGCCTGCAACAACCGCTCCAACTCGCCGAAGTCCTCCGGGGATCGATCTTCCAGCGCGGCGACCGCAGCGCTCAGGTTCTGCGCATTGCGCCGCAGGTCACTGTCGCGCTCAGGAACATACTGTCGCATCAAGTGGGGTACCGGATCGAGGATGAAAACCGAACGCAAGGCGGCGCGCACGGCTGCGGATGCGGACTGAACCAGCCGCGCAGCCTCGGTGTCGGCGGGGACCCGCGCCGGGATCTGCGTAAGCAGCAGCCGGTTGCCGGCAAACAGGACCCCGGGGTCGAGTCCGCGCTTACCGTTGAACCACCGACCAACCAGGTCGCTGCGCCCCGACTCGGGCTGATCCGTGACGAGAAGCGTCCGGCCGTCGAGAGCACGATTGCCGTAAGTGAGCCCTCTCGCCACGGAGAACTGCTCCCACCTGACCCTCACCTCCGGCCTGACCTGTACCTCAACCTTTAGATCGAGGATCGCCTGCCCCCACCGAACTCGGCATCCCACCTCAAACGAGTCACGTCCAAAGGGTGCGCAACCCTCCGCGCCACCGCGGATTGGTTCCTCCAGCGCACGGGCTCCGTCCAGCGCGTCGCGTACGTCGTCGCCCTCGGCCAACCGGGCGAGGGCGACGAGACCATCGATAGCGTTTGATTTCCCACTACCGTTTTTCCCGATGAGCAGAGTCAGATCCGATAACGGCAACCGTGTCAGCTGGAAGCTCTTGAACGCGGTGAGCCGAAGCTCCTCGAGAATTGCCAGGGGTGCGCGAGAACGGGGACGAGTCACCGCCACCCTCCCTGGCAGATCGATCAAACTTCTAGCGAGCAAGGTCACTATGGCCACAAGGAGGCTACCCGCCCTCGCTGGGCCGTCAGTGCAGGGCTACTCCGCCGCGCGCCGGGCAGCCTGTCCGGCGCGGTAACGTCCGGTGTGAGCACCACCACATCGGCCACATCGGGAGGACTGTCGAGATGCGTGGACTCATGCAGGACCGGCCCCTGGCGCTGCCTCACCTGTTCCACCGCGCGGAGCGGCTGTTCGGGCACAAGCGCCTGGTCACGGCCAGCGCCAACGGCGAGACGACCATGACCTACGCGGAGTGGGCCGACCGGGTCCGCCGGCTGGCGACCGTGTTCGGCTCGCTGGGGCTGTCCGCCGAGGCCAGGGTCGGGACCTTCTGCTGGAACACCCAGCGCCACCTTGAGCTGTACTTCGCCGTGCCGTGCACCGGGCGGGTGCTGCACACGCTCAACATCAGGCTGTTCGCCGAGCAGCTCGTCTACATCGCCAACCACGCCGAGGACGAGATCGTCTTCGTCGACCGCTCGCTGCTCCCCCGGCTCTGGCCGCTGGTCGGCGAGCTGCGGACGGTGCGGCGCTACGTGGTCGTCGACGACGGGTCCGATGCCGGGATCCCCGACGACGAGCGGGTGCTCGACTACGAGCGGCTGCTCGCCGACGCGGCCCCGTGGCAGGGCCGCTTCGAGATCGCCGACGAGCACACCGCCGCGGCGATGTGCTACACCTCGGGCACCACCGGCAACCCCAAGGGGGTGGTGTACTCGCACCGCTCCACGGTGCTGCACTCCATCATGGTCCTCACGGCGGACGCCGGCGGGCTCTCCGAGCGCGACGTCGTCATGCCGGTGGTGCCGATGTTCCACGCCAACGCGTGGGGCCTGCCCTACAGTTGCGTGCTCGCCGGGTCCAGCATCGTCTTCCCGGGGCCGACGATGACGCCCGAGGCCGTCGTCGGGCTGCTGGAGCGCCACCAGGTGACGGTCACCGCCGGCGTGCCGACGATCTGGATGGGCGTGCTTCCGCTGCTGGCGGGTCGAGACCTCACCGCGCTGCGGATGGTGTTGTGCGGCGGTTCGGCGGTGCCCAGGGCGCTGTCGGAGGGCTGGCGCACGGCGATCGGGCTGCCGATCACCCAGGCCTGGGGCATGACCGAGACCAGCCCCCTTGCCTCGATGGCGACGCTGGGCAGCGTCCATGCCGACCTCGACGACGACGCCAAGGCTGCGGTGCGCGCCACCCAGGGCGTGGCAGTGCCGCTGGTCGACCTGCGGCTGGCCGACCCGGAGAGCGGCGAGGAGATGCCGTGGGACGACAAGGCGACCGGCGAGTTGCAGGCGGCCGGCCCGTGGGTCGCCTCGGCTTACTACCGCGACGAGGGCGGCGGCACCCAGTACACCGAGGACGGGTGGCTGCGCACCGGTGACGTCGCCGCGGTCGACCACCACGGGTTCGTGCGGCTGGTCGACCGGACCAAGGACCTCGTCAAGTCCGGCGGCGAGTGGATCTCCTCGGTCGAACTGGAGAACGAGATCATGGCCCACCCGGCGGTCGCCGAGGCCGCAGTGATCGCCGTGGCGCACCCGCGGTGGGTGGAGCGGCCGGTGGCGTGCGTCGTGGTCAAGCCGGGCGAGCGGCTGACCAGGCAGGAGGTGCTCGACCACCTGCGGCCCCGGGTCGCGAGGTTGTGGCTGCCCGACGACGTGCTGTTCATCGACGAGGTGCCCAAGACCAGCACCGGGAAGTTCTCCAAGAGGACGCTGCGGGAGAAGTTCGTGGATTACCAGCTCCCCGAGACCGCCGAGACCGGCAACGACGTGTAGGTGCCTACCACCCGCGGGCCCTCGGAGAAGGCGCTGCCGCGATGGAGGTCCGCCGGCTCCCTCAGCGCATCATGGCGTCCATGGCGCCGCTGGCCAGCAGGCCCGCCAGGATGGCGAGGAACGAGGCGAAGCCCAGCCCCATGATCGCCAGCTCCCGGTTGTCGCCGTTGGTCCGCGAGCCGGGGATGAAGCGCAGCCCGAAGAGCAGGGACAGCAGCGCCACCCCGCCCATCACCCCGGAGAGGATGAGCTGCTCGGTGACCTCACGCATGAGGAAGGCTCCCCTCGTCGGACCGGCCCGGCTTTCGCGGAGGTTACCCGCCCTCGTCACGCTCGGCACCCGCTCCTCCGCCGCTGTGCGGAAACCTCAGCGGCTCCCAGAACCTTCAGAGGGAGTCCTCCTTCAGGAAGTCCTTCAGAGGGTCAGGCCGCCGTCGATGACGAGCTGCTGGCCGGTCACGTACGCGCTCTCGTCGGAGAGCAGCCAGATGCAGCCGTAGGCCACCTCCCACGCCGTGCCCTGGCGGCCGAGCGGGATGACCGTGGCATCGCGGCTGGGTCGGCCGCGGGAGGCGGAGCGTCCCATCGGCGTGTCGATGAGACCCGGCACCACCAGGTTCGCGCGGACCCGGGGAGCGCCCTCCGCGGCGACGTGGCGCACGAGCCCGGCGAGGCCCGCCTTCGACGCGTCGTAGGACGGGGACCGGCTGCCCGGGCGCAGGCCCGCGGCCGACCCCATGAACACCATCGACCCGCCCGCGGGCAGCAGCGGCAGCACGGCCCTGGCCAGCAGGAAGTGTGCGCGCAGGTTGACGGCCAGCACCGCGTCCCAGTCGTCGTCGCTGGTGCCGGCGAGCCCGAGCCCACGGCCGATGCCGACGTTGACCACGACACCGGTCAGGCCGCCTGGGAGGGCGGCGGACCGCTCCACCAGTGACGCGCACCCGGCCGGGTCGGCCACGTCGGCGACCAGGACGGTGACGTCACGGCCCTCTGCCCGCACCAGCTCCGCGGTGGTCTCCGCCGCCGGCCGGTCACGGTCGGCGACGACGACCGTGGCGCCCTCCCGGGCAGCCAGCACCGCGACCGCCCGACCGTTGCCCGGTGGCGCCGCGGGCTCCGCGCTGGCCTGGGTTCCGGCGCCGACGACGAGGATCCGCCGCCCGAGCAGACGTCCCCTGCCGGGGGCACGGCCCGTGCTCTCGGCCGCCGGCCCACCGGCCCCGCCGCCGGCCGCGGCGTGGGTCGTCGAGTCCGGTGCGTTGCTCACCGCGGCCATCGCCGCAGGCCGTCGGTCGCGGCCGTCACCGACGTGCCCGTGACCTGCGGGCGCAACATCACCGGCGGGTCACACGCCGACAGCCACACCGCGTCGCCGCGGCCCAGCCGCAGCGAGCGGCCGTCCGCACCCGCGACCTCGACGCTGCCGCTGGTACACAGCAGGATGCGCGGGCTGCCGGTGCGGAGGGCGACCTCGTCGACCCCCGCCCGCGGCCAGTCGACCCGCGAGAGCTCGAACTCCTCGGCCGGCGTTCGGTACCGGGTGACGACGCCGTCCCGGTCCCCGGAGGAGGTGGGGACCGGCCCGCAGGAAAAGTCCAGCACCCGCAGCAGCTCCACCACGTCGACGTGTTTGGGGGTCAGCCCACCCCGCAGGACGTTGTCGCAGTTGGCCATGACCTCGACACCGACCCCCGAGAGGTAGGTGTGCAGGTGCCCGGCGCGGACGAACACCGCCTCTCCGGGCTTCAGCCAGATCCGGTTGAGCAGCAACGCGGCGAGCACGCCGGGATCGTCCGGGTAACGCTCCCCCAGGTCGAGCACGATCCGGGCCTCTGGACCGAACTCGCCGTGTCCGCGCGCCACCCGGACACAGCCGTCGAGCACCGCCGGCACCAGCTCGTCGACGGTGTTCTGCGGCAGGGTGATCCACGTGGTGAACAACGCCCGCAACCCGGCCGGCCCGGGTTCCGCTGCCAGCAGCTCGACGTGCGCGGCGATCTGCGGCACGGCCAGCTCGCGCAGCAGCCGCACGGTGTCGTCGGCATCCCGGAAGCCGACCAGCGCCGTGAAGTCGGTGAGCGCGCACAGCAGCTCCGGCTTGGGGCCCGGATCCGGGTAGTTGCGCTCCGGGGCCTCGCGCGGGATGCCGGCCGCCTGCTCCCGGGCGAACCCGACGGCGGCCTGCTCCGCGCTCGGGTGGGCCTGCAGGCTCAGCGGTTCCTCGGCGGCGAGCACCTTGAGCAGAAACGGCAGCCGACCCTCCCAGCGCTGCTGGCAGCATGGGCCGAGCAGGCCGACGGGATCGCGGCGCAGCGCCACGTCGAGGCACTCCTCCGTGCCGTCGGGTCGGCGCAGCCGGGACGGGTCTGCGTGGTGCGCACCGAACCACAGCTCAGCCTGGGGGTGCGGCGACGGCACCGGTTCGCCGAGCAGCTCGGCGATCACCGTGCGCGACCCCCACGCGTAGGGACGGACCGCTCCCAGCAACAACTCCACGCGGTTCCTCTCGAATCGCTCTCAGGGCCGGTCCGGCGCAGCCGCGGTGACCGTACCTCCGGCCAAGCCGAGGTACACGGCGGCGAAGCAGGCCCGGACGGCCACCGCGGCCGCCCTCGCGTCCTCACCGCCGGCGACCTCGTCGACCGGGTGGAGCACGTCCGCGTCCGGCCAGCGCCGCTCCGCCTCGGCGAGCCGGGCCCGGGTGATGTCGTCGTCGCGCACGCCGAGCAGGACGACGCGGGGCTGCGGCGCGGCGCGCTCCGGGCCCTCGAACGGGTCCGTGAACGGGTCGGCGAACAGCGCTTCGGGCACGCCGGCGCCGGCCACCCACCGCAGCAGCGCCGGTTGCAGCGCTGCGGCGGCCACCGAGGTGGCCTGGGCGACGACGCCGGCATGGCTGGCCAGGGCCGCGGCGACGCAGCCCGCCAGCGCGGTTGCCGACTCGTCGACACCCCACAACAGGGGCACCCGGTCGGCCAGCCGCAGCGCGAGGGTCTTGGCCGGGTTGACGAACGGCTCGTGCTGCGGGTGGTCCCGCTCGGCCTCCCGGTCCAACTCGTCGGCCAACGCCCCGAGGTCGGCCCGCAGCAGGCCGAGCGCGGTGGTGACCGAGAGTGCGGCGGTCAGCGCGCACGGCAGGTCGAACCCCGGCGGCACCGGCACCCGCGGGCACAGCAGCCGAGCCCGGCCCGCTCCGGCGGCCGCCACCGGGCCCTCCTCCGGCGTGCACAGCACGACCTCGGCACCCCGGCGCACCGCCGTCGCCACGGCCACGGCCAACTCCTCGTCGGCAGGGTCGACGGTGTAGCCGGAGACCACGTCGAGGGGTCCGAGCCAGGCCGGCGCCGAGGCGGCGAGCATCACTGGAACCGAACATGACGGGCCCAGCAGCGCGGCGGTGAGGCGGGCGGTCAGCTCACCCGCCCCGGGACGGGTCAGCAGCACCAGCGCCCGGGGGCGCATGCCCGACAGCGCTGCGACATCGGCGTCGAGCGCCGCCTCGACCGTCGAGCGGACCAGCGCACCGGCCCCCGCCGCTGTGCGCAGCATGCCGGCCCGGTCCGCGTCGACCAGCCGCGCGGCGTCGGACAGCAGGGTGTCGTCCAGCACGCCGGCTCAGCCGCCGCCCGCGGGCCGCAGCTCCTCCGGGGAGAACGGGGGGTCCGCCTCGTCGAGCAGCAGTACCGGGATGCCGTCGGTCACCGGATAGCGCCGGCCGCACTCCAGGCAGCTCAGCACATCGGCCTGCGGGTCCGCCTCGGTCCCCACCCGCAGCTCGGCATGCCGCGGGCACGGGCAGGCAAGGATCTCCAGCAGCCGTGGGTCCAGCTCGACGGCCATCACACCTCCTCGTCCGTGCGCTCAGCCGCGCACCAGCGCGAGCACCTCGTCGCGCAGCGCGTCGACCTCGTCGCGGCTGCCGGCCTCCACATTGAGCCGCAGCAGCGGCTCGGTGTTCGACGGCCGCAGGTTGAACCACGACCCGTCGGACAGCTCGACGGTCAGGCCGTCCAGCTCGTCGAGGCTGGCGCCCGCCCGGGCCGCGAAGTGCTCCCTGACCGCGGCCAACCTGCGGGCCTGGTCGTCGACCGTCGAGTTGACCTCGCCGGAGGCGACGTACCGGGAGAACTCGGCCATGACCGCACTCAGCGGGCGGTCCTGACCGCCGAGGGCCGCCAGCACGTGCAGCGCCGCGAGCATGCCCGAGTCGGCCCGCCAGAAGTCGCGGAAGTAGTAATGCGCGGAATGCTCGCCACCGAAGATCGCCCCCGTCTCCGCCATCGTCTGCTTGATGAACGAGTGCCCGACGCGGGTGCGCACCACCCGGCCCCCGTGCTCGGCGACGATCTCCGGCACGGCGCGGGAGGTGATGAGGTTGTGGATGACGGTGCCGCCGGGCTCCTTGGCCAGCTCCCGGGTGGCGACCAGCGCCGTGATCGCGCTCGGGGCAACCGGGTCGCCGTTCTCGTCAACGACGAAGCACCTGTCGGCGTCCCCGTCGAACGCCAGGCCGGCGTCGACGCCGTCACCGTCCCTGATCCGGGCCTGCAGGTCGACGAGGTTGGCCGGATCGAGCGGGTTGGCCTCGTGGTTGGGGAAGCTGCCGTCGAGCTCGAAGTACATCGGGATCACCGTGAGCGGCAGGCCCTCGACGACCGCGGGCACGGTGTGGCCGGCCATGCCGTTGCCGGCGTCCACGGCGACGGTCAGCGGGCGGATGCCGCGCAGGTCGACCAGGCTGCGCAGGTACTCGGCGTAGTGCGCGAGCAGGTCCCGCCGCCGGACCGTCCCGGCCGCGCGGTCGGCGCGCGGCACCCCGCAGCGGAGCATCCCGGCGATGTCCCCGAGCCCGGTGTCCTGCCCGACCGGGGCCGCGCCCCGCCGGCACAGCTTGATGCCGTTGTAGCGGGCCGGGTTGTGGCTGGCGGTGAACATCGCGCCGGGCAGGTCGAGGTTCCCGGAGGCGAAGTAGAGCATGTCCGTGGAGGCCAGCCCGATCGCGACGACGTCGACACCCTGGCCGGTGACCCCCTCGGCGAAGGCCGCGGCCAGGGCCGGGGAGGACTTCCGCATGTCGTGGCCGACCACGATCGCCGGCGCCCCGACGAGCCGGGCGAACGCGCCACCCACGTCACGCACGAAGGCGTCGTCGAGCTGCTCGCCGACGATCCCCCGGATGTCGTAGGCCTTCACGACCTGGGACACGACCCTGGACCGGTCCTGCACACCCACTGGCACGCCACCGAGCCTATCGGCCTTGCGCGGTACTCACCGCCACCCGGCCTTATCGCCACTCGGAGTCGGGCAGCACGCATTCGGGGTCGGGCAGCACGCGGAGGTGACCGCGCCGGGGAGTACCCGCACTCACCGGCGCCGGCTCGACCGGCCGATCCGCCCGGGCCGCCTCCCGAACCGCCTCGGCGAGCGCGGCGAGGTCGTCCACAGAGGGCTCCGGCGGGACCAGCTCGCCCTCGTAGCGCACGACCTCCCAGCCCCGTGGGGCGGTGAGGCGGCGGGCGTGCTGCTCGCACAGGTCGTAGGAGTGGGGCTCGGCCGTGGTCGCCAGCGGACCGACCACCGCGGTGGAGTCACGGTAGACATAGGTGAGCGTGGCGACGGCGCCGTTGCCGCACCCGGCTCGCGAGCACTTTCGTAAGACCCGCACGGCGGCGACCTTAACCCGTGACCGGCCCCGGACGTCGCAGGCGCGCGGCGCTACCCGACGGCGTCCCTGCGCGTACCATCCCGGCCGTGGTGACCGCCAGGGAGCCGTGGTGACAGTCGGGGAGCGTGGTGACAGTCGGGGAGCCGTGGTGACCGCCAGGGAGAAGCACCGCCGGGCGCGGCGCCGACGGGACCGGCGGGGGCGTGGGCTGCGTAGCCCACTGTTCCCGGCGACGACGCCGGCGGCCCGCAGCCGCGCCGAGCAGTTCGACGCCCTGGTCCTGGATGCCCTCGAACCGATCGAGGACCGCTTCGGGGACCGGCTCGGCCAGCTCGACGTCGCGGTCGACGACGTGCCGCACGTCGAGGTGACGGCTCCAGACGCCGTGGTGTGGGGTCCGGAGGTTCTCCAGGACGGCAACGTCCCGCTGGCGCGCCTGGTGCCGGCCGGGGTGGACCGGCGCGGGTTGCCCACCCGTGCCCGGATCGTGCTCTACCGCCGGCCGCTGGAAGCCCGCGCCCGGGACGGCGACGACCTCGCCGACCTGCTGCACGAGGTGTTGCTGGAGCAGGTCGCCGACTACCTGGGCATCGACCCGGACTCACTCACTGACGACGGTTAGCGGCCGCCTGCTGGCGCACGGGGCTCACCGGAGGGCGCGGGCGATCGGTGCAACCTGCCACGTGAGAGGAGCTGCCGCATGCCGGCGGACCAACCGGTCGAGCCGATCGACTATTGCATCGCCTCGCCGGGCGTGAGCGCAGAAGCTGACGTGCTGCCTGTTCCCGGATCCGACCACCTACCCATCCTCGTCCGTGCCGAGCTGGCGACCGCCGGACACCATTGCTAGTCGTCTGCTAGTCGTCGGCGCGGCGGCGGCCGGGCAGCGCGGCCACGACGGTAAAGAGCAGCAACGCGGCCTCGATCACCAGCAGCAGTGCCCGCAGCGCGCCTGATCGATCGACCCGCACGTCGGACTGCGGCGCGGGCACTGGAACGGCGGCGAGGTGGCCCCACGCCTGTACCACCGGCACCGGCTTGCCGTTGACGGTGGCGAACCACCCGGGCTCGTCGGCGCCGGCCACCACGAGCAGCCGGTCGGCGGCGCCGGCCGAGACCCGCGCGGCGATGGTCGGCGGCCGGTCCGGGATCGGCGTGACGCCCTTGGCGCCCGGCGTCTCCGGCGGCCCGCCGCCGTGAGTCGCGTCGTCGGACAGCGGCGGCTCCACCAGCACCGCGCCCCCCACCGGCAGCCGCACCCGCAACGTCGGACGGCCGTCCGAGGTGGGCGCACCGTCGGCCAGCAGCGGACCGGCGGCGGTGCGCACCCGCTGCGCGGTGGCCGCGTCCGGCAGTGCGAGCAGAGCGACACCACCGGTCCCCAGGTCGGCGACCGCGGCCCGCGCGGCGGCCGGCTCGGCAGTGGTCAGCGCCGTGATGTCACGCGCCAGCCGTTGCGGCTCGGCGCCCACCGGCGCGAGGTCGTCGTCGCCGAAGCTGGGCAGCCGCGCCGGCGCACTGCGCACGCTGCCGTCAGCGGCGACGTCGACCACCGCGGTGCCGGCCTGGCGCAGCTCGCCGGCTACAGCGGGATCCAGCCCCGGCGTCGGGCCCGCAGCGAGGGGACCGGCCCCGCCACGCAGCAGGACACCCACGGCGAGCGCCACGACGACGGCGGCCGCGGCACCTGTCACCGTCGCCCGAACGCCGCGGCCGGGCTGCCGAGGTTCGCCCTCCACGGTGCGTGCCATCCCGGCGAGCACGGTCCACAGCGCGCCGCAGGCCGCAACCGCCAGCGGGGCGCCGGTCCAGCCCGGCCGGGGGGTCCCACCGGAGAGCGGCGGCAGTTCGAGGTGGTTGACGACCGCGGCGACGCCGATCCCGAGTGCCGCCAGCGCCAGACCGGGTAGCACCGCCCGCCGCCGCCGCAGCACGGTGACCAGCAGCGCGGCTGCCAGCAGCAGCACGCCCACCACCGGAAGCCGGCCCGGGCCGCCGGGATCGAGGGTGAGCAACTGCCCGACCCCCACCCTGACCTGCGCGACCCGCGACCCGACACCGTGCAGGAGCACCACGGTGTGCGCCAGGACGACCGCCGGCCACGGCAGCAGCAGCCCGAGGGGCAGCAGCACGACGATGAAGAGCCCGAGCGCACGGCGCATCGCGTAGCCCGGCGCGGCGGCGGTGAGCACGAACCCGGCCAGCGCGATGACGAGCACGACGAGGTGGACCAGCGGCGCGAACGCGCTGACCACCGCGAGCGCCAGCGCGGTTGCGCAGGCGACGGAAAGCCAGGAGCTGGGCCTGGCGCCCGGCGGCGGCCCCCGCAGCACGGCGACCACCCCGGCCAGCACCGGCGGCAACAGCACGACCGCGACGACGACGTCGAGGCGGCCCTGCGCGACGGCCGCCGTGAGCACCGGACTCAGCGCGTAGGCCACCGCGCACGCCGCCCGGCCCCACCGGCTCACCCGCACCCGCCGGGTGGCGAGGTAGGCGGTCAGGCCGGCCAGCGGCAACGCGCCGAGCAGCATCAGCGACACGGCGGCGGCCGGGCCGCCGATCGCGGCGAACGGCGCGCCGATCACCCCGAGCACGGCCAGCGCCGTCGGCGCCGGGGCCGCGGTCCCACCGTCGACCTGGTGCCACTCGGCCAGGTAGGAGCTCCACGTCGCGCCCAGCCCGGCGGGCGGCAG
The DNA here is from genome assembly GCA_039583705.1 of Pseudonocardiaceae bacterium. Taxonomy (GTDB): domain Bacteria; phylum Actinomycetota; class Actinomycetes; order Mycobacteriales; family Pseudonocardiaceae; genus JAVKSM01. The sequence continues at coordinate 20,848 of JAVKSM010000049.1, forward strand.
CAGCCGGCCGCCGGAGAGCGCCAGCCCGAGCCGCCCGTGCTGCGCGGCCAACGAGATGGCGGTGAGGGCGAGCACCAGCAGCGGCGGCGGGGCGAGCAGCAGCTCCCGGGCCACCCGACGCCGTCCGACCGGGAGCACCACGAGGCCGGAGCCGTCTGTCGACCCGGGCAGAGCGGCCCCGGGCAGAGCGGAACCGCGCAAAGCAGACCCGGGCGGAGCCGGGGAAGCCGGGCCGGGACGCGGCAGGGTGCCCCCCGGACCGACGGCCACGGCCACCGACCGGGCGGGGGGGCGCAGGCCGGCGGTTCGCTGGAGCTGGCCTTCCC
>JAVKSM010000050.1:0-20308 GCA_039583705.1 Pseudonocardiaceae bacterium
GGCGCCCGTCGGGCAGCACGACCTCGACGGGGCCGTGGACGAGTACCGGCCCGTCCTCGGTCGGGAAGACCTGTCGTCGGGCGGTCTCAGCCGGCACGGCGGGCTCCGATGACGACCAGTTCCTCGTCCCGTTGCCCGGCTTCGACGAGCCCGCGGGTCTCGAGCATCGCGACCCGGGCCCGCATGACGGGGCCGAAGGGCACGACGCCGCGGGCAAGGATCTCGGCGTCGAGGCCGGAGTCAGCCAAGCGGCTGATGGTGCCGTCGCAGCCGCAGACGGCAGAGTGCACGAGCAGCAGCATGCCACCGGAGGTGAGCAGGCCCGGTCCTTCGGTGCAGAGCCGATCCAGCACGGTGCGCCCGTCGCGGCCGGCGTCCCAGCAACGGCTGATCCGGTGTCGGGGCAGGACGTCGGTGGCGGCTGGCACGTAGGGCGGGTTGGCGACGATGAGGTCAAAGCGTCGGCCCGCGACGGGAGCGAACAAGTCGCCGCGGTGCACGACGACCGCGCTGCGGTGCAGGCGAGCGTTGAGCCACGTGGCAGCCACCGAACGCAGCGACACGTCGACGGCGGTGACCGAGGCGGCGCCGGCGCGAGCGGCGACCAGGGCCAGCACGCCGGTGCCGGTGCCGACGTCCAGCACGCGGCGGCCGGCCGCGTAACCGCCGTCGCGGAGCACCCCAGCCAACAACGACGTGTCGCTGTCGACCCGGTACACACCTGGGAAGCGCAGCAACATCACGGCGCGGTGTGCCCGGGCCGGAACCGGCGGAAACCACTGCCCGGGTCGGAACCGGCGGAAACCACCCTCCGGGCCGGGGCTGTGAGAAACGTCCGGTCGCTCCGCAGCCGCTGGTGCGAGTGGCTCACGGCTGGTAGCGGTAGCCCAGGCCGGCTTCGGTGAGCAGGTACCGGGGGTGGGCCGGGTCGGCTTCGAGCTTGCGGCGCAGCCCGGCGATGTGGAAGCGCAGCGAGTCGGTCGCGGTGTGGTAGCGGGGGCCCCAGATCTCGGTGAGGAGCCGGTGGGACTCCACCAGCGCGCCGGGGTGGCGCAGCAGCAGGGCGAGGATCTTCCATTCGGTGGGCGTCAGGTGCACCGCCGGTTGCCCGCTCGCCGACGCACCGGGCTGGTCGGCACCGGGCCGGTCGGCACCGGTGGGGCCCGGGGTGGGGCAGCGGCGGGTGACGCGGTGGGCGGGCAGGTCGACGGTGTAGGCGCCGAGGATGATCTGCTGGCCGATGTCGCTGGTGGCGCGGTGGCGTAGCGCGGCCCGGATGCGGGCGAGCAACTCGTCGATGTTGAACGGTTTGGTGACGTAGTCGTCCGCGCCCGCGTCCAGGGCTTCGACCTTGTGAGCGCCGTCGGTCCGGCCGGAGAGCACGATGATCGGGACCTGGGTCCAGCCGCGCAGGCCGATGATGACGTCGATGCCGTCGATGTCGGGCAGGCCCAGATCCAGCACGACGACGTCGGGAGGTCGGCGGGCCACCGCGGACAGCGCGGCCGCGCCGTCGTGGGCGGTGTCGACCTCGTAATGTCGGGCGCGCAGGTTGATCCGTAGGGCCCGCAGCAGTTGGGATTCGTCGTCGACGACGAGGATGCGGTTCACGCCGAGATCTCCTCACCCCTCACCTCCGCCGGCCCGGGCTCGGACGTGCCGGGGTGCAGGGTCACGACCATGGTGAGCCCCCCGCCGGGGGTGTCCTCGAGGGTGAGCGAGCCACCCATGGCTTCGACCAGTCCGCGGGAGAGCGCCAACCCGAGCCCGAGCCCGGTGGTGTTGTCGCGGTCGCCGAGGCGTTGGAACGGCACGAAGATGTGCTCCCGATCGGTTTCCGGGATGCCCGGCCCGCGGTCGATGACCCGCAGTTCCACCTGGTCCTCGAGGGCGCTGGCGGTCAGCACCGGGGGGTTGGCGGTGGGGCTGTAGCGCAGCGCGTTGCTGACCAGGTTGGCGATCACCCGTTCCAGGAGTTGCGGGTCGGCCAGCACCGGCGGCATCCCCGGCGCCGGCTGCCAGCGCACGGCGGCCGCCTCGGGGCCCACCCCCTCCAGCACGATCGGGACGAGCTCACCCAGGGCGAGCGGTTGCCGGTGCACCGCCAGGACCCCGGCTTGCAGGCGGCTCATGTCGAGCAGGTTGTCGACCAGCCGGGTCAACCGCTCCAGGGACTCCTCCGCGGTGGCCAACAACTCGGTGCTGTCCTCGGCGCTCCAGTCGACCTCGGGGTTGCGCAGGCTGCTCACCGCGGCCCTGGCCGCGGCCAGCGGACTGCGCAGGTCGTGGCTGACCGCGGCCAGCAGCGCGGTGCGCATCCGATCGGCCTCGATCGCGGGTCTGGCCTCGGCGGCCTCGCGGGTGAGCCGGTCGCGGTCGAGCGCGACCGCCACCTGCGCGCCGAACGCGGTGAGCACCCGCTGGTCGGCGGCCGGCAGCACCCGGCCACGCAGCGCAAGCACGGCATCCAGGCCGACCGGGACGGTGACGTCGGCCTCGGCCGGACAGCGCGACGGTGGCGCTCCCGCGACCCCCAGGGTCGCCCAGCGCTGCAGGTCGTCGGAGGCCATGCCGTCCGAGGGGATGTCGGTATCGGTCCGATCGAGCAGGGTCGCCGAGGTCATGGCGAAGGTCTCCCGGGAACATTCCAACAACGCGGGGATCGCCTCCTCCCCGCGCAGCACGCTGCCGGCCAACGCCGAGAGGGTCGCCGCCTCGGCCGAGGCGCGGGCGGCCCGGCGGGTCGCCCGGACCGCGAGGTCGACCACCGAGGCGACGGCCAGCGCGACGAGCACGTACACGACCAGCGCGATGACGTTGTTCGGGTCGGCGATGCTCAATCGGTGGATCGGGGGCATGAAGTAGTAGTTGAGCAGCAGCGAGCTGACCAGGGCGGCGAGCACCGCCGGAGCTGGCCCGCCGATGCCGGCGATGCTGACGACTCCCACCAGGAAGATCAAGGCCTGACTGGTCAGGTTCACCTGCTCACGCGCCTGGGTGAGGATCGCGGTGATCGCCGGAGGCACAGACAAGGCGGCGGCCGTGGTGATGAGCGCTCGCCTGCCCGGGAGATCGGTGCCCGCCGCGGGCAGCCGTTGGCCTCGGCTGGCATAGGGGTGGGTGACCAGGTGCACGTCGATGTCGCCGGACGCCGCGGTCACCGTCTCCCCGATGCCGCGCCCGCCCAGCAGTCGTGATACCCGGCCGCGGCGGCTGGTGCCCAGCACGAGCTGGGTGGCGCTCTGCGCTCGGGCGAAATCCAACAGCGCGCCGGAGACGTCATCGCCGACCACCAGGTGGTAGCTGCCGCCGAGGGATTCCACGAGCCGGCGCTGGCCGGCCAGCTCGGCGGGGTCGGCGCCGGTCAGGCCGTCGCTGCGGGTCACGTGGACGGCGAGGAGGTCGCCGCCGCCTCCCCCGGCGCGGGCGGCGATGCGGGCGGCGCGGCGGATGAGGGTGTCGCCCTCCGGTCCGCCGGTGAGCGCGACGACGACGCGTTCCCGGGTCTCCCACACGCCGCCGATGCCGTGCTCGGCCCGGTACCGTTGCAGGCCTTCCTCGACCCGGTCGGCCAGCCACAGCAGCGCAAGCTCGCGCAGCGCGGTGAGGTTGCCCTGGCGGAAGTAGTTGCTCAACGCGGCGTCGACCTTTTCCGGGGGATAGATGTTGCCGTGGGCCATGCGCCGCCGCAACGCCTCGGCGGTCATGTCCACGAGTTCGATCTGGTGGGCTCGGCGGACCACCTCATCCGGCACGGTCTCGCTCTGCACGATGCCGGTGATCTTCGCGACGACGTCGTTGAGGGACTCCAGGTGCTGGACGTTCACCGTGCTGATCACATTGATGCCGGCGGCCAGCAGTTCCTGGATGTCCTGCCAGCGCTTGGCATGGCGACCGCCGGGGACGTTGGTGTGGGCGAGCTCGTCGACCAGGGCGACCTTGGGCGCCCGGGCGAGGACGGCGTCGAGGTCCATCTCGGTGAACTCGGCACCCCGATACGTCCGGTGCAGCCGCGGCACGAGCTCCAGGTCACCGATGAGCGCCTCGGTCTTGGGCCGGCCGTGGGTCTCGACGAAGGCCACCACGACGTCGGTGCCGCGGTCCCGGCGCCGGCGGCCCTCCTCGAGCATCCGGTAGGTCTTCCCGACCCCGGGCGCCGCGCCGAGATACACCCGCAGCGCTCCGGCAGTGCCCATCACGACTCCCCTCGCAGTCGAGCCAGCGCCATGTTGAGCTCCAGGACGTCGACCCGCGGCTGACCGAGGATGCCGAGCGTCCGGCCCTGCACGTGGACGGCCACGAGCGCCCGTACCACGCCCGGATCCAGGCCCCGGGCCCGCGCCACCCGGTTCACCTGCTCGTAGGCGTAGGCCGGGGAGATGTCCGGGTCCAGCCCGGAGCCGCTGGCCGTGACGGCGTCCGGTGGCACGCTCGCCGGCGGCACCCCGTCGAACGCCGCGACCGCGGCCCGACGCGCCTGGATGCTTGCGATCAGGTCCGGGTTGGACGGGCCGAGGTTGGACGGACCGGAGAACAACGGGTTGTATCCGGGGTCGTCCTTGTTGTTCGGATCCTTGTTGTTCGGATCCGCAGCCGCCGAGGGACGGGGCTGGAACCACTGCGGCAGTGGATTGCCCTGGGCATCGGTGAACGCCTGACCCAGCAGGCTGGATCCCACCACCCGGCCGTCCGCGCTCACCAGTGACCCGTTGGCCTGCGCGGGGAAGACCAGTTGGCCGATCCCCATCACCCCCAGCGGATAGAGGACGCCGGTGAGGACGGTCAACACCAGCAGCGCCCGCAGCGCGGCCAGGTGTTGACGGACCGAGCCTGGCAATCGGGTGGTCAGGGGGGTCATGGTGCTCACCGCAATCCGGGAACGAATTGGATGACCAGGTCGATGAGTTTGATCCCGAGGAACGGCAGGACCAGGCCGCCGATACCGTAGATCCACAGGTTCCGGCGCAGCATGGCCGAGGCCGACGAGGGGGTGTAGCGCACCCCCCGCAGGGCCAGCGGGATGAGCGCCACGATGATGAGTGCGTTGAAGATGATCGCGGAGGTGATCGCTGAGGTCGGTGAGTGCAGTCGCATGACGTTCAGCTTGTCCAACCCTGGATGGACGGCGGCGAACATGGCGGGGATGATCGCGAAGTACTTGGCCACGTCGTTGGCGATGGAGAACGTGGTCAGCGCGCCACGAGTGATCAACAGTTGCTTGCCGATCTCGACGATCTCGATCAGCTTGGTCGGGTTGGAGTCCAGGTCGACCATGTTGCCGGCTTCTTTCGCGGCGGAGGTGCCGGTGTTCATGGCCACCCCGACGTCGGCCTGGGCCAGCGCGGGGGCGTCGTTGGTGCCGTCCCCCGTCATCGCGACCAGTCGGCCGTCGGTCTGCTCCCGGCGGATCAGGGCCATCTTGTCCTCGGGGGTGGCCTCGGCGAGGAAGTCGTCCACCCCGGCCTCGGCGGCGATGGCCGCCGCGGTGAGCCGGGTGTCACCTGTGATCATCACCGTGCGGATGCCCATCGCGCGCAGCTCGGCGAACCGCTCCCGGATGTTGTCCTTCACCACGTCCTTGAGATGGATCACGCCCAGTGCCCGCGCGGTGCCGTTGGTGCGCTCCGCGACGACCAACGGGGTGCCACCGGTGGCGGAGATCGCGTCCACCATCGGCCCGAGCCGGCTGGCCGGCTCCCCACCGCCGGCGACGATCCACTCCCGGACCGCGCTGGCCGCGCCCTTGCGGACCTGTCGGCCGTCCGGCAGGTCCACGCCGGACATGCGGGTCTGCGCGGTGAACGCCACGAAAGCCGCCCCGACCAGTTCACCGTCCTGCCGCGCCCGCAGACCCAGTTCCCGTTTGGCCAGTACCACGACCGACCGGCCCTCGGGGGTTTCGTCGGCCAGGCTCGCCAGTTGCGCCGCATCGGCCACCCGCTCCACCGACACGGCGTCGACCGGGAGGAACTCGGTGGCTTGCCGGTTGCCGAGGGTGATCGTGCCGGTCTTGTCCAGCAGCAGCGTGTTCACATCCCCGGCGGCCTCCACCGCCCGACCGGACATCGCCAGCACGTTGCGCTGCACCAGCCGGTCCATGCCGGCGATGCCGATCGCCGACAGCAGCGCCCCGATCGTGGTCGGGATCAGCGCCACCAGCAGGGCCACCAGCACCACGATGGACTGCCGGGCATGGGAGTAGATCGCCATCGGCTGCAGCGTGACCACCGCGAGCATGAAGATGATCGTCAGTGAGGCGAGCAGGATGTTCAGCGCGATCTCGTTCGGGGTCTTCTGCCGCGATGCCCCCTCGACCAACCCGATCATCCGGTCGATGAAGGTCTCTCCTGGTCGGGAAGTGATCCGCACCACGATCCGGTCCGACAGCACCGTGGTGCCCCCGGTCACCGCGCAGCGGTCCCCACCCGACTCGCGGATCACCGGCGCGGACTCCCCCGTGATCGCGGACTCGTCCACGCTGGCGATCCCCTCGACGACGTCGCCATCGCCGGGGATCGTCTGCCCGGCCTCGACCACCACGTGATCACCTAGCCGCAGCGCGACACCGGGGACCTGTTCCTCGGTCACGGAGGGACCCGGCCAGCCGATGAGCCGCCGGGCGGTGGTCTCCCGCTTGGTCCGGCGCAGCGTCTCCGCTTGCGCCTTGCCTCGACCTTCGGCGACCGCCTCGGCGAGGTTGGCGAAGACCACGGTCAGCCACAACCAGATCGTGATCAACCAGGCGAACACCGTCGGTGTCGCGATCGCCTCGATCGTGGTCATCACCGAGCCGACCTCGACGACGAACATCACCGGATTGCGCAGCTGCACCCGCGGGTCGAGTTTGCGCAGCGCGTCCGGGGTCGACCGGAGCAACTGACGAGGGTCGGCCAGCCCGGCCGAGACCCGCGGTGGCCGGCCACCGGCCGGGGCGCCGGGCGGGGTGCTGGGCGAGCGCCGCGACTGCTGGCTACTGCTCACCGACATCAGTGCAACCCCTCCGCGAGCGGGCCCAGCGCCTGCGCGGGGAAATAGGTCAACGCCACCACGATGAGCACCACACCGAGCAACATGCCGATGAACAGCGGCCGATGCGTGGGCAGCGTGCCGGCACCGGCCGGGACCCGTCGCTGCCGGGCCAACGACCCGGCCAGTGCCAGCACGAAGATCATCGGCATGAACCGGCCCAGCACCATCACGACGCCCAGCGCGCCGTTGTACCAGACGGTGTTCACCGACAACCCGGCAAATGCCGAACCGTTGTTGTTCGAGGCTGAGGTGAACGCGTACAGCACCTCGGACAGCCCGTGCGGACCCGGGTTGAGGACCGCCGCCCGCTCACCCGGTAACGCCATGGCGACGCCGGTACCGATCAACACCAGCGCCGGGGTGGTCAGGATGTACAGGGAGGCTAGTTTGATCTCCCGCGCCTGGAGCTTCTTCTGCAGGTACTCCGGGGTGCGCCCGACCATCAGTCCCGCGACGAAGACGGTGACGATGGCCAGCACCAGGATGCCGTACAGGCCGGAGCCGGTGCCGCCCGGCGCGATCTCCCCCAGCATCATGTCCAGCAGGGCGATGCCGCCACCCAGCGGAGTCAGCGAGTCGTGCGCATTGTTGACCGCTCCCGTCGAGGTCAACGTCGTCGACGCGGTGAACAACGCCGAGGCCGGGATACCGAAACGGACCTCCTTGCCCTCGTAGGCGCCGCCCGCGGCCAGCGCCGCGGCGCTGTGGTGCCCGGACTCGAAGAACGTGACCCCGGCCACCGAGGCGATCCAGATGACCGCCATGACCGTCACCACGGCATAGCCCTGCCGCGCGTCGCCGACCATCCGCCCGAACGTGCGCGGCAGCGCGAACGAGATGACCAGCAGCAGGAAGATCTCCAACCAGTTCGTGACCGGGTTGGGGTTCTCGAACGGATGCGCGGAGTTGGCGTTGTAGAACCCACCGCCGTTGGTTCCCAGCTCCTTGATGACCTCCTGGGAGGCCACCGGCCCGCCAGGGACCACTTGCCGCGCTCCGGCCAGGGTGCGCACCGCGTGCCCGGCCGAGAAGTTGTCCACCACGCCGCCGGCGATCAGCACCAACGCGAAGACGACCGCGATCGGCAGCAACAGCCGGCACACCCCGCGAACCAGGTCGACCCAGAAGTTGCCGATACGGTCGGTCCGAGAGCGGGTGAACCCGCGGATCAGCGTGATCACCACCGCGATGCCCACCGCCGCCGAACCGAAGTTCTGCACCGCCAGCCCGGCCATCTGCACCAGGTGACCCATCGTGGACTCACCCGAGTACGACTGCCAGTTCGTGTTGGTCGCGAAAGACGCCGCCGTGTCGAATGCCTGATCAGGCTTCACCCCCGGAAAACCCAACGACAGCGGCAGGTGGGCCTGCACCCGTTGAAAACCGTAGAGAAACAGCACGGACACCACGGAGAACGCCAGCAGGCTCCGCAGATAGGTGGGCCATCTCGCCTCGGCCGCGGCGTCCACCCCGATCAGCCGGTAGATACCCCGTTCCACCCGCCAGTGCCGGTCGGTGGTGAAGACGTGGGCCATGTAGTCGCCCAGCGGCCGGTACGCCGCCGCCAACGCCACCACCAGCAGGCCGCCCTGCAAGAATCCCGCCGCCGCGGTGCTCACGTGAACCTCTCCGGGGCGACCAGCGCCACCACCAGGTAGCAGACCAGCAGCACCGACACCACCAGACCGGCAAGATCAGCGACGCTCACCGCGCCACCTGCCTGGCGCAGCGGGTACCGGCGCCGTCCACACCCCCGGTACCGCCCGCTCCACCCGCACCCCGGGCATCGGGTGGATCCGCCCGGTCGCTGCCCGCCACCGGCCCGACCAGGTGCTCCACGCCCCGCACCACCAGGGCCAGCACGGCGAACACCACGATCGTCAACCCGATGAACGCGACGTCCGACACCCAGGGCTCCTCACCATGAACGGTGACGCGGTCGGGCTCGATGTCTCCCCTCATGCGAACCCGCGAGGCGGTGCGCCTTCGCGGCACCAGTACACCCCGCTGGCACCCGGACGGCGGGCTCCCTCACACGTCCCCAACAGTGAGCGACCGATTCCTCACGACTTCCTCACACCGCGCCGATGGCACCGGGACCGGGCGGTGAAGGTCGTCATGCCGGTGAGCCCACGGGGAGCCCGCTGGCTGTGCCCGGGACCCTGCGGGGTGAGACGCTCACGGTGACAGGGCCTGCCGGGTCGGCTGGTTGTCAGCCGGCGCCTCCCTGTTCGATGTCAGCGGCGTCGCAGACGTCGCGGAAAACGGCTTGAGAACCTTCGAGACCTGAGGATTGTATCGTTCCCGCACGAGCCAGCCGACGCTCCGCCACATTTCTCGCTCAGCCTCGACCGTGCTCGGCAAGGTGAGGTTCAAGGATTCCGCCAGTGGCTTCCGGCCGAGGTTGACCAGGGCCTGCATGGTCTGGTACCAGTTGTCCGTGCTGCGTACGGCGAGTTCGTACCAGAGCGGCACCAGGCACAGCGCCACCACGCCGACGACGGCGAGCTTGACGTCGGGTCGTCCGTACAGGGAGCCCACGAGGCTCACCACTCCGCCCAGAGCCGACAGGTACACCAGCACAACGAAGAAGTCGACTCCGGCTCGTGCCCGTTCGACATCCGACCGCGTTCGGTCCGGCGCAACGCTGGTGAGTTCACACCACAACGTTTGAGAGTCGAGACAGAAGTGGTGCCACGCGTACACCTCGAACGCGCGTATGGCATTTGCCAGGCGGGTAGGTGCGATCTGGCCGTCGTCGAACGGATAGCGACGCAGCCGTTCCGACAGAAGTCCGAGACGGACCTCGTCGCCGGAAGTGTCGTGGCGTGCCCGCACCGCGCCGTCCCGCAACCTCGTGCCCAGCGCGTCCCGTTCCCCCCGCACGGTGTCTCGTCGCCGCAGGTGACGCCGTTGCCGGGCCGCCTGCAGCCACGCTGGAAAGTAGTAGCCTTCCAGCAAGCGGTAGAGCTGCGTTTGCAGGGCGCTGAGCAGCAGGGCGAGGGCAAACGCTGCTACCGTCAGTGCCACGACCTGCCCGCCCACGCCGAGCTGCGGCAACGACACCATGAGTATTTCCTGCCGGCTGGTACCGGAGAAGAAGCCGAAGATGGTCAAGAAAAGGGCGCTGGGGAACACCCAACCGACCAGGAACGGCCATCCGCCGGCGAGCAGTCCCGAAAGCAACGGATTCATTCCGACCTCTCAGCGTCAGGTAACGGCGCGTCCCGTTCCGGTGTGGTCGTCGTCGCCTCGGGTTCGTCCCAGGGAGGTGGGTCATAAATGGGAGGTCCTGGCGGGGCCCAGGCCCGCTCCCTCGCAGCCGGTGAATCGCGGCGTCCGCCCGGTGGTGTGAGGCGCCAGGGGTTCGGCGGGACCGGAACCGATGGGCCGCCGGCGGCCGGGTCTGTGGGGGGCACGCCAGGCGCTGTCGCGCCGTGGCTTCCCGTCTTGGCGCTCCAGTCCTGCTCCGAGAGGGGGCGGTGGGGGTCGACCAGCGTGATCAGCCTTGTCGAGTCGTGCCGGGACAGGGCGCGGGAAACGGCTTGCTCCCTGCCGGTGAAGACGTCGGCTTGCAGCCCGAGCGCCCGCAGTTCTTGACAGTCTATGACGTACTGGTGCGAGGGATAGCCATGGACGAGCTGCGTGATGGTGTCCGCGATCCGGTCCTTGGCGATGGGGTGGAACCTGCGAAGGAGGCGGCCCCCGTAGTTCTCACCGATAGCGAGCGTCTGACTGTAGTCTCCCAGCTTGTGGGCCTCGATCTTGGCAAGCAGTGGTCCCGATACGGTCGACACGAAGCTCAAAGCGTGCCGCAAGATGTCGTCGGTGTGCCCGACGTTCCGGTCGTACAGTACCTCGGCGGCGGCACGTAGCGTTTCCATCGAGAAGTCGCGCAGGCGCTCGAGGCTCTTGAACTCGTTCAGCGCGGACCGGTAATCCGGCCGTCCACCGTCGGTGAGCCCTTCGTAGACCTGGGTGTCCAGGGGCCCCAGGGCGGCAAGGTCGTCGAGCACGATCTGGTCCGCGCACAAGCAGACCAAGGTCGCGGCGCTTCTGGCGTAACGCGGGACACAGGCAATCAACTTCCTGACCCGACGTCGCAGGAAGCAGGCGAGCTGGTAGGCCGCGTGGACGTCCCCGCCCGACGAGTGAATGACCAGGTCGAGCTCGTCGAACCTCCGTTCACTGATCCGGTCCGCGAGTTCCCTGACGTTCGAGGCGTCGATCGGCTCGTCATGCGCCAGGAAGTAGATCGCGGCACTGCGGTCCCGCACCGAAGCAAAGTCGTAAGCCGCCTTCACTATCGGTGGCGGAGGTCGACCCGGATCCGTCGGCGGCTGGGCCGGATCCTCCCGTGTCCGCTCGTCGAGCGTCATGTCTCGCCCCCTGACTCGGTCGAATCAATGTGCTGTGAACGATCGGATCAATTCGCATGAATCTTCAACGCTCAGGCTGCGACGGATCAGGTCCTCGAATGCTCGGTTGTAGCGTTTGACCTGCTCAGGTCGTTCGATGTGAAGGAAGCCGGCATGGGACTCGACTTGCACCACGTCACGGTCCAGGGTGTCCTCAGAAAACACGAAGTACGACCACGTGCAGGTGTTCATCTTATGAGCTTCGGCGTTCATTGGTAGGACTCTGAGCTCTACGTTGGGGAGCGTGGCAGATTTCAGGAGCGCTTCGAGCTGCCCGCGCATGACGTCAGGAGAACCGACGGACTGTGTGAGGCAGGACTCGTGGAGGATCGTGCTCAGATCCAGCGGCGGCAACCCCTGTCGATACCCCAAGCCCTGCTGCCGACGTTTGAGGACGTCGACGAAGCGGTCGACCTCCTCAGCGGTGCGCCAGGGATCTATCGCGCTGATGAGGGAGCGGGCATAGTCGGCCGTCTGCAGCAGACCTGTCACATAAGGGATGGTGTAGACGTGGGAGACCGACGCCTCCGTCTCGTAGGCGAGATAGGCGTCGAACGAGGTGTCCCGCTCGAGGACTTCCTGGTAGTCGGACCACCAGGCTTGGCGACGCCCCTCCCTGGTCCAGCGCATGAGCTTCTCGCCGAGCGCGGTGTCGGCTACGCCATAGTAGTTCGCGAGATCACGGACGTCCCGCGCTTGCGGGCTGCCCTGGGCGTTCTCCAAACGGCTGAGCTTCGACGTGGAGATCAACAATTCGCCGGCGACCTGATCGAGCGTCTGGTCGGCGGTCTCGCGGAGACGCTTCAACTCCGCGGCGAGGCGCTTGCGCGGCACGATCGGCCCATGGACCTGAGACATCGGGAACCTCCACGGTGCTGGGGCCGCTCGCAGCCCAACCCCGGGTCGTGCTGCTGCTCGATCATCTGAGGTGAGCCTAGGGCGGCGGCTGTCGGCTGGGTAGCCAGGGAAGGCCGGCTTGGGATTTTCAAGCTGTGCCTTGCACAGTGACTTTCTGCTACAGTAAACTCTCTTCTGGGAGACGAGAAGCGGGAGGGGCACCAGCCAACTTGTGAGACGGGCTTCCCACCCCTGAGCGAGAGAGACCCGCACGAGGCTCACCAAGAAGGCGATCAAGGTCTGCCCAGGGTCGTCGTCCGGGCCACCCCCGGCCGCGACTTCACCCGGGCCAAGCGACAAGGAGGTTCGGCATGAGCCCTGTCACCCCACGAGGCGCGTCCCACCGGCACCCCACGACGCCGACGGAGACCACCCCCTCCGCCGAGCCCGCCGCCGTAGCGTCGATCCACGATCGTCAGAAGACCACCGCCAGCTTCTTGAGCGACCCTGCCGAACAGCCGGTGTCGATGGTGTTCACACCCCTCGACCAGCACGGCCGTCCCCAGCAGGCACTGCGCATCACCCTCGACCCTCGAACCGGGGAGACGGTGACCACGACCCTCGACGGTCAGGAGGTCGACCCCAGCAGCGTGTGGGACGGCGAGTTGGCGTCGGCAACCACTTCGTGGAGCGGTGCCCTCCGGGTGCTGCGGGCCCTGCGCGCGCCCGCGCCCGCCCGCGCCGCGTTGATCGCTTGATCATCCGCATCACCACCAACCCCGGCCGAGCCCACCGGGGCCTGCCCAGCGCGATGTCCGCTCCCCCACCGATGAGTTCCGCGCTCAGCCGTCGTCATCTCTTCAGCAGCACGCCCGGAGCACGAGAGAGGATGACCACATGCCGACGACCGTCCCTTGCCTGTGGTTCGACGGACAGGCCGAGCGGGCCGCGACGCACTACACCACGATCTTCCCCAACTCCGAGATCCTCGGCATGACCCGCTACGGACCCGGGGCGCCCGGGCCCGAGGGCAGCGTCATGACCGTCAGCTTCAGCCTCGACGGGCAGGAGTTCGTCGGGCTCAACGGCGGTCCACAGTTCACCTTCAGCGAGGCCGTCTCCTTCCAGATCCACTGTGCCGACCAGGACGAGGTCGACTACTACTGGAGTCGGCTGTCCGAGGGCGGACAGGAGGGGCCGTGCGGGTGGCTCAAGGACCGCTTCGGCCTCTCGTGGCAGGTCGTGCCGACCATGCTCTTCGAACTGGTCGACGACCCGGATCCGGGCCGGGCGCAGCGAGTCACCCAGGCCGTGCTGGGCATGGGCAAGATCGAGATTGCGGAGCTGCAGCGGGCGGCTGACCAGGTGAGCGCCTGAGGCTCGGGGAGGTATCAGCGCGCTGCTCGTCGTTATCTACCTGTGACAGCGTGACTCAGGCCCGGCAATTCCCGGCCTTGAGGCGCTCGCTGGTTCGACCCTTGGTGGGTACCCGAGCGGAGGTCAAGCGGCATGATGGTCGACTCCGAGGCGGTCGACATCGGTCCCCGAGTTCGGGCACAGGTGAATCCCGCCTACCGGGCACCGGTCTGGGCGACGGCGGCAGTACGCAGAGCCGCGGGTTCCGCAACCGGTTGATCCGGTTGATCGGGCTGGCGGTGCTGGCGCTGGCCGGGCTGATGACCGCGTTCGCGGTGAACGGGATCCCACTGCGGGTAGCAAGCCTGGCGCCGTCGTATCTGCGGGTCGGGTTGCTCGTCGCGTTGTTCGGCGCGATCGGAGCACTGATCGTCGGGGTGCTGCTGCTGCAGGCCGGCCTGATCCCGAACGTGGCCTTCCCGATGCCGCTGCCAGACCTGCTGGTGTGGGCACTCGTGTTCGGCGCCGCTCAGCAGACAGTGACCGCCGCCGTGGACAGCCGTATCCGCGGGCTCGTCACACCCGCCGCTCCACCCCGGCACCAGGGCCTGCGTCTCGGCGGGGAGTCCCGGATAGCGGAAGTGGGCGCGGCACCAGCAGAGGGCAGATCCGCCAGCGAGCGCAAAGAGACCGGGACACCACGGTCACTGTGACCTCCCGCCACGCCGCCGATGCGGACGCGCGGACCCCGACACCCCACCGCCGCTGAACTCGCAGTATGAGTTCACCACAACCAGATAGCTCGGCGATCGGAAGGCCCTGCCGTGCCCACTACGTCGCCAACACTCCCTGGCCCGCTGTGCGAGCCGATGCGACGGTCGACTACACCATCGGAACGGATCAATCTGCGCGGTCCGGCGACGCTGGCCGTGGCGGTGCGGTAGCGCCACCGCCGCGCCAGAGCAGGGGGGTACCGCCACCCTCAGTGACGGCACCAGCAGCACTGCGCCCACGGCGAGCGAGACGAGTGGCTACCAGACCGCTACCAGACCCCAAGATTTCACATCACGAAACGAAGCCAACGTGACCCGGACAGTCTTTACCGGAGGCTGCTGCGGCAGGTTTCCGTGGGATGAGAATGGATCTTGACTGGACTGGTTGGATGACTGGGTGTGGCATGGTTCGACGACCACGACCTGCGGGTGCGAGCAGGGAAAAACTCGTATGCGCGTGGTCTTGACTACCTCGATGCGATCCGTGAGCTGCGCGAGTCGCCGGACGATGTGGTGGCCATGGTGCAGGGCACCAAGGCATACCAGGTGCGGCTGTCCGCCCACGGCGGCGAACTGGTCGGGAACTGCTCATGTCCCTGGGGGCAGCAGGGCAACTTCTGCAAGCATTGCGTAGCGGTTGGGCTGAGCCTGCTGGCCGGCGCACCCCCGGAGCGACCCCAGCCCGCGTCGCAGCCGCGGACCAGCGACACGCTTGAGCTACGTGCCTACCTGAGCGCCGTCGGTCCGGTGGAGCTGGTGGACCTGCTGCTGGAGCTGGCCGGGAACGATCCGGCGTTGCATCGACGGTTGTCGCTCCGCGCGGCGGCCGAGGCCCCGAATCCAGCCGAGCTGCGTCCGATCGTTGCAGCACTGCGCAGGGACGGATGTCTGGACGACGTGGAGTTGGCCAGCTACGTCCGCATGGCCGACGAGGCGCTGCACACCCTCGACATGCTCGCCTCCGACCACCCGGCCCCGCTGCGGCCGCTGTACCAGCAGGCGTTGCAGCACCTGACGGAGACGAACGTTGATGACGACCTTCCGGGTGACCCGCCCGCGATGATCCGGAAGGTGGCGACGCGAGCTGTCGAGGGTTTCGTCGCCACCTGTCGAGCGGCGCCCCCGGACCCCGCCGAGCTCGCCCGGTGGCTGATCGGCTTCCAGGTCAACGGTCCCGGTTGGCCCCACGTTGCCATCACCGACTTCGTCGAACCCCTCGGCGACGAGGGACTCGCCACCTACTGGCACCACCTCGCCTACCTCCGGGAGACCCATCCATCCGCTGCCGACGACGAAGATGACGACGCGGGGTACGACGACTACGATGACGAGAAGGAATTGCGCCGCCGCCAGCGGATCACCCGCCTGCGTGAGGAGTACCTCACCGTCACCGGCAATGTCGATGCCCTGGTCGCCCTCTACACCGCTGACCTGCCGAACCCGGAACGGTACGTGCAGATCGCCCAGACATTGCGCGCCGCCGGGCGAGTGGACGAGGCCATCACCTGGCTGCGACGCGGCCTGTCCGGCACGACTTGGGAACGTTCCCGCATCCGCGACCTCCTCGCCGAGCTCTACACTCAGGCCGGTCGCCACGACAAGGCGTTGCAGACCCGATGGCAAGCCTTCACCCGTCAACCTGGCGAATACAGCTACCGAATGCTGTGCCAGGCCGCCAAACCCGTCGACGCGGTAGCCGAGTTCACCGATCGCGCCCTGACCTACCTCCGCGAGAAGGCCGCCCGCGGCGGAGACGAGGCCGGCGACCCCCTCGTCACCGTCCTCCGCGTCACGGGAAAACTTGATCAAGCCTGGGCAGCCACCCGCAGGTTTCACTGCAGCGAAAAATGCCTGTATATCCTCGCGCTGCACGGCGGGAAAACCCACCATGCCGAGGCCATCTCGGCCTACCTGCGGGAGATCGAGGCCGCGATCGACCGCAAGGACCGGCACGGGTACGACAGAGCCGCCACGTTGCTCACCACGCTCAAGGACCTGCATCAGCGGGCCGGCAGCGACAGCGACTTCACGGCGTACCTCGATCACGTCAAGGACGTCCACCGCCAGAACAGGGCTCTGATGAGGAAGCTGGCCAGTGCCCGCCTCTGACCCCGACCGCTCCTGGCACGCCCAGGGTGGCCCATGTCGTGGCAGGGTTGGCGGGGTGCGCACGACCGTCGCCGCCGCCCTGCTGATGGTCGCGATCGGTGTGGTGGGATGCGCGAACAACGGCGCTGACCAGGGCGCCGGGTCGGCTCCCGGCATGTCGGAGATCAGGGTCACCAGCTCGGAGTTCTCCGACGGTGCTCGGCTGCCCGACCGCTACACCTGCCGCGGCGCTGGCCTGTCACCACCCCTGCGGTGGTCGGATGTGCCAGCCACGGCGGCCGGGTTGGCGGTCGTCGTCACCGACCCGGACGCGCCGGGAGGCACCTACACCCATTGGGTCGTGTTCGACCTGCCGCCCCAGCTACCCGGGTTGGCGTCGGCGAGCGTCCCGCCGCAGGCGCGGCAGGCCCGAAACAGCGCGGGCACGATCGGCTACACCCCGCCGTGCCCGCCCAGCGGCACGCACCACTACCACTTCACGCTCGTCGCGCAGCGTGATCGGGTCGAGCTGCCCACCGGTGCTCCATTCGAGGCGGCGGTCCAGCAGATCCGGGCCGAGGCCGTGGCGAGCGGCACACTGGTCGCCACGGTGACCCACCCCTGATGCGTCCCCTGTTCGCGGTGACCGCCCAGCGACGCCCGCCCAGAACACTGCAGCCTGCCGCCCCGCGGTCGCGACGGGGACCCGGCGCCGGCCAAGCTTGCGCCACCTCGGGTTCCTACGGAGGTCGTCCCACCGCGTTTGAGCCATAGGAACGCTCACCCCCGACCGGGATGCACCGACACCGACGGCCAGCAGACCACCGACCAAGCACCGACCACCCGCGCCGGCCCACCCGCAACGACACGCCCTCATCTCGGAGTCATGGGCCCGGTCGTGCTGCCCACAGTTGATCTCAACTCTGGCCGCACAGCGCCTCTGACCTGGCTGTTCGTGGGCCGCCTGGGAGTCGAACCCAGAACCCAAGGATTAAAAGTCCTTTGCTCTGCCAGTTGAGCTAACGGCCCCGCGCTGATGGTAGCCAACACGGGATCGCGTCTGGTAGTAGGCAGGCAGCTAGCACACAGGTCTGCACCGACATCACCACCGACACGGCCGTGGCGATCGAGCGCTACGCCGCCTAGTGGTCGATCGAGATCGCCATAATGACGCCACAACCTCTTCGGCGCAGGGCAAGCCTGCGATCCGCCTCCCCTCACAGCGGTGCCCGCACCCCTGCCCTTCGCCTTGACCGCCCAGATCTAGCACAGACCCCGACCATGCTGTCGTACGCCACTGCCGACATTACCCCGGCGACTTGGCCAAGCGCTGCACCCGAGCGCCCGGGGGGTACCCGACGGTCCCAGCCCGCCACCGCCGACTTGCTCGCCAAACTCCGCCGGGGGTGCTCGTCGCCACCAGATTTCAGCTACTGTACCGCACCCTCACCCCGCCTACACCCGCAGAAATCCACGCCATGCGCCTGGCACAGAGTACAGACGCCGCATGCCTGCGAAAGTCGAGCACGATGACAGATTACCTGAATAGAACATTATATAATTTAGTTCTGCGAAGAGGAGGGTAGGTTCTCAACGATTTCGATTGACTGTTGTATCGCGCAAGGTAAACAGTGCACGGATAGTAGGTCGGGAATCAACGTGAACGCCTGAGTTTCTCGTGTAACGACCAAACGACGCTCATCTGGACCCTTGCCGCAGTCCTCGCACGACATTCGTTGCTGCAAAATTACCCATCGCGTTTCTCGACTCAATGTGCCGAAACGAATTGAATCTGCGCCGTACAGCCAGTTGTGAGACTCCTTCACTTGAAGGGTTGAGAGATAATTTCCTTTTGCATTGTTGCACTGAGCGCACATGATCTGCCAGTTCACGGCATTGGGAGGATCACCCACCAGTCGCCATGGAAGGCAGTGGTCAAGTGTCTCCGACTCTGAGTTGGGAGGTAGCGCTAGGCCACACGTGACACACCGTCCGCCTTGCATACTACGAACTTTAGGATAGAGATTTCTGAGCGCTCGCAGATCACGTATACTTTTTTTCTCGCGCTTCTGGAATGCCTTATCGTGACTCCTCGCGTACTGGTAGCCCACTCTTAGCAGGACGTCAAGAAGAATCTCGTCATCAGGGTTTGGAACGCCAAGCATCGCAAGATGCACCTGGATGCGCGGCTTTAAAGGACTAAATTTTCCTGCCGGCTGGTACCGCAGGAGGTCGGCGGGGATAAGCCCAAAGATCAGGGAAGCTATTTGGAGCCTGTCAATCTCGTTAAGTTTGGGTCGTTTCGCCGAACTTGGCCGGCTACCTGCCACACCATGGTAGATGAACAAGTCGCACATTCGACGGATAGTAACCTCGTTAGCTAGCCTTGCCCTGGACGAGAGAGGACTTAGCATACTGGAACTTACCTCGACTCTTTACCATCCTACTGAAGACGTCTTCCAGATCGCGCTTCCCGGCGCCAGTTGAGAGGCTTTTGGTTCCCCATCGCTCTTCGAAGAATTTTGGAGGGAATGCCTCCTTTATCCGAGATCTCGCAAATATACGCACCCGATCGAGCAGTTCCTCTTTTGCGGCCTCGTTCGTCTCCGAATTAATGTCGAAAAAACTGCTAGCCTGCACTGCCAGCATCTCGAGAAATGTTGATTGAAGTTGGATCAGTACGGCGGCAATCATGAGTTGGCTGTGCTCAGGATCCCACAGCGAGTGGCCCGAAGACGTTTTCTTACCCGCGTAGATGTCGTGTACGACCCTCCAGAATGCGATGAAGAAATCGCCCCAGTCGGCTCGCTGCCACTGAGCCAAGTTCCTACGGCGCACGTGTCGTCGAGAGCCTATATTTTCCGGATAAAGGTTGTCGAGGATCCCTGAAGCGATGGCGTCTGCTTTTCCAGTTTGCCAAGCCTTTGCGAGTCGCACCATCGATTTGTAGCCGATCAATTCCGGTCGTCGCGCCTCAGTGAGGTTCACCAAATTTAAGAATGGCGACCTTTGGTCAAAGTTCACGACTTTCATCAACTCATATTCAACAACCTTGACTCCGGCTTGGACTAAGCGTGCCTCGATCCCACGGAGTTCGGACCCTGTCAGTGACAGAGCCGCATTAGCGGTAATGAATTGGTCGGGTATACCTGTCGCTGTATAGTTTACTACAGTGAATTGGAAGACTTGCTCTGGCCAGCTGCAATTTATGAGTGCGCAAACATTGAATGGAATGCCTCGCTCGCACTGCGCTGCTCCAAGCACGCGATGCTGTCCGTCTATGATAGTAGCGGGCTTCGCGAGATCTCCGACAAGGTCAGAATAATTTGACACCCACTGGGGATCCTTGAGCAGGTCTGCGAGCTTAGCCAATACCGACTCACCGAGTTCTACTTCACGGTCCTCAATCGGCTCTTCCTGCATGGCCACTTCATCAGCGGAAAGATCATCGTCGTCCAGTATGTCGTCATCGCTCTCCGTGTCTTCATCGCTGGGTCTTGGAGAGTCGGCCTGCAATCGAGACAACAGGCCTTGTCGGACGCGTTCAGCACGCTCCTCCGTCGTCGCAGCCTCGATTGCATCAACGTCCACGATCAACGTGCAAGGCGTAGGCTCATTCCTTTCGCGCGTGTCGCTGAATTCAATACTAAGGCCAGAATTCAAGCCTTCGGGATGCAACCCAAGGATAAGCGATGTCGGCGACTGATTCGTTGATATCGAGAAGAATTCCCTAGCGGCATCAATGCGAGAAGACTCGCCGGCTCGCTGGAATCCAAGCAGATGGGCCTCGCTACGTCTTGGTATAGC
>JAVKSM010000051.1:0-9045 GCA_039583705.1 Pseudonocardiaceae bacterium
GTGCGCGGCCTCCCCGATGAATACGTCGGTCCCGCTGTAGAAGACGAAGTCGGACGTGCAGCCGTCGCCCTTGGTGTCGGTCGCCACGCCCGGATGGATCGCCGCCGTCGCGGCCGGAGCCCACTTCGGCTGCGCGGCCGCGACCGAACCGGGAACGAAGACGCCGACCAGCGCCAAGGCGACCGTGCTGAGCACGGCGGCGCACAGACGGGCAGCAGACGAGCGGGAACGCATGCGATCTCCTCAGTTTCCAGCGGACGTGAGCCTGCCGAGGTGGCCAGTCTCACAGGGCCGCGCGGCCCACGTCCATCCTCCGACCGGCACAGTCGACGACCTCGATGCGGGCACGGGCGCTCAGGCTAGCGGAACTCTGCTCCGCGACCCGACGTTGACCCCGTAGCAGCGGGGCTGGTTTCGCCGGCCGGCGCGGATCCCCCAGGCCTGGGCGCCCGGAACCTCCGACGAGACGCGCCGGCCGGCCCTGCCGGGTACGCTGCGGGCACGGGCTTCGTTCGCACCCCGTCGACCGCGCCCCGCTCAGCCGTCACCTACCGGAAGGGTCGAGGCCGCCAGGCCGAAGCTGCATGGACCGCAAGCGCCTGCTCCGCAACCCGCTGGTCTGGATAGCGGCGGTGTTGATCATTTACTACGCGTTCAGCGTGCTGTTCAGCGGCACCCGCGGCTACACGCACGTGCCCACGTCGACCGCGCTGGCCCAGCTCTCGCAGGGCAACGTCGTCGACGCGACCCTGCAGGACAAGGAGCAGCAGCTCCTGCTCACGTTGACCAACCCGGTCGCGGGCAGCACCCACCTCATCACCCAGTACCCGGCGGGAGCCAGCGGCCGGATCTTCGTCGCGCTGCAGAACGCCAAGAACCTGCACCAGTGGAACACCAAGGTCACCCAGGACTCGTTCCTCACCCAACTGCTCATCTACCTCATCCCGCTGGGCCTGGTCCTGCTGTTGCTCATGTGGATGATGAACAACGCCCAGGGCGGCGGGAACCGGGTGCTGTCGTTCGGCAAGTCGCGGGCCAAACAGTTGTCCAAGGACATGCCGAAGACCACCTTCGCGGACGTGGCCGGGGCGGACGAGGCCGTCGAGGAGCTGCAGGAGATCAAGGACTTCCTGCAGAACCCGGGCCGCTACCAGGCACTCGGTGCCAAGATCCCCAAGGGGGTGCTGCTGTACGGGCCGCCCGGAACCGGCAAGACGCTGCTGGCGCGGGCGGTCGCCGGGGAGGCCGGCGTGCCGTTCTACTCGATCTCGGGTTCGGACTTCGTCGAGATGTTCGTCGGGGTCGGTGCCTCCCGGGTGCGTGACCTGTTCGAGCAGGCCAAACAGAACGCGCCCTGCATCATCTTCGTCGACGAGATCGACGCCGTGGGCCGCCACCGCGGCGCCGGGCTGGGTGGCGGGCACGACGAGCGGGAGCAGACCCTCAACCAACTGCTCGTCGAGATGGACGGCTTCGACGCCCGCGGCGGGATCATCCTCATCGCCGCGACCAACCGTCCGGACATCCTGGACCCGGCGCTGTTGCGGCCCGGCCGGTTCGACCGCCAGATCCCGGTGTCGGCCCCGGACCTCGCCGGCCGCCGCGCGATCCTGCGGGTGCACGCCAAGGGCAAGCCGCTGGCGGCGGATGCCGACCTCGACGGGCTGGCCAAGCGCACCGTCGGGTTCTCCGGGGCCGACCTGGCCAACGTCATCAACGAGGCGGCGCTGCTCACCGCCCGCGAGCACGGCACCCTGATCACCCCGGCCGCCCTCGAGGAGTCGGTCGACCGCGTCATCGGCGGCCCGCGGCGCAAGAGCAGGATCATCTCCGAGCAGGAGAAGAAGATCGCCGCCTACCACGAGGGCGGCCACGCGCTCACGGCGTGGGCGATGCCCGACCTCGAGCCGGTGTACAAGGTCACGATCCTGCCGCGCGGGCGCACCGGGGGGCACGCCCTCGTGGTCCCCGAGGACGACAAGGAGCTCCTGACCCGCTCCGAGATGATCGCCCGGCTGGTGTTCGCGATGGGCGGGCGATCAGCCGAGGAGCTCGTGTTCCACGAGCCGACGACCGGGGCGTCCTCCGACATCGAGCAGGCGACGAAGATCGCGCGCTCGATGGTCACCGAGTACGGCATGAGCGCCCGGCTCGGCGCGGTGAAGTACGGCCAGGATCAGGGCGAGCCATTCCTCGGCCGCTCGGCCGGCCGGCAGCCGGACTACTCGCTCGAGGTCGCGCACGAGATCGACGAGGAGGTGCGGGCGCTCATCGAGGCGGCCCACACCGAGGCGTGGGACGTGCTCAACACCTACCGCGAGGTGCTCGACAGCCTCGTCGTCGAGCTCATCGAGCGCGAGACACTGCAGCGCAAGGATCTGGAGCGGGTCTTCGCGAAGGTCGTCAAGCGGCCGCGGATCACCGCGTTCAACGACTTCGGCGGCCGCACGCCCTCGGACAAGCCTCCGGTCAAGACCCCTGGCGAGCTGGCCCGGGAGCGCGGGGAGACCTGGCCGCCACCCACCGAACGACCGCCGACGCCGGTCGGCTCGATACCGGGTGGTGCCAAGCACCTGCCCGCACCGGAGCGACCCAACGGTGCGCGTCCCGCCGGGCACCCGGAGGGGGCTGGCGGCCCGCAGCCCGCGCCCTACCCGCCCGGCTACGGCGGTCCCAACGGCAGTGGCCGCGGCGGCGGTCCATCCGGCAGTTGGGCGCAGCAACGCCCGGAGGGGGCGGGTGGGCCGCCGCGCGCGGTGCCACCCAACTACGGCGCACCTCCGGGCTGGACCCCGGCGACCACCCCATCCGGCCAGGGCTGGCCGCCACGGTCACGGGACCAGCCGGGCCGGGAGGACAACCAGGACACCCAGCGGCACGGTCCCGATGCCGGCCGGGACCAGCGGCGGGACGGCGAGCGCTGAGCTTGGCTGAGGGAGCACCGACGAGCGCCGGCCCATCGTCCCGGGTCGCGACCGTGCGGAAAGCGCCGATGTTCGACCGGGCGCGGGCCGAGGCCGCGGTGCGGGAACTGCTCATCGCCTGCGGTGAGGACCCGGACCGGGAGGGCCTGCGGGAGACCCCGGCCCGGGTGGCCCGCTCCTACCTGGAGATGTTCGCGGGGCTCTACACCGACCCGGACTCGGTACTGGACCAGACGTTCCCCGAGGACCACGAGGAACTCGTCATCGTCCGGGACATCCCGCTGTACAGCTACTGCGAGCACCACCTCGTGCCGTTCCACGGGGTCGCCCACGTCGGCTACATCCCCTCGGCGCAGGGGAGGGTGACGGGCCTGTCCAAGCTCGCCCGCCTGGTCGACCTCTACGCCAGGCGGCCCCAGGTGCAGGAGCGGCTGACCCGGCAGGTGGCCGATGCGCTGGTGCGCCGGCTGGAGCCGCGCGGCGTGATCGTCATCATCGAGGCGGAGCACCTGTGCATGGCGATGCGGGGCATCCGCAAGCCGGGAGCCCGCACCACGACGTCGGCCCTGCGGGGGCAGTTCACGACATCGGCGTCCTCCCGGGCGGAGGCGCTCGCACTGATCACCGGGCGGTGAGCCCGATGTCACCTGGCCTGCTCACCCCCGGCCGTTGCGTCGTGATGGGAATCCTCAACGTCACCCCCGACTCTTTCAGCGACGGCGGTCGGTGCCTCGACCGGGACGACGCGGTCGCGCACGGTGTGACCATGTACCGCCGCGGCGCCGACCTCGTCGACGTCGGCGGCGAGTCCACGCGGCCGGGAGCGAAGCGGGTGGCGGCGGAGGTGGAGGCCGCCCGGGTGGTGCCCGTCGTCGGTGATCTCGTCGCGGCGGGTGTCGCGGTCAGTGTGGACACCATGCGGGCGGCGGTGGCCGATGCCGCGCTGGCGGCGGGAGCGAGCATGGTCAACGACGTCTCGGGAGGGCAGGCCGACGCCGGCATGGCGCGGGTCCTCGCCGCGGCAGGGGTGCCGTGGGTGCTCATGCACTGGCGGGGGCACAGCGACCGGATGGCCGAGCTCGGGCGCTACTCCGACGTGGTGAGGGAGGTGCGGGCCGAGCTCATCGCCCGGGTCGACGCGGCAGTGCTGGCCGGTGTGGACCCGGGGGCCCTCGTGCTCGACCCCGGGCTCGGCTTCGCCAAGACGGCCGCCCACAACTGGGAGCTGCTGCGCCGGCTGGATGTGCTGCTCGCGCTGGGTTTCCCGGTGCTGGTGGGCGCGTCCCGCAAGCGATTCCTCGGGTCCCTGCTGGCCGACGCCGGCGGCGGTGCCCGGCCGGCTGCGGGTCGGGACGACGCCACCACCGCGGTCTCCGCGCTGGCCGCGGCGGCCGGTGCGTGGGGGGTGCGGGTCCACGAGGTCGGCCCGTCGCTGGACGCGGTCGCGGTAGCGGCGGCATGGCGCCGCGAGGCGCGGTGGGTGTCACAGGACCGAGCGCGATGAGCGCGGTTCCGCCCGCGGGAGCAGGCACGACCGGCGACCGGATCGTGTTGCGCGGGCTGCGGGTGCGGGGCCGCCACGGGGTGATGCCGGCGGAACGTCGCGACGGGCAGGATTTCGTCATCGACCTCACCGTGTGGCTCGACCTCGCCCGGGCGGGGGCCACGGACGCGCTGTCCGACACGTTCGACTACGGCGCGCTAGGCAGGCGGGTCGCCGAGATCGTCGCGGGACCGCCGCGTGACCTCATCGAGACGGTCGCCGCCGCGATCGCCGACGAGATCCTGACCGACGAACGGGTGTCGGTCGTGGAGGTCGCCGTGCACAAGCCGAACGCCCCGATCCCGCTGCCGTTCGCGGACGTCGCGGTCGTGATCCGTCGCGACAGGTCTGCGGGGCCCCCGCACCCGGGGCCTTTTGCGGGACACCCGCACCCGGACCTTGCGGGACACCCGCACCCGGACCTTGCGGGACACCCGCACCCGGGAGGGGCGGGGCTGTGAGGGCCAGCAGGTGCGTGCTCTCCGCGGGGTCGAACGTCGGCGACCGGCTGGGTCATCTGCGGCTCGTCGTCGACGCTTTCATCGACGATCACCCGGCCGTGTCGCCGGTCTACGAGACGGCGCCGTGGGGTCGGGTCGATCAGGACGATTTCCTCAACCTCGTCGTGGTCGCCGTGGCGGAGCTCGACCCGCGGGGGTGGCTGCGGCGCGCGCAGGCGTGCGAGCAGGCAGCCGGACGGGTCCGGGAGCAGCGTTGGGGCCCGCGCACCCTGGACGTCGACCTGATCGTCGTGGACAGCATGCGCAGCGCGGATCCCGACCTCATGCTGCCGCACCCCCGGGCCCACCTGCGGGCGTCCGTGCTGCGCCCGTGGCTGGACGTCGACCCCGGCGCCGAGCTGCCCGGGCGGGGCCCGGTGGCCGACCTGCTCGCCGCGTTGCCGGCCACGGAGCGTGACGGGGTGCGGCGCCGCGACGACCTGCGGGTGCCGGGAGGCGGGCGGTGAGACCGACCCGGGCCCCCGACCTGGTGCTGCCCGGTCTGGTGGCCGCGGTGGTCATCTACCTGCTGGTCCGCGTCGACTACGGCTCGCTGCCGCCGCTGCCCCGCCTGGGTGGGGTGACGTTGCTGGTGCTCGCCCTTATCGAGGCCGTGCTGGGGCACTCGCTGCGGGCGCGCATCCGGGGCCGGCGTGGCACCAAGCCGGTGCAACCGCTGGCGGCGGCCCGCGCGGTGGCACTGGCCAAGGCGTCGTCCCTGGCCGGCGCGATCATGTGCGGAGCGTGGCTCGGCGTGCTCGGGTACGTGTTCCCGGCCAGTGGCTCCGGCAACAGCGCGGCCGGCGGTGACACGGTCAGCGCGGCCGTCGGTGCCGGGTGCGCGGGCGCGCTGGTGGCGGCCGCGCTGTGGCTGGAGTACTCCTGTCGGACCCCGGACGACCCGGGTCGCTCCCAGCGTCGTGACGACTCCCGCCGTCCGGGGGACCGGGAAGAGCGATGAGATCAGCGGTCGACATCGCCGACGACGACGCTGAACGACGCGAGCACCGTTCCCAACGCCCGCAGCGGGGTTCCGGGCAGCAGCGCCGCCAGCGCCTGGATGTTGCCGAAGGACGGCGCGCGCAGCTTGAGCCGCCACGGTGTCTTCTCCCCGCGTGAGGACAGGTACACCCCGACGACACCGAGGGGCGCCTCGGTCCAGGTGTACACCGACCCTTCCGGCACGGTCATCGACTTCGGGAGCCGGACGTCCACCGGGCCGGCCGGCAGCCGGGGCAGGCACTGCCGGACCAGCGCCGTGGCCAGCGCCACCTCGCCGAGCTGACAACCCACCCGGGCCAGCGCGTCGCCCGCGGTGGCGAGCACCGGCACCACCGCCAGCTCGCCGTAGGTCAGCACCGGGTCGTCGCGCCGCAGGTCGATGTCCACTCCGGACGCCCGTGCCACCGGGCCGGTCACGCCCAGCGCCAGGGCGTCCGCCGCCGCCAGCACGCCGACGCCGCGGTGCGCCGCCACGAACCGCTCGTCGGCCACGGTGGACTCGCGGAGCGTCGGCAGGGCGTCGTCGACGACGTCGAGGGCGGCCAGCACGCGGTGGGGCCAGCCGTCGGGAACGTCGGCCCGCAGGCCACCGATCCGGTTGACCATGAAGTGGATCCGGCCGCCCGATGCCTCCTCGAGCACCTGCTGCACCGCATGGCGCGCGCGGCTGGCGGCGCCGGTGGCCGCGGTGGCGGCGCCGGCGGCGTCGCGCGTGAGCGGGGCGAGGAACACCAGGTGGGCCATCGCCCGGTTCAGCTCGCAGAGCAGGGTGCGCAGCCAGGTCGCCCGCGGTGGTGGCTCGATCCCGGTCATCGTCTCGACGGCCAGCGCGACGGTGACCTCGTTGCAGCATGCGGCGAGCCAGTCGTGCCGGTTCGCCAGGGTGAGCACCGCGCGGTAATCGCGGACCTCGAAGAGCTTCTCCGCGCCCCGGTGCAGGTGCCCGACCAGCGGCTCGGCGCTCGCGACGACCGGGTCGTGCTCCGGGCCCGACAGGCCCAGCCGCAGCCGGTAGCCGCCGTGCGCCGCGGGGTGCAGCGGACCGAGGTCGACCACCGTGTCGACCCCGAGGCCGGCAGTGGCGGCTCCCACGCCGACGGTGAGCGCCCGGCCGACGGCGGTGCCCTCCCGGCCTCCGGTCTCCCGGCCCCCGGCGGGCTCCCGGGTCACCGGGCGCCCCGCGGCGGCAGCTCGTGCAGTGTCACGTCGAGCAGCCGGCCGTCCTCGACGGTCGCAGTGAGGTAGGTGTGGGAGGGCGCTCGGCGCCGGTCGGTCGGCGACCCGGGGTTGAGCAGTCGAAGGCCGGTCGCCGCCGTGCTGTCCCACGGGATGTGGCTGTGGCCGAAGACGAGCACGTCGACGTCCGGGAACCGCGCCGCGCAGCGGGCCTCCCGGCCGGCCGCCGGCCCGGTGTCGTGGACCACTGCCAGCCGCAGCCCGGCCAACTCCACCCGGGCCACCTCCGGCAGCCGGGCACGCAGCTTCGGCCCGTCGTTGTTTCCGACCACCGCGACCAGCCGAGTCGCGCGGGCCGCCAACGCGTCGAGCAGCGTCACGTCGACCCAGTCGCCGGCGTGCACGACGACGTCGGCATCGGCGACCGCGCGCCACAGCGGCGCCGGCAGGTCGCGGGCGCGAGCCGGCACATGGGTGTCGGAGGTGAGGAGCAGGCGCACGCCGTCCATCGTGGGGCCAACCGGGAGCGTGAGGTCAAGGTGGTCGACGCGGGCAGGGTCACGGCCGGAGCCATCCGTAACTCGCCGTGACTCTCAGTGTCGGGAAACGCGCCCGGGAGGCGGTCTACCGTGGCGAAGACGGCAACCGGCGGCCGGCGTACTGGACGACCTACGCGCGGGCGCTGGCCCGGGTGCGGGGCTGGCGGGGGGACGCGGTGAGCTGGGAGCTGCGAGGGATGGCCTACGCGCCGGCCTGCCGGTGTAGGACTACCCGACACCCTTACCGCTCCGGTAAGCGCAGCCGGTCAGCCGTCAGCGGTCGGCAGGACCAGGTCCGGTGCCAGATTCGTGACCGTCTGCAGCAGCCAGCCGAACCCGCCGAGGCCGGCCGGGTCGCGCAGCTCGGCCACCCGTCCCGCCCGCGACGCCGCGGCCAGCCAGCCGAGCGGGTCGACGGCGCAGCGGGCCGGGACCGGCGGGGTGGTGGCGGCCAGGCCGAGGGCGGCCAGGGCGTCGCGCTGGCTGGCCAGGACGGTGCCGGTGGCACCGGCCGCGCATCCGGCCGCCGCGCAGGCGTCCAGCGCCACGTGGGCGGTGAGGTCGGTGCTGCCGTCCGGCACCGGTACCACCCGGCTGCCCCCGCGGTAGCCGGCCAGGGTGCCGGCGGGGTAACGGCCGGCGCTCCGATCGGCCCTGGTGGAGGCGTAGTCGACGGCGAGCGCCGCGCCAGCGCGGACGCGGCGGACGGCGTGCGCCCACGCGGCGTCGCGGGTAGCCCCGACCTCGGCGCGCCAGCCCTGGCGCAGCGGCCACCACCGGGCCAGCCACCGGGCCTCCGGGCCGCCCACGAGCCGGCCCGGTCGCTCGCTTCCGTCCGGCGCGACACGCAGCCGGTGGGGGCGGTCCGGGGCGGCGAGCACGACCGGGCAGGGCACGGCGTCCAGCCACTCGTTTCCGACAAGCAGCCCGGTGACCGTGGTCGGCAGCCGCGCCTGCCACCCGATCCGCCCGTCGAGGCGTGGCGGGCGCGGGGCCAGGTCGACGCCGGTCACCCGGAGCCGGCCGGCCAGCACCGGAGGCGCCAACGCGAGCACCGCCGCGGCCAGCTCGCCCCCGCCGGCGCCCACGTCCACGAGGTCGAGGCACCCCGGCCGGCCCAGCGCCGCGTCGAGCCGGGCGAGCAGCTCCAGCACGGCCCGCGCCAGCTCGTCGCCGACCTGGGGCGCGGTCCGGAAGTGCCCGGCCGGGCGCTCGCCGCGGGTGAAGAAACCACCCTCCCCGTACAGCGCGCCGTGCCAGGCCGCCTCCCAGTCCCGGTGGGCACAGTCCCGGTGTGCCCAGTCGCGGTGGGCGAGGCGCCGCGCCGCGGGAGGCGTCATCGACACGGTCTACCACCCGCG
>JAVKSM010000051.1:9145-20024 GCA_039583705.1 Pseudonocardiaceae bacterium
CAGTCCCGGTGTGCCCAGTCGCGGTGGGCGAGGCGCCGCGCCGCGGGAGGCGTCATCGACACGGTCTACCACCCGCGGCGGCCCTAGGCTGCCGGGCATGGCGGCCTACCAGCCGCGCCGGCAGCGGCACCGGCGGGTCGTGCTGGCACCGGTCGTCGGGCTCGTCCTGCTCGGCGCCTGCGGGCTGGTCGTCGTCGCGATGGCGAGCACCGTGGTCGGCCCCCGGGATGTCGTCGTCGGCGCGGTTCTCGCGCTGCTACCGGTCGGCCCGGTCGTCGCGGCGTTCCTGTGGGTCGACCGCTGGGAGCCCGAGCCGCCACGGCTGTTGCTCACGGCGTTCCTGTGGGGGGCCGGGCTCGCCGCCCTCGTGGCGTTGGTCATCAACGACAGCGCGGTGCTGGCCGCGGACCACCTGCTCGGCAAGGCCAGCGGCGGCGTTCTGAGCGCGACGGTGTCCGCGCCGTTCGTGGAGGAGGCCGCCAAGGGCGCCTTCGTGCTCGGCGTGCTGCTGCTGCGGCGGCGCGAGTTCGACGGCGTGGTCGACGGTATCGTCTACGCCGGGATCACCGCGGCCGGCTTCGCGTTCACCGAGAACATCATCTATTTCGGGCGGGCGTTCGCCTCGGCGGGTCCGACGCATGCCGGGCTGATCGCGGTGTTTGTGCTGCGTGGGGTGCTCGCGCCGTTCGCCCACCCGCTGTTCACCTCGATGACGGGCATCGGCCTCGGGGTCGCCGCGACGACGCGCAGCCACTCCGTGCGGATACTCGCGCCGCTGGCCGGCTACCTGCTGGCGGTCTGCCTGCACGCGCTCTGGAACGCCTCCTCGCTGCTGCGGGGCGGGTTCCTCATCGTGTACACGCTGGTCATGGTCCCGCTGTTCTTCTCCGTGGTGGGGCTTGCGGTGTGGCAGCGGCACCGGGAGCAGCGGGTGGTGACCACGCAGCTACCGGCGATCGCGGCGGCCGGGTGGATCGCGCCCAGCGAGGTCGGGTTGCTGGCCAGCCTCGCCGGGCGGCGGGGATGGCGAAACGCGGTGCGGCGGCAGGCGGGTCCGGCGGCGGCGCGGGCGGTCGCCGGGTACCAGGCGGCCGTGACCGAGCTGGCTTTCTTGCGCTCCCGGATGTCCCGTGGCACTACCGGGCCGGACGCCGTGAGCTGGCATGGCGAGTTGGTCACCGAGCTGGCCCGCTCCCGGGCCGCCGCGCTCGCCGCCCCCGGCGCGCTGGACGCGGCGTGGCGGCGTTCCCGAGCCCGGTAGCAGCCGACCAGCCGGGGGCAGCCGACCAGCCGGGGGCAGCCGACCAGCGTGAACCAGGTCACGGCGGTGCGCCGAGCCTCCCCCCGCGCGGCTACCCTGACGGCCGAGATCGTCCGGTACCCGGGGACGGCGGGACTGGAACGCGTGGAAGGTGAAGCGCACGACGATGAGCGCAGCGCAGGGCCGGCCGGCCCGCCTGGCCGTCGGGGTCGTGTCGGCTGGCCGGGTGGGGGCTGTCCTGGGTGCGGCGCTGGCCGGGGCCGGTCACCGCGTGCTGGCCACCTCCGGCGTGTCGCGGCTCTCGGTCGCCCGAGCCGCCGCGCTGCTGCCCGACGTCCCGCTGCGCCCGCCCGACGAGGTTGTCGCGGGCGCCGACCTCGCGCTGCTCGCGGTTCCGGACGACGTGCTGCCCGGCCTGGTCCGGGGGCTGGCAGCGGCCGGCTCCTTCCGTCCCGGCCAGATCGTCGTGCACACCTCCGGCGCCCACGGGGTGGCGGTGCTCGCGCCGGCCCGCGAACACGACGTGCTGCCGCTGGCACTGCACCCCGTCATGACCTTCACCGGCCGTGCCGAGGACGTGGTGCGCCTCGCCGGCGCGTGCGTCGGGGTGACTGCCGCCGACGGCGACGAGGCCGCCTGGAGCGTCGGGGAGGCCCTGGTCGTCGAGATGGGTGGCGAGCCGGTGCGGGTCGCCGAGGCGGTCCGGCCGCTCTACCATGCCGCACTCGCGCACGGCAGCAACCACCTCGTCACCCTGGTGCGCGACTGCGCCGACCTGTTGGGCCGGGCCGGCATCCAGCCGACCGACCGCGTCATCGCCCCGCTGCTCTCGGCGGCGCTGGACAACGCGCTGCGCCACGGCGACCGGGCGCTCACCGGGCCCGTCGCCCGGGGCGACGTCGGGACGCTGCGGGTCCACCTGCAGCGGCTCGCGACCGACGCCCCCGACGTGGCGCCGGCCTATCGCGTGCTCGCCGCCCGCACCGCGCGGCGGGCCGCCGCCGCCGGTTTCCTCGGTCCCGGGGCCGCCGCCGAGGTCGAGGCGGCGCTGGCGGCCGATCGACCCGACCAGGGACCCGATCGGCGATCCGACCAGGGACCTGACCGGCCGGACCGGCGACCCGACCAGGAGGCGCCGTGAGGACCGCCGTCCACCCCGACTACGTCCCGGGTCGACTCACCGTGCACCGGCAGCCGGGCGAGCTGGCGCGGGTGACGCGGGCGCTGCGGGCGACCGGCCGCACGGTGGCGTTCGTCCCGACGATGGGCGCGCTGCACGCCGGGCACCGCGAGCTGCTGCGGCGGGCCCGCCGGGCACCCGGCTCGGTCACCGTCACGTCGATCTTCGTGAACCCGCTGCAATTCGGGCCGGACGAGGATCTGGCGCGCTACCCCCGCCCGCTGGAGGCCGACCTCGAGGTGTGCCGGGAGGAAGGCGTCGAGCTGGTCCTGCACCCGCCGGTGGACGCGCTGTACCCGACGGGCGCAGACACCACCGTCCACCCTGGACGTCTGGGAGAGGAGCTGGAGGGGGCGCTGCGCCCGGGCCATTTCGCCGGGGTGCTCACGGTGATGGCCAAGCTGCTGCACGTGGTCGCGCCGGACACGGTGTACTTCGGCGAGAAAGACTACCAGCAGCTCGTCCTCGTCCGCCGCATGGTGCGCGACCTCGACTTCGGGGTCAGGGTCGTCGGGGTTCCCACGGTGCGCGAGCCCAGTGGGCTGGCCCTGTCCTCACGCAACGCCTACCTCGACGCGGGGCAGCGCGCCGCGGCGGTGGCGCTGTCCGCCGCGCTGACCGCCGGCCGCCGCGCGGGCTCGGCTGGTGGCGACGCGGTGCTGGCGGCCGCCCGGGAGGTCGTGGCGGCCGAGCCGGCGCTCGAGCTGGAGTACCTCGAGCTGCGCGACCCCGACCTGTGCCCGGCGCCCCGGTCCGGTCCGGCTCGGCTGCTCCTCGCGGCCCGGCTGGGCGCCACCCACCTGATCGACAATGCCGCGGTGTCTGTGACGAGGAGGCCGTAGAGGTGCTGCGCACCATGCTCAAGTCCAAGATCCATCGGGCCACGGTGACGCGGGCCGACCTGAACTACGTCGGCTCCATCACGGTCGACGAGGACCTCATGGACGCCGCCGACCTGCTCGCCGGCGAGCAGGTGGCAATCGTGGACGTCACCAACGGCGCCCGGCTGGAGACCTACGTCATTCCCGGGGTGCGGGGCAGCGGCGTGATCGGGATCAACGGCGCCGCGGCGCACCTGGTCGCGCCCGGCGACCTCGTCATCCTCATCTCCTACGGCGTCATGGACGACGCGGCCGCGCGGGCCCACCAGCCCCGGGTGGTGTTCGTCGACGCCCGCAACCGGGTGGCGGAGCTGGGCGGCGACCCGGGGCACGCGCCCGCCGGGTACGACCTGTGCAATGGGTCCACCTCCAATGGGTCCACCGTGGAATCCGTGGGATCGTAGCCTCGCCGTGCTGCTCTGCATCGACGTCGGCAACACCGAAACGGCGCTGGGTCTCTACCCGCCGCCGTTCGACGAGGCGCGCCCGGAGCTGGTCTGGAGCGCGCGGATGCGCACCGACCGGCGAATCACCGGCGACGAGCTCGCCCTGGCGGTGCGGGGACTACTCGAGGGTCGCGCCGACACGGTGAGCGGCGTGGCGGCGCTGTCGACCGTGCCCACGGTCCGCCGGGAGTTGCGGCTCATGCTCGCCCGGCACTACCGCGACATACCCTCGGTGATCGTCGAGCCGGGGGTCCGGACCGGGGTGCCGCTGCTCGTGGACAACCCGAGGGAGGTGGGCGCCGACCGGGTGGTGGGCACGCTGGCGGCGTACCACCTGTACCGCACCGCGTGCGTGGTGGTCGACTTCGGGACCTCCACCAACATCGACGTGGTGTCCTCGCGGGGGGAGTTCCTCGGCGGCGCGCTCGCGCCGGGCGTCGAGATCTCCGTCGACGCCCTCGCCGCCCGGGCCGCGGAGCTGCGCACCGTGGAGCTGCTGCGACCCCGGTCAGTGATCGGGAAGAACACCGTCGAGTGCCTCCAGGCGGGTATCATCTACGGCTTCGCCGGCCAGGTCGACGGGCTGGTGCGCCGGATCCTCGCCGAGCTTGACGGCCCGGTGACGGTCATCGCCACCGGCGGCCTGGCCTCGGTGGTGGGCACCGAGTGCGAGACGATCACCGAGCGGGTCGAGGATCTCACGCTGCTGGGTCTCTACCTCGCTTTCGTCCGCACCACCCGGGAACGGCGCTAGGGCGTGCCGTCCACCGCCACCGTGGGCCGGCAGCGACGGCAACGACGGCAACGACGGCAACGACCGGTAGCCAGCTCGCACCGTGGGTGTCCGGAAACGGGCATCCCGGGCCGGGTCTACGGTTGAGGGACGGTCACCGGGATCGGGAGGGGTGCGCCGTGGCGAACGAGACGGGCGAGCCGGCCGAGGCTGTGGCGCCGGGCGCGACGTTGCCGCGCTGCTCGACCTGGCGGTCCTGCTGCACGCGCAGGTGACCGAGGCGTGGCTACGCCTTGCCGGCGCCCCGGTGCAGTGGCGCGAGCAGGCCGCGGTGTCGGCCCGCCGGGCTGCCGAGCGCCGCGACACCCCGACCACGGTAGGACTCGCCCTGAAGAGCAGTCTGGACGTGGCGCTCGCCGCTGGGGCGTTCGGCCTCGCGCAAGTCGAACTCGACACGAACGTCGGGGTGTGGCGGATGGCCGCGGCCCGCGAGTCCGGGGATCCCGAACGCGCCGCAACCATCGCAGCGGGCCTTCGCATCGATACGCACGCGTAGGACCCGCTGAGGTCAGCCGGCGGCCGGCCCCCCGCCGTTCTCCCGGTGCCCCGGTTCCGCCCGGTGGGCGCGCGCGACCAGGGTGACGATCGGCAGGTCGAACGGGCCGGAAGAGGTCTCCGGTCGGCTCGCGAGGTAGCCGCGCACCCGCGCCAGCAGCTCGGCCTGCTCCGCTGCCGACAGCCGCAGCAGCGCGGAGTGGGTACCGATCGTCGCCACCAGCGAGTCGGCGTCGCGCCGCTGGGCGTGCCCGAACTCCGCCAGCCGCACCGGCTCGAACGCCGGGTGCCTGATCGGCGCGGTGTGCACCCGGCGCAGGTAGGAGGCCGTGCCGCCGACGACCTCGTGCAGGCCGGCCACCCAGTCGACCCGATCGTCGTCGAGGTTCCACAGCGCGGCCAGCACACCTCCCGGCGCCAGCACCCGCGCGATCTCCGGCATCGCCAGCGCCGGGTCGAACCAGTGCAGTGCCTGCCCGACCAGCACGGCGTCCGCGCTGCCTCCCGCCACCCCCAGGGCCTCGGCGACCCCCGATACGGCCGGTACACCTGGCAGGTGGCGGCGCAGCTCGGCGAGCATCTGCGGGTCCGGCTCCACGGCCAGCACCCGCATCCCGGCCCGGGCGTCAGAGGCCAACCCGACCAGCGACGCGGTGAGCGCCCCGGTGCCCGCCGCCAGGTCGAGCACCCGCAGCGGCCGCAGCGCAGCCACCGGCGCCAGCGCCCAGGTGATGGCGGCTGACGGGTACCCGGGACGGTGGCGGGCGTAGGCAGGCGCGGCGTTGCCGAAGGAACGCGCCCGGTCCGGCACGGACCTGAGGCTACGCCGCCGATAGTGTCGCGACCGTGCCCGACGCGCAGCCGCCCGATCCGCCGAGCTGTCCCGACCTGCCCGAGCAGGTGCGGGTGCGGCTGGCCAAGCGGCAGCGGATGCTCGCCGAGGGCATCGACCCCTACCCCGTCGTGCTGGCTCGCACCGCGACCCTGCGGGAGGTGCGCGCCGCCTTCCCGGACCTTCCCGTGGACACCGCGACCGGTGTCCAGGTCGGCGTGACGGGTCGGGTGATGTTCCTGCGCAACACCGGAAGGCTCTGCTTCGCCACGCTTCGCGAGGGTGACGGCACCGAGCTGCAGGCGATGCTCAGCGCGGCCGGGGTCGGCGAGGCTGCCCTGGCCGCGTGGAAGGCCGACGTCGACCTCGGCGACCATGTCTTCGTGCACGGCGAGGTCATCACCTCGCGCCGCGGTGAGCTCTCCGTCTTCGCCGACTCCTGGCGGATGGCGGCGAAGGCGGTTCGCCCGCTCCCGGTCGCGCACAAGGAGCTCACCGAGGAGACCCGGGTCCGGCAGCGTTACCTCGACCTCATCGTGCGCCCGCAGGCCCGTGCCACGGTGGCACTGCGGGCCGCGGTGGCGGCCACGCTGCGGCGGGTCCTGACCGGGCACGGGTTCCTGGAGGTGGAGACGCCGATGCTGCAGCCGCTGCACGGCGGCGCCACCGCACGGCCCTTCGTCACCTACTCGAACGCCCTGGGGACCGACCTGTACCTTCGTATCGCTCCCGAGTTGTTCCTCAAGCGATGCCTGGTGGGGGGGATCGAGAAGGTCTTCGAGATCAACCGAAACTTCCGCAACGAGGGCAGCGACTCGTCGCACTCCCCGGAGTTCGCGATGTTGGAGGCCTACCAGGCCTACGGCAGCTACGACTCGATGGCCGAACTGACGCGCGAGCTCGTCTGCGAATCGGCGCGGGCGGTGTCCGGCTCGACGGTGGTCCGTCACGTCGACGGGAGCGAGCACGATCTTGGCGGGCCATGGCGCACGATCACTCTGCACGCCGCCGTCTCGGCCGCGGTGGGCGTCGAGATCACGCCGGACACCGACCGCGACATGTTGCGCGGTATCGCCGACGACTCTGGTGTCGCGGCGCCAGTGTCGGCATCGGCGGGGGAGATCGTGCTGGAACTGTTCGAGAAGCTCGTCGAGCACACGCTCGTCGAGCCGACCTTCGTCCGCGACTACCCGGTCGAGGTCCGGCCGCTCACCCGTGCGCATCGCGACGACCCGCGGCTGGCCGAGTCGTGGGACCTGATCGTGCTCGGCACGGAACTGGCCACGGCGTACTCCGAGCTGGTCGATCCCGTGGTGCAAAGGGAGCGCCTGGCGCGGCAGTCACTGCTGGCGGCGAAGGGTGACCCGGAAGCCATGCGGCTCGACGAGGACTTCCTCCGGGCGTTGGAATACGGAATGCCCCCCGCCGGCGGGATGGGAATGGGCGTCGACCGTCTGCTCATGACCCTCACCGGGCTGGGCATCAGGGAGACCATCCTGTTCCCGCTGGTCCGCCCGGAATGATCGGCGCCACGCCGCCCGGTCGCTCGACAAGCACCGAGAAAGGACGCTAACCTGTGCTATCGGCGCATTGTCGATGCGCCGGGGGCCCGAATCACCGTGGAAGGGACGGCGCGAGTGGCACAGAAGGTGACGGTTTCCCTCGTCGATGACATGGACGGCGGTCTCGCGGACGAGACCGTCGAGTTCGGTCTCGACGGGGCCGCCTACGAGATTGATCTTTCGAATCAGAACGCGGTCGCACTGCGCGACACGTTGTCGAGCTACGTCACCCACGCACGGCGCTCCGGCGGCGGCCGCCGCCGGGCGAATAGCAAGGCACAGGCCTCGGCGGGCGGCGCTGGCCGCCGCGCCTCCGTGGACCGCGAGCAGAACCAGGCGATCAGGGAGTGGGCCCGCAAGCGCGGGATGAAGGTCTCCGACCGCGGACGCATCCCGGCCGACGTGCTGGAGTCCTACCACAAGGAGAACTGAGCCGGAGGGTACCGCGGCCCGGGCGGGCGAGAGACCCGCCCGGGCTGCGGCCGCCCGCCGTACCCGGCTTCGGCTCGTGCCCCGGCGTGCTCTGGCGTGCTCGAAGCCACGCGGCTGCGTCGGGACAATCCGGATGATCACCTGGGTATAGCTCAACCTCACCTCCCGGTGGGCTCATCTCCCAGCGGTGGCCACCGGTCGCGGCGAGCGCCTCGACGAGCCCTTCGGCCGTCGTTCACGGTCAGCGGACGTGCTGGAGGAGCCAACCGCGACCGGCAGGGGAATCCCGCCACCAGCGCCGACGTTGCACCACAGGTCGGTGGAGCGGGCCCCGCGCGTCTCCTGGCCGTTTCCGCACCCGGTGACGGCCCGGCGCCCACTACAGTGGTACCAGACGCGCAAGCCATCGTTGAAGATCGCCGGCGCAGCAGCATGGGAGCGTGCACATGTTCGAGAGGTTCACCGACCGAGCGAGGCGGGTGGTCGTCCTGGCCCAGGAAGAGGCCAGGATGCTCAACCACAACTACATCGGCACCGAGCACATCCTGCTGGGCCTGATCCACGAGGGCGAGGGCGTCGCGGCCAAGGCGCTTGAGTCCCTGGGTATCGCCCTGGAGGGAGTGCGCCAGCAGGTCGAGGAGATCATCGGCCAGGGCCAGCAGGCCCCGTCCGGTCACATCCCCTTCACCCCGCGGGCCAAGAAGGTCCTGGAGCTGTCGCTGCGGGAAGCGCTGCAGCTCGGCCACAACTACATCGGCACCGAGCACATCCTGCTGGGTCTGATCCGGGAGGGCGAGGGCGTCGCGGCGCAGGTGCTGGTGAAGCTCGGCGCCGACCTCAACCGGGTCCGCCAGCAGGTGCTGCAGCTCCTGTCGGGCTACCAGGGCAAGGAACCCGCGGAGGCCGGCAGCGGCCGCGGTGAGAGCACCCCGTCGAGCTCGCTGGTGCTCGACCAGTTCGGGCGCAACCTCACGCAGTCCGCGCGCGAGGGCAAGCTCGACCCGGTCATCGGGCGCGAGAAGGAGATCGAGCGGGTCATGCAGGTGCTGTCCCGCCGCACCAAGAACAACCCGGTGCTCATCGGCGAACCCGGGGTCGGCAAGACCGCCGTCGTGGAGGGGCTGGCCCAGAACGTCGTCAAGGGCGAGGTGCCGGAGACTCTCAAGGACAAGCAGCTCTACACCCTCGACCTCGGCTCGCTCGTCGCCGGCTCCCGCTACCGGGGTGACTTCGAGGAGCGCCTGAAGAAGGTGCTCAAGGAGATCCGCACCCGCGGCGACATCATCTTGTTCATCGACGAGATCCACACCCTGGTCGGAGCGGGCGCCGCCGAGGGCGCGATCGACGCCGCGTCCATCCTCAAGCCGATGCTGGCCCGCGGCGAGCTGCAGACCATCGGGGCCACCACCCTCGACGAGTACCGCAAGTACGTCGAGAAGGACCCGGCCCTGGAGCGGCGGTTCCAGCCGATCCAGGTCGGTGAGCCGACCGTCGCCCACACCATCGAGATCCTCAAGGGGCTGCGGGACCGCTACGAGGCCCACCACCGGGTCACGATCACCGACCCGGCGCTCGTGGCCGCCGCCACCCTGGCCGACCGCTACATCAACGACCGGTGGCTCCCGGACAAGGCGATCGACCTCATCGACGAGGCCGGCGCGCGGATGCGGATCCGCCGGATGACCGCGCCGCCGGACCTGCGGGAGTTCGACGAGAGGATCGCGGGCGTCCGCCGGGAGAAGGAGTCCGCGATCGACGCTCAGGACTTCGAGCGGGCCGCCCGGCTGCGGGACGAAGAGAAGCAGCTCCTGGGGCGCAAGTCCGATCGTGAGAAGCAGTGGAAGTCGGGCGACCTCGACGTCGTCGCCGAGGTGGACGACGAGCAGATCGCCGAGGTGCTGGCCAACTGGACCGGCATTCCGGTGTTCAAGCTCACCGAGGAGGAGACCACCCGGCTGCTCCGCATGGAGACCGAGCTCCACAAGCGGATCATCGGCCAGGATGACGCGGTCAAGGCCGTGTCGCAGGCGATCCGCCGCACCCGGGCCGGTCTCAAGGATCCCAAGCGTCCTTCGGGCTCGTTCATCTTCGCCGGCCCGTCCGGAGTGGGGAAGACCGAGCTGTCCAAGGCGCTGGCGGAGTTCCTCTTCGGGGACGACAACGCGCTCATCCAGCTCGACATGGGTGAGTTCCACGACCGCTACACCGCCTCGCGGCTGTTCGGTGCCCCGCCGGGCTACGTCGGCTACGAGGAGGGCGGCCAGCTCACCGAGAAGGTGCGCCGCAAGCCGTTCTCCGTCGTGCTCTTCGACGAGATCGAGAAGGCCCACCAAGAGGTGTACAACACCCTGCTCCAGGTGCTTGAGGACGGCCGCCTGACCGACGGCCAGGGCCGCACGGTGGACTTCAAGAACACTGTGATCATCTTCACCTCGAACCTGGGAACGGCGGACATCTCCAAGGCGGTGGGGCTGGGCTTCTCGTCCAACCAAGGCACCGGCTCGGACTACGAGCGGATGAAGAACAAGGTCAATGACGAGCTCAAGAAACACTTCCGGCCGGAGTTCCTCAACCGCATCGACGACGTCATCGTGTTCCGCCAGTTGACCGAGGACGAGATCATCGCGATGGTCGACCTGATGATCATGCGGGTGGAGACCCAGTTGCGCAACAAGGACATGGCCCTCGAACTCACCGCGGCCGCCAAGAAGCTGCTGGCCAAGCGTGGGTTCGACCCTGTGCTGGGAGCGCGCCCGCTGCGCCGGACGATCCAGCGGGAGCTGGAGGACCAGCTCTCGGAGAAGATCCTGTTCGGCGAGCTGCTGCCGGGCCAGATCATCGTGGTCGACGTCGAGCCCGGGGAGCCGGGGCCGGACGGCGGGGCTGCCCCCGACGACAAGGCCCGTTTCATCTTCCGTGGCGAGCCGAAGCCGGCCGTGGTGCCGGTCGCTCCCGCGGTGGCCGTCGCCGACTGAGCACGCACACCGGGGGGGGGGG
>JAVKSM010000052.1:0-19729 GCA_039583705.1 Pseudonocardiaceae bacterium
GCCGCCATTGGATACGTCCAGACTGACCTTGGTGTCGAGGCCGTGGTGCTGCTCGGAGCCAGCTTCAGCGGTGGCCCTCTGTGCCTTCTACGCCGCAGCACGGCTTCGCTGTGCACGAGGACCCGCGGTACCGCGAGCCGCAGACCCAGACCTGGCAGGCCGCTGTCATCCGGTCCGTGATCGAGTGGGTAGTGCTCAGGGCGACATCCTTATGGACAGACCGGGATCGTTCCATCATGAGTAAAGGGTAGCGTATAACCCGCGTAAACGTACGCCGAAACCGGGTCCGTGGGCAGGGAGCGGGTGACGGTAGGGGTGTTGGCAGGCCAGTGTATACGTAGCCACCTAGCTCCGACATCGTCGTCCGTGGGTACGTTTGGATGGAAGCTGTTGAGCACGTAACAGTCGGCCCATATAACTGATCCGGTGTACACCGTCCCGAGCTGCCGCCCGGCTCCCGTGGGCATCAGCTTAACCTTTACGCCATCATCCTTTCCTATGTCCGCCGATGTCGCCCACTTGTATACACCAATGTCCTGAGCGTTTATGATGGTATCATAAACGAAGAACGGCCATGGCCCCGGCGGCCGAGGGGAGGCCCTCGAAAACCTTTCGATACGCTCCTTCATCTGCCGTGGAGCCTCGTCCTTGGGTATCTGATCCGCCAGCTGTTGAATCCCACAAGAATCGTAACGACCAGTTTGTACACAGTCCATATGCGATGTTCTGGAACCACCACTATGGGCGGCCAGCACGAAAACCGCACCACCAATCACCAGCGTCACGGTAACACCGAGCGCACACAATAGGATCAGCCGTCTGTTGTGACGGGGCGAGGAAGGCAGAGGTGGCGGGGGCGACAGGGTGGAATGAGCTGACACAGCCTGCGCAGAGCCATCGCGTTCACGTGACTTGGTGCGGGCGGTCAGGCGCGCATGCTCGCTCTGCCAGCGCGCCCGCCACGTCTGCTCATCGCCGCGGCAAGCGCGCACCAGCGCCAGCGTGAGGTCTAGCGAGGGAAGCCGTCCCCCCGCCCCCCGTAGGGCAGTTAACAGCGCGGTGTGGGAGTAGCCGGCTTTCATGGCCATCTTCCGCGACGACGGCTTCCCGGCTTCCTCCCACATCCGTCGTAGATCGGCCGCGAACTCGGCCACCCGTCGCGCGCCGTCACTGGTGGCCAGCTCACCCTCTTCCGAAGCGGCCGTGTCCGGTTTGCCCGTGTCCTCGGTCATCGTGGAGCTCCTCGACGTGGAAAGTGGTGGCAACCAGCATCGACCTCGTGCTTTCCAGGCGGTTGACCTTGCAGAGTGGCGCCAGACTCGACGATTGCCATGATCAGAGGTCTGCTACGCAGCGTTTCAAGATTCTAGCAGAAGGTGACCGGCGAGCGCGTCGATCCGGCGCACGACTACCCACTCGCTCAGCAGAAAGGATCAAGCCATGATACCCTTCAAGCGGCTCAGCCGCCGATGGCTCGGCACCCGCGGACTAGCTGACATCACAACCCTGGTCGCCCCGGCGCGACGCAGCCGGCTTGGCAAGCTCGGCATGGTGGTCGGCCTGACAGTGGCTGGCATGCTCGCAGCCACCGCCACAGCGCTCGCCGCCACCGGAGTCATCCAGACCGGAGGCCCACCCCTGACCGAACGCAGCGGTCCGGGAACCAGCTACCCGGCGGTCGGCGCGCTACCCGACGGCCTCGGCGTGCAGATCATCTGCCAAATAACCGGTGACGTGGTTAACGGCAACTGGGGCCCAACTAACGTCTGGGACGAACTTGCCGACTACAACTTTGTCAGCGACGGCTTCGTCTACACGGGAACAAACGGTCCCGTCGCACCTTGCTGACGCCCACAATGAAAAGGCGGCGCGGACACGGCATCGTCTGTGGTCATGAAGTTCCTACCCCTACGCAACCACCGGAGCGATTGCTGTGTCCGCCTGCCTATGCTACGTCGGGGCCGGAAGGTGAAGCTGGACATCAGAGGGACGCCCACCGGAGAAACCGGGATGGAGGGAGGCGCCGGTCGTGAACGCGATCAGCCCCGACGTGCTGGCCGTAGCCTGGGAAGACCACGAGTCGGTATCCCGGCAGGGACAAACTCCTTGGCGGCGCCCGGGGGGTGCACCGCGCCAAACTGCACGTCCAAGCCGTCTACCACAACGCCGTGCTGAACCTGATGTCTTAAGTGATCAAGCAGCCCACGACGTGATCGGGGATGATCGCACGGTGCACGAGGTGCTGGTGGTCGGCGGCGGGCCGGCGGGACGCGCGCTCGCCGCCGCTTGCACCCGCCGCGGCCTGGACACCGCACTGCTCGACCCGG
Source organism: Pseudonocardiaceae bacterium (assembly GCA_039583705.1). GTDB lineage: Bacteria > Actinomycetota > Actinomycetes > Mycobacteriales > Pseudonocardiaceae > JAVKSM01. The sequence goes on from JAVKSM010000052.1 coordinate 2,328, forward strand.
CGCCGCGCCGAGTGCGGCGCCACACCTACGGCGCCTGGCGGTTCGAGCTGCCACCCGACCTGCCGGGCGACGTCATGGCCGCCGCCGCCCGCGGGGTGGTCGTCGCCCGGAGCCGCACGGTCCTCGAGCGGGACTACATCGTGCTGGACAACACAGCGCTGCACCGTCACCTCGACCCTGCCGCGCTGACGGTCCGTGCCGGACGCGCCCTCCGGCAGCGCCGCCAAGCCGTGGAACTGGCCGACGGCACGGTGCTGCGCGCCGCGGTCGTGGTCGACGCCACCGGCGCGCCTCCCGCCCGTGGCGCCCTCGCCGCCGAGCAGACCGCGTACGGCGTGGTCGTGCCGGCCCCACAAGCGGTCCCACTGCTCGCCCCGGGGCAGGCGGTGTTCATGGACTGGCGCGCCGACCACGGGCGGCCCGGCTGGCCGACCTTCCTCTACGCGGTGCCGCTCGACGCCGATCGCGTCCTGCTGGAGGAAACCTCGCTGGCCCGCCGACCCGGGTTGGGCCTGCACGAGCTGCGGCGGCGGCTCGAGGCACGGCTGGCCGCCGCTGGCGTGATCCCCGAACCGGACGCGCCGCGGGAGCGGGTGCGGTTCCGGGTGGACGCGCCGGTGCGGGGACGGCTGTCGTTCGGGGCCACGGCACCTCTCGTGCACCCCGCAACCGGGTTCAGCGTGGCCGCCGCGCTGCGGTTGGCCCCCCGCGTGGCGCAGGCCCTTGCCGAGGGCCTGGAGGTCAGCCCCGCCACCGCACGGCGAGCCGTCACGCGCACCGTGTGGAGCCCACGCGCGCTCGCCGTGCACGGCCTGCGGCGGCGGGGGTTGGAGGTTCTGCTGCGGCTGGAACCGCAGCAGGTGCCGGACTTCTTCGAGCTGTTCTTCGCCCTGCCGCCGCACCTGCGGTGGGCTTACCTGAGCGACCGCGAGGACCCGGCCGCGGCCGCCGCCGCGATGTCGGCGCTGTTCGCCGCCGCGCCGTGGTCGCTGCGCCGCAGCCTCATCGCCGGCGCGACCGCACCGCGGCGGCGGTCACGTGAGGCTGGGCGGCGCCTCAGACGGTGAAGCCGAGGGCGCGCAACTGCTCGCGGCCGTCGTCGGTGATCCGGTCCGGCCCCCACGGCGGCATCCACACCCAGTTGATCCGCACGTCGGTACACAGCCCGCCGCCCGGCCCGGCGGTCAGTGCCGCCCGCGTCTGGTCCTCGATGACGTCGGTGAGCGGGCAGGCGGCCGACGTCAATGTCATGTCCAGCACGGCGACGTTCGCCCCGTCGACGTGGATGTCGTAGACGAGCCCCAGGTCCACGACGTTGACCCCTAACTCGGGGTCGACCACGTCCCGCATGGCCTCCTCGACGTCGTCCACGGCGGCGACCTCCGCGGACACGGCTGCCGGTGGCTGCGGCACCCCCTCCGCACCGCGCTCGGTCTTGTCCTTTCTCACCGCGCACCTCCGTCCCGTGCGGGGCACCCGCGCTCAGGTAGGGCGGCAGAGCCGTCGGCGACCCGCACCACGGCGTCCTTGAACGCCAGCCATCCCAGCAGCGCACACTTCACCCGTGCCGGGTACTTCGCCACCCCGGCGAACGCCACCGCGTCCGACAGCGCGTCTTCGTCCGGCTCGACGTCGCCGCGGCCCTGCACCATCGACTGGTAGGAGTCCAGTGTGGACAGCGCCTCCGGTACGCTGTGGCCGACGACGAGGTCGGTGAGCACCGATGTCGCGGCCTGGCTTATCGAGCAACCGAGCGCGTCGTAGGACACGTCGGCGACGCGGTCCCCCTCCAGCCGTACCCGAAGTGTCACCTCGTCCCCACAGGTCGGGTTGACGTGGTACACCTCCGCGTCGAACGGCTCGCGCAGCCCAGCGCCGTGCGGGTGCCGGTAGTGGTCCAGGATGATTTCCTGGTACATCTGCTCGAGCTTCACGACACCATCCCGAAGAACCGCTGCGCCTCCCGCACCGCACCGACCAGCGCGCCGACCTCGTCCGGGGTGTTGTACAGCGCGAAGGTCGCTCGCACCGTGGCCGTCAACCCCATTCGGCGGTGCAGCGGCCAGGCGCAGTGGTGGCCGACCCGCACCGCCACACCGCAGTCGTCGAGCACCTGTCCCACGTCGTGCGGGTGCAGCCCGGGCACGACGAACGACACCGCCCCGCCGCGGTCCACCGTGGACGCCGGGCCGACGATCCGCACGCCGTCCACACCGGACAGCGCGGTCAGTGCAGCGGCGGTGAGCGCCCGCTCGTGCTCGGCCACCCGGTCCATTCCGACAGCCGAGAGGTAGTCGACCGCGGCAGCCAACCCGACGGCCTGCGAGGTCATCGGCACGCCTGCCTCGAAGCGCTGTGGCGGGGCGGCGTACGTCGAGCCTTCCATCCGGACCAGCTCGATCATCGAGCCGCCGGTGAGGAACGGCGGCATCGCGGCCAGCAACTCCGAGCGGCCGTAGAGCACCCCGATCCCCGATGGGCCGAGCATCTTGTGCCCGGAGAAGACGGCGAAGTCGACGTCCAGCGAGCCGAGGTCGACCGGAGCATGCGGCACTGACTGGCAGGCGTCGAGCAGCACGAGCGCGCCGACCTCCCGCGCCCGGGCGACCAGCTCGGCCACCGGGTTCACGCTGCCCAGCACGTTGGACTGGTGGACGAAGGCAACGAGCCTGGTGCGCTCGGACAGCCGCAGCGAGTCTAGGTCGAGCCGGCCGTCGTCGGTCACCGCGTACCAGCGCAGGGTGGCGCCGCTACGCCGGCACAGCTCCTGCCATGGGACGAGGTTGGCGTGGTGCTCCATCTCGGTGATGACGATCTCGTCCCCCGGCCCCACGACGAACCGGGATGTCTCCGGGGCAGTGTCCTTGCTGCTGGCGGCGTTGCTCATCGCGTATGCGACGAGGTTGATGCCCTCCGTGGCGTTCTTGGTGAACACCAGCTCGGAGGGGCTGGCGCAGACGAAGGCGGCGATCCGGGCCCGGGCCGACTCGTAGGCGTCGGTGGCCTCCTCGGCAAGCTGGTGGGCACCCCGGTGCACCGCCGCGTTGTGTCGTTCCAGGAACGCGCGCTCGGCGTCGAGCACCTGCCGGGGCCGCTGTGACGTGGCGCCGGAGTCGAGGTACACCAACGGTTTCCCGTCGCGCACGGTCCGGGACAGGATGGGGAAGTCGGCGCGAATCCGGGGGATGTCCAGCGCCGGCCGTGCGTCGGCCGCATTCAGGGAGGCCGGATCCGACGAGACGGTCAGCGTCATGCCGCTCCCTCCTGCCTGCCGGTGAAGCGGACGTAGCCGTGCTCCTCCAGCTCCTCGGCGAGCTGCGCGCCACCGGACTGCACGATCCGGCCGTCGGCGAAGACGTGCACGACGTCCGGGGTGATGTAGCGCAGGATCCGAGTGTAGTGGGTGATGAGCAGGACGCCGACGTCGCCGGACGAGCGGTAGTGGTCGACACCCGCGGAGACCACCCGCAGCGCATCGACGTCCAGCCCGGAGTCGGTCTCGTCCAGGATGGCGATCCCCGGCTTGAGAAGCGAGAGCTGGAGCACCTCGTGGCGCTTCTTCTCGCCACCGGAGAAGCCCTCGTTGACGCTGCGCTCGGCGAACGCGGGGTCGATGTCCAGGGCGGTCATCGCCGCCTTCACCTCCTTGACCCAGGTCCGCAGCTTGGGCGCCTCCCCACGGACGGCGGTCGCCGCGCTGCGCAGGAAGTTCGACATCGACACCCCGGGCACCTCGACCGGGTACTGCATGGCCAGGAAGAGCCCGGCCCGGGCGCGCTCGTCCACGCTCATGGACAGCACGTCCTCGCCGTCGAGGCATACCGAGCCCGACGTGACCCGGTACTTCGGGTGACCGGCGATCGAGTAGGCGAGCGTCGACTTGCCCGAGCCGTTGGGACCCATGATCGCGTGGGTCTGGCCGGCGGACACCGTCAGGTCGACGCCCTTGAGGATCTCCGTGGGGCCGGCGTCCCCGGCAACCTCGACGTGCAGATCCTGGATCTCGAGAGTGGCCATGGGCGTTCACGTCTCCTGGTCAGTTACCGGTCGGTGGTTCTTCGTCGGCTTTGTCCGTCGCAGCCCTCGCCCCGGGCCCCGCGCTGCGGGCGACCCCTGGGAGCAGGTCCCGTATCGTCACGAACCGACCGCTTCCAGCTCCCGCTCGATCGCCTTCGTCAGCCGGTCGCGCAGCTCGGGGACGCCGATGCGGGCGAGGATCTCGCCGAAGAACCCGCGTACCACCAAGCGTCGGGCCACATCTTCCGGGATTCCCCGGGACTGCAGGTAGAACAGCTGCTCGTCATCGAAGCGTCCGGTTGCGCTGGCATGCCCGGCTCCGGCGATCTCCCCGGTCTCGATCTCCAGGTTGGGCACCGAGTCGGCGCGGGCCCCGTCGGAGAGGACGAGGTTGCGGTTGAGCTCAAAGGTGTCGGTGCCCTCGGCGGCGGCCCGGATGAGCACGTCCCCGATCCACACCGTGTGTGCCCCCTCGCCCTGCAACGCACCTTTGTAGGTCACCTTGGAGCGGCAGTGCGATACCGCGTGGTCCACGAACAGCCGGTGCTCGAAGTGCTGGCCGGCGTCGGCGAAGTACAGCCCGGCGAGCTCGGCGTCCCCACCCTGGCCGCGGAAGCACACGGTCGGCGCGGACCGCACGAGGTCGCCGCCCAGGGTGACCTCCGTGGCCCGGAGCACCGCGTCGCGGCCGAGCGCGAAATGCCGGGCGGTGACGTGCACCGCGTCGTCGGCCCAGTCCTGCACCGCGACCAGCGTCAGCTTGGCGCCGTCGCCGAGCACCATCTCGACGTTGTCGGCGTAGGTTCCGCTGCCCACGTGGTCGAGGACGACGACGGCCTCGGCCAGCTCGGCCAGCCGGACCTGGACGTGACCGTATGCGGTCCTCCCCTCCCCCGGGCCGGTGACCGCGACCGTCACCGGTTCCGCGCTGACGCCGGCCAGGCTGACCATGGTCGCCTCGCGGAACCCTGACCAGGCCTGCGCCGCGACCCGATCGGCCGGGATACCGCCGTCGCCGAGCCGTGGGTCGTCGCGACCGACGGTCTCCACCAGCGCAGGCCCACTGACCTCGACGGCGGCCGGGGCGAGGGCGGCCACGCTGTCGTTGTGCAGCCCTCGCAACCGCCGCAGCGGCGTGAACCGCCACTCCTCCTCACGCCCACCCGGGACCTCGAAAGCCTCGACGTCGTAGGAGGCGAACCGCGTGCCACGGGAGCTCACGGGGACCGTGAGCTCTTCAGGGACGGCCGTCATGTCAGCCGACGGCCCCTTCCATCTGCAGCTCGATGAGCCGGTTGAGCTCGAGCGCGTACTCCATGGGCAGCTCCCTGGCGATCGGCTCCACGAAACCGCGGACCACCATCGCCATCGCCTCGTCCTCGCTCAGGCCTCGGGACATGAGGTAGAAGAGCTGGTCCTCGCTGACCTTCGACACCGTAGCCTCGTGGCCCATCGACACGTCGTCCTCGCGGATGTCCACATAGGGGTAGGTGTCGGAGCGGCTCACCGTGTCAACGAGCAGGGCGTCGCACTTGACCGTCGAGCGGGAGTGGTGGGCGCCCTTGTTCACCCGCACCAGGCCCCTGTAGGAGGTGCGGCCACCGCCGCGGGCCACCGACTTGGAAACGATCGTCGAGCTGGTGTGCGGCGCCAGGTGCAGCATCTTCGCACCCGCGTCCTGGTGCTGGCCCTCGCCGGCGAAGGCCAGCGAGAGCACCTCGCCCTTGGCGTGCTCGCCGGTGAGCCATACCGCGGGGTACTTCATGGTGACCTTGGAGCCGATGTTGCCGTCGATCCACTCCATCGTCGCCCCCGCCTCGGCCTTGGCCCGCTTGGTGACCAGGTTGTAGACGTTGTTCGACCAGTTCTGGATCGTCGTGTAACGGCACCGGCCGCCCGTCTTCACGACGATCTCGACCACTGCGGAGTGCAGTGAGTCGCTGGAGTAGATCGGAGCGGTGCAGCCCTCGACGTAGTGCACGTAGGCGTCCTCGTCGACAATGATCAGCGTGCGTTCGAACTGGCCCATGTTCTCGGTGTTGATCCGGAAGTAGGCCTGCAGCGGGATGTCGACGCGCACGCCCTTCGGCACGTAGATGAACGACCCGCCGGACCAGACCGCGGTGTTCAGCGCGGAGAACTTGTTGTCTCCCGCCGGGATGACCGAACCGAAGTACTCCTCGAACAGCTCCGGGTGTTCCCGCAGCCCGGTGTCGGTGTCGAGGAAGATCACGCCCCGGGCCTCAAGGTCATCGCGGATCTTGTGGTAGACGACCTCGGACTCGTACTGCGCGGCCACCCCGGCGATCAGCCGCTCCTTCTCCGCCTCGGGGATGCCGAGCTTGTCGTAGGTGTTCCTGATGTCGGCGGGCAGCTCGTCCCAGCTCGCGGCCTGCTTCTCGGTGGAGCGCACAAAATACTTGATGTTGTCGAAGTCGATGCCGGACAGGTCGGAGCCCCACCGCGGCAATGGCTTGCGGTTGAACAGCCGCAGCCCCTTGAGCCGCTCGCCGAGCATCCATTCCGGCTCGCCCTTCTTCCCGGAGATGTCCCGCACGACGTCCTCGGACAGGCCCCGGCGGGCGCTGGCGCCCGCGACGTCGGGGTCGGCCCAGCCGAACTGGTAGCGGCCGAGCGCTGCGAGCGTCTCCTCCTGCGACGGCGGGGCAAGTGCCTCGGCGATGTCGACGGTCATCCGCTGCGCGGAGGTGGTCATGCGCGCTGCCTTTCCTTCGGGGTGGTGGTCGTGGGGGTTGCCCTCCGCGGGACCGGAGCCGCCAGGGTCCCGGTACCCGGAACATGGGTGGTGCACGCGGCATCGCCCCGCGCGATCGTGGCCAGCCGCTGGACGTGGGTGCCGAGCAGAACGGCGAAGGCCGCCGTCTCCGCCTCGCACAGTTGAGGGAACTCGGCGGCGACGTGGGCCACCGGGCAGTGGTGCTGGCAGAGCTGCTCGCCGGCCCCGGCACGCCGGGTCGACGCGGCGTAGCCCTCCCGCGACAACGCGTCGGCCAACGCCCGCGCTCGCTCGAGGGGCCCCTGACGAGCCGTGACGGCCTCGCGGTGCCCGTCGACGAGCGCGGCGACCCGCTGTTCGGCGAACGCACGGACGGCGCCTTCCCCACCGGTCTCGGCGAGGAAGCGCAGCGCGGCGACGGCCAGGCCGTCATAACCGTGGCCGAAGCGGACCCTGCCGGCCTCGGTGAGCAGGTGCAACCGGGCGGGACGGCCGCGGCGCCGCTGGCTCCGTGCCGGAGCCTCCCGGGTGGCGACCTCGCCGCCGGCCACCAAGGCGTCCAGATGCCGGCGGACCGCGGCCGCGGACAGCCCCAGCCGCCGTGCGATCGTGGCCGTGGTCGACGGGCCCTCCTCGAGCAGCAGCCGGGCCACCGCCTCCCGGGTACCTGCCTCCGGGGCGGCCGGTCCCGGCGCGACCAGCCGGGCGCCGGCCAGGCCTGTGCCTATCGACCCCGTGACCGCCGGCCCTGTGCCGGGCGGCTCGGCGATGGGGTGCTCGGCCGTGGCCGGCGCCCGCAGCGCCGCCCGGTCGGTCGAGGCCTTGGTTTTCACAACACCAGTGTTGCGTATTTAGGCGGCCAGGGCAAAGGTAGCTCCCCGGCCGGGTGATCGTGCTCACCGTGAGGGCGCCCGGGAACACGACCCGTGGCGCCCGATCGGGCGCCACGGGTGCCGGCAATGTGGACACTGGAGCCTGATTAGGCTCGCGCCGTGGCGGCACCGAGCGCGACCGCGACGGAGTGCAGCCCGGTCCCTCTCCCGGCCGCGGCCCCGGTGCCGTCGACGAGCGGCTTGCTCGACGTCGGGGACAGGCGCCGGCTCGGGCACGTACGTCGCTTCGGCACTGCGGGTGCCCTGCTGCTGGCGGTCGCCGCGCTCGGCGCGGGCGCCGTGCCGGCGCCCGCGGACAACCCATTGCTCGGGTTACGGCTGCTGGGCCTGCCGGCCCGGATGCCGACCGTCTCGCTCACCCTGGCTTATGCGGGCATGGCGATGGTGGTTTTCGGCTGGCTGTGGCTGGGTCGGTTGGACCGACCCGGATGGTCGGTGTCGCGCCGCCAGTTGCAGCGCACCACGGTCATGTGGGCGGTGCCGCTCGCGGTGGCGCCGCCGCTGTTCAGCGACGACGTTTACAGCTACCTGGCCCAGAGCGAGATCACCTCCCGCGGGCTCGACCCGTACCTGCTGGGCCCGGCCCAGGCGCTGGGCGTGAACAACCCGCTGACGGTGAGCGTCTCGACCGTCTGGCGCAACACGCCCGCCCCCTACGGGCCGGTGTTCCTCACGCTCGGGCGGGCGGTGAGCTGGGTCGCGGGCACCGACGTGGTGCTCGGTGTGCTGCTGGAGCGGGTGTTGGCGCTGGCGGGCCTCGTCCTCGTCGTCTGGGCGCTGCCGCGGTTGGCCAGCCGCTTCGGAGTCGAGCCGGTACGGGCGCTGTGGCTGGGGGCGGCCAACCCGCTCGTGCTCTTCCACCTCGTCAGCGGGGCGCACAACGAGGCGCTCATGCTCGGTCTGATGCTCGCCGGGCTCGAGCTCGGACTGGCCCGCGGCGCCTGGCTGGGCGCAGTGGTGATCACACTCGCCGCCGCCGTGAAGCTCCCGGCGGGGTTGGCGCTCGCCTTTCTCGCCGGTCACGGCGCGCGCGTTTCGGGTGGTCGGCCGAGGCAGGTCGTGCGGGCGGCCGGGGGCGTCGGGGGCCTGGCCGTGGCCGTGATGGCCCTGGCGAGCTTCGGCAGCGGGCTCGGCCTGGGTTGGATCCGCGCCCTGGACGTCCCCGACCAGGTGCGTAGCTGGATCTCGGTACCCACCGAACTGGGCGTGGCCAGCGGTGGCCTCGGAGTCCTGGCCGGCGTCGGGAACCACACCGACGCGATCCTCGCGCTCACCCAGGCACTCGGGTTGACCGCGGCCGGGGTCGTGTGCTGCTGGATGCTGGTCGCGGTGCTGCGGGGGCGGGTGGGGCTGCTCACCGGCCTGGGTGTCGCCCTCGGTGCCCTGGTGCTGTTCGGGCCGGCGCTGCAGCCGTGGTACCTGCTGTGGGCGGCGCTGCCGCTGGCCGCGGCCGCCGATTCCTCCCGGTACCGCCGGTGGGCGGTGGCCCTGTCGGTCGTGCTCGCCGTGCTGCTGCCACCCACCGGCGCGAACTTCGACTTCCGCTCCTACCAGCTTCCGATGGCGATCGTCGCCGCCGGGCTCGCCGTCGTGGCGCCGCTGTACCTGGTTCGGAAACACATCCCCCGGGTGAGCGCCGCCCGGCCGCCGGGCGTGCCCGGCTAGGCTCTTGCCGTGGGAACCGACTGCCAACGACTGGCCGTCGAGGTGCGGGGCCTGGTCAAGCGGTACGGCTCTCAGGTCGCTGTGGCCGGGCTGGACCTGCGGCTCGCCACCGGCACCGTGCTGGCCCTGCTGGGCCCCAACGGCGCCGGCAAGACCACGACGGTGGAGGTGTGCGAGGGCTTCCTGCGTCCGGACGCCGGCCAGGTGCGGGTGCTCGGGCTGGATCCCGCCGGACAGCCGGAGCGGCTGCGGCCGCGGATCGGTGTCATGCCTCAAGGGGGCGGCGCCTATCCAGGGGTGCGGGCCGCCGAGATGCTGCGGTTGGTGGCTGCCTGCGCGGCACGTCCGCTCGACGTCGACTGGCTGCTCGGTGTGCTCGGTCTGGACCGGGCGGTGAGAACCCCGTTCAAGCGGCTGTCGGGTGGCCAGCAGCAGCGGCTGGCGCTGGCTTGTGCCCTGGTGGGACGCCCCGAGCTGGTGTTCCTCGACGAGCCGACCGCCGGGATGGACCCGCAGGGGCGGCGGCTGGTCTGGGAGCTCATCGCCACACTGCGCGCCGACGGCGTTTCGGTGCTGCTCACGACCCACCTCATGCAGGAGGCCGAAGCGCTGGCCGACCACGTCGTCATCATCGACGCCGGCCGGGTGGTCGCCGAGGGCTCCCCCCGGGAGCTCACCGCGTGCGGTGCCTGTCAACAGCTCCGGTTCCATGCCGAAGCCGGGATGGACGTGCGGCAGCTTGCCGCGGAACTACCCGAGGGCTACCACACCGAGGAGACCGACGCCGGCCGCTACCTCGTCCGAGGCGTGATCGACCCACACGTACTGTCCGTGGTGACTTCGTGGTGCGCCCGGCAGGGCGTACTCGCCGACGAGCTGCGGGTGGCGCGGCGCAGCCTGGAGGACGTGTTCCTCGAGCTCACCGGGCGGGAGCTGCGGATGTGACCCTGTTCCCGGCCGGCACGTTCCATCCGGCACCCGGCCGCGGCCGGCTGGGACGGATGCTGGTGACCCAGACCCGCACCGAGCTGGTGCTCACCCTGCGCAACGCCGAGCAGGCACTGCTCACCCTCGTCATCCCGATCACGCTGCTCGTCGGCCTCACCGTGATCGACGTGGTGGCGCTGCCAGCTCCCCGCGTGGCCTCCGTGGTGCCATCGGTGTTCGCGCTGGCGGTGATGTCGACCGCATTCACCGGCCAGGCGATCGCGCTCGGCTTCGACCGCCGCTACGGGGTGATCAAGCGGCTGGCGGCGACCGCGCTGCCGCGGTGGCTGCTCGTCGCCGGGCGGCTGGGCGCGGTGCTCGGGGTCGTGGTGCTGCAGCTCGTGGCGCTCGGCGCGATCGGCGCGGCGCTCGATTGGCGGCCCGCGCTGGCCGGGGTCGGCTGGGCGCTGCTGCTCGTGCTGCTGGGAACCGCCGCGTTCGGCGGGCTCGGGCTGCTGCTGGGCGGTTCGCTGCGCGCCGAGGTGGTGCTCGCGGTGGCCAACCTCGTGTGGTTCGTGCTGCTGCTCGGCGGCGGGATCGTGGTGCCGGCCTCCCAACTGCCCGGGCCACTGGGTGGGATCGTCGGCTTCCTGCCGTCCGGTGCGCTGGTGGCCGGGCTGCGCACCGCCCTGGTCGCCGGGGCAGCCCCAGGCCTCACCCCGGTGCTCGTGCTCGTCGGGTGGGCGGCGGCCTCCGGCGCCCTGGCCGCCGGCACCGTGAAGCTGTCCTGACCCCACGACGGGCGCTGACCTCGACGCGCCCCCCGGTGCCGGAGGCAGCCGGATAGCATCGACCCCTGTGAGCCTGCCGCCTGCAAGCCTGCGCCGGCCGCTGCCCGCCACCCCGCCGCCGGTGATGCGGGCGCTGGCGGTGGTCATGTTGATCGCCCAGGCCGCCGTCGCGGTGACCGGCTCGGTGGTGCGGGTCACCGGCTCCGGCCTGGGCTGCCCGACATGGCCGCAGTGCTTCCCCGGCAGCCTGGTGCCCGACCCGCACGCCGAGGTCGCGACGCTGCACCAGTGGGTGGAGTTCGGCAACCGGCTCTTCGTCAACGGGATCGGAGTCGTCGCCTTCGTGTGCCTGGTCGCCGCGCTGCTCACCCGGCCGCGCCGCCGACGGCTCACCGTCCTCGCCGCCGCGATGCCGGTGGGGGTCGTGGTGCAGGCCGTGATCGGCGGGATCACGGTGCTGGCCGCGCTGGCCTGGTGGACGGTGGCGCTCCACTTCCTGGCGTCGATGGTGCTGGTGTGGCTGGCGGTGCTGCTGGTGCGAGCCAGCGGTGAGTCGGACGGTCCCCGGGTACCGGTCGTGCCGCGCGCCCTGCGGGGTCTCGTCGTCGCGGCGACCGCCGTGCTGGCGGCACTGCTCGGCGCCGGCACCCTCGTCACCGCCGCCGGCCCGCACGCCGGTGACGCCCGGACCCCGCGGCTGGACCTCAGCGTGGCCGCCCTCGCCCAACTCCACGCCGACCTGCTCTTCGGATACCTCGGCCTGCTCGTCGGGCTCGGATTCGCGCTGCGGGCCGTGGCCGCCCCGGCCGGGCTGCACCGGCGCTACCGGATCCTGCTGGCCGTCGTGCTGGCCCAGGCCGTGCTGGGAGGCGTGCAGTACGCCACCGGCGTGCCCGAGGTTCTGGTGTCACTGCACGTGCTCGGCGCCTGCCTGGTCACCGTGGCCACGGCGGCGGTGTGGACGGCCACCACCGAAGCGCCGGTCTCCGCCGCCCCGCCCGGTACCGCCCTGAGCCCGCACGGTGCCGGTCAGAACGATGCCGGTCAGAACGGCCAGCCGAAAGCAGGGAGCCCGACTGCCGCGTCGACCGCGATCGCCACGAACAACGCCGTCAGGTAGCTGTTGGACAGGTGGAACAGGCGCATGGGACGGGTTGGACGGCCTGCCCGCACAGTGGCGTGCAGCCGGTGGGCCATGGTGAGGAACCATCCCCCGCCCAGCACTGCGGCCGCCGCGTAGATCCAGGACGTCGCCGGAACCAGCAGCAGTGACCAGCCGACCATCGCCCAGGAGTAGACGACGATCTGCCGGGACACCTGCCGCGGGCTGGCCACCACCGGCAGCATCGGAACGCCGGCGGCGGCGTAGTCGTCGCGGAACCGCATCGCCAGCGCCCAGAAGTGCGGCGGGGTCCAGAAGAAGACCACCCCGAACATGACCAGGGCGGGCCACCCCACGGTCCCGGTGACCGCTGCCCAGCCGATGACCACGGGCATGCAACCGGCCGCGCCCCCCCAGACGATGTTCTGGGCGGTCCGCCGCTTGAGTAGCAGCGTGTAGACCAGCACGTAGAACAGGATCGCGGCCACCGCCAGTCCGGCCGCGAGCCAGTTCGTGGTGAACCCGAGGACCACGAAAGCCGCCGCGCCCAGCGCCAGCCCGAAGACCAGCGCGTGCCTGGCCGGGATTTCCCGGCGGACCAGCGGCCGGGCGCGGGTGCGCTTCATGAGGGCGTCGATGTCGGCGTCGGCGACGCAGTTCAGGGTGTTGGCGCTGCCGGCCGCCATCGCGCCACCCAGCAGCGTGGCGAGCACCAGCGACGGCGAGGGCACGTGCCGCTGCGCGAGCACCATCGCCGGCACGGTCGTCACCAGCAGCAGCTCGATGATGCGTGGCTTGGTGAGCGCCAGGTAGGCGCGTGCCGTCGACGCGAGTCGCCCCTGCCGGGTCGGGACCGTCGAGGTGTCGAGGGTCGTGCTCACCAGGCTCCCAGCACGTCGCGCGTTGCGCACACCGGCGGGCACCTCACAAGTTCCAGGAGACGGGAAGGGCGCGTGGCAGCGGACCCACAACGCATGGTAGCCGGCTGGTGTCGGCGTGGCGTGTGGTGGGTAGTCACCCGGCACGAGGCCCGTAACGATCACTGCGCTGACCGCCCGGGACTAGACTGGCGTCATAACCACCCGCACGACGACCAGCGGCGGGCCCGCGACCGCCGCGGCAGCCCGGCCGGACGGCACCACCGGAAGCAACAGGAGCCGACGCCGTGTCCGTGATCGACCATCAGACCGCTGCGAAGACCCGAGCGGAGACCAGTGACGAACTGCGCCGGCTGACCATCGCGTCGCATCCGCAGGACTGGACCGAGCTGGACTCGCGGGCGGTCGACAACGTCCGGGTGCTGGCCGCCGACGCCGTCCAGCGGGCCGGCAGCGGTCATCCCGGTACCGCGATGAGCCTCGCGCCGCTGGCCTACACGCTGTTCCAGCGCGTGTTGCGCCACGACCCGAGCGACCCGGACTGGCCAGGACGTGACCGGTTCGTGCTCTCGGTCGGCCACTCCAGCCTGACGCTGTACCTGCAACTGTTCCTGTCCGGCTACGGCATGGAGCTCGACGACCTCAAGCGGTTGCGGACCTGGGGCTCGCAGACCCCGGGTCACCCCGAGCACGGACACACTCCCGGGGTGGAGATCACAACCGGGCCGCTCGGCCAGGGCATCTCCTCCGCGGTGGGGATGGCGATGGCCGCGCGCCGGGAGCGCGGCCTGTTCGACCCCGACGCGCCCCCCGGCGAGAGCCCGTTCGACCACCACGTCTACGTCTTCTGCTCCGACGGCGACATGGAGGAGGGCGTGAGCGGGGAGGCATCCTCGCTCGCCGGGCGTCAGCAACTGGGCAACCTCGTCGTCGTCTACGACGACAACCACATCTCCATCGAGGACGACACGGCGATCGCGCTCAGCGAGGACGTGGCGGCCCGCTACCAGGCCTACGGCTGGCACGTGCAGAAGGTCGAGGGCGGCGAGAACGCCGCCGGCATCCTGGACGCGCTGCGGGCGGCCAGGGCCGAGACGCACCGGCCCTCGTTCATCGCGCTCCGCACGGTCATCGCCTACCCGGCTCCCACCAAGATGAACACCGGAAAGGCGCACGGGTCCGCGCTGGGTGCCGAGGAGGTCGCCGCGGTCCACCGGATCCTCGGTTTCGACCCGGACGAGGCCTTCCCCGTCGACGACAAGGCGCTCGCCCACGCCCGGCAGGTCGCCGAGCGGGGCAAGGAGGCACACCAGCAGTGGACGCGGGACTTCGACCGCTGGGCCGGAGCCAACCCGCGGCGCCACGCCCTGTGGCAGCGACTGAGCCGACGTGAGCTGCCGACCGGGTGGTCCGACGGGATTCCGACATTCGACCCTGACGACAAGCAGATGGCGACCCGCAAGGCCTTCGCCACGGTCCTCGCGTCGGTGGCCGACGCGCTGCCCGAACTGTGGGGCGGTTCGGCCGACCTCGCGGAGAGCAACAACACCTCGATCCCGGGCGCGGTCTCATTCGGACCGGACACGATCACGACCAAGGAGTGGGGCACCTCCCACCCCTACGGCCGGACCTTGCACTTCGGCGTGCGCGAGCATGCCATGGGAGCGATCCTCAACGGCATCGCGCTGCATGGCGGCACCCGGCCCTACGGCGGGACCTTCCTCATCTTCAGCGACTACATGCGCCCGGCGGTGCGGTTGGCGGCGCTGCAGCGGCTTCCGGTGATCTACGTGTGGACCCACGACTCGATCGGGCTGGGTGAGGACGGCCCCACCCACCAGCCGGTGGAACACCTCGCGGCACTGCGGGCGATCCCCGGGCTCAGCGTCGTACGCCCTGCCGACGCCAACGAGACCGCCGCGGCATTCGCCGCCGTGCTGGAGGACACCAGCGGGCCGGCCGGTCTCGCCCTCACCCGCCAGAACGTGCCCATCCTGTCCGGCGTCGACCCCGCCGGGGTGGCCCGCGGCGGCTACGTGCTCGCCGACGGCGACAGCGCCCCGGTGCAAGTGATCCTCATCGCCACCGGCTCGGAGGTGCAGATCGCGCTGGCGGCGCGGCAGCAGTTGCAGGCCGACGGGGTCTCCACCCGGGTGGTGTCGATGCCGTGCGTCGAGTGGTTCGACGCCCAGGACGAGGCCTACCGCCGCAGCGTGTTGCCTGCCGACGTGCGGGCCCGGGTGGCGGTCGAGGCTGCCGTCGCGATGACCTGGCACCGCTTCGTCGGCGACGCGGGCGAGGTCGTCTCGCTGGAGCACTTCGGGGCCAGCGCCGACTACCAGACCCTGTTCCGGGAGTACGGCTTCACCATGGAGGCAGTGGTCGACGCCGCTCGCCGCAGCCTCGCCCAGGTCACCGGGCGATGAGAGGAGCCCGCCATGACGGGTAACGACCGCCTCGCGGCGCTGTCGGCGGCCGGTGTGTCGATCTGGCTGGACGATCTGTCCCGGCAGCGCCTGAGCTCAGGGAACCTCGCCGAGCTCGTCGCCGGCATGCACGTCGTGGGCGTGACGAGCAACCCGACGATCTTCGCAGCGGCAGTGGCGGACGCGGAGGACTATGCCGAGCAGGTCCGCGACCTGGCGCGACGCGGTACCGCGGTGCCCGAAGCCGTCCGGGAGATGACCACTGACGACGTGCGCTGTGGGTGCGACGTCTTGCGGAAGACCTGGATCGACACCGACGGCGTGGACGGTCACGTGTCGCTGGAGGTGGACCCGGGTCTCGCGCACGACTGCACCGCCACGGTCGCCCAGGCGCTTGACCTGTGGAAGACCGTCGACCGGCCCAATCTCATGATCAAGGTTCCGGCGACCGGGGAGGGCATCCCGGCGATCACACGGACCCTCGCGGAGGGCGTCAGCGTCAACGTGACGCTGATCTTCTCGGTGGAGCGCTACCGGGCGGTCATGGGCGCCTTCCTCGACGGCATGGAGCAGGCCAGGGCCAACGGGCAGGACCTGTCGGCCATGGCGTCGGTCGCCTCGTTCTTCGTCTCCCGGGTCGACACCGAGGTGGACAAGCGGCTGCAGGCGATCGGCAGCAACGAGGCACTGGCACTGTGCGGCAGGGCCGCTGTGGCGAACGCCCGCCTGGCCTGGGCTGCCTACCAGGAGGTCTTCGGCGGTGAACGCTGGCAGGCGCTGGCCGCCGCCGGAGCCCGTCCCCAGCGGCCGCTGTGGGCGTCCACCGGGGTGAAGAACCCCGCCTACCCCGACACCCTCTATGTCACCGAGCTGGTGGCGTCCGGGGTGGTCAACACCATGCCCGAGAAGACGCTGCACGCCTTCGCCGACCACGGCGAGGTTCGCGGTGACGTGGTGTCCGGTACCGCCGCCGCTGCCCGGGAGGTCTTCGACGCGCTGATCGCGGCCGGCGTCGACGTCACCGACGTGTTCAAAGTCCTGGAGCGCGAGGGCGTGGAGAAGTTCGAAGCCTCCTGGGTCGAGCTGGGCGACACCGTGGCCCGGGAGCTCGCCCAGGCGCGCGGCGGCGAGGGCTGAGCGGCTGACGCGCCCGGTGCAGAATGCCCCGGTGCAGAAGGGCACAGCGGAGAAGGGCACAGCGGAGAAGGGCACAGTGGAGAACGTCAGGGTGGAGATCGTCGACGAGGGGCTGGAGAAAGCCGCCGCTGCGGTCCTGGAGAAGCTGGTCACCGACCGCGTCGCGTCCCGGTTGACCGCCGGGGACCCGACCCTGTGGGGTCCCGAAGCCGAGCACGAGGCGTCGATCCGGCTGTCGTGGACGGGCCTGCACCGCAGCTCGCGCCCGCTGCTCGCCGACCTCGACGTGCTGCACGCCGAGCTGCGTGACGACGGCGTCGACCGGGTCGTGCTGGCCGGTATGGGCGGCTCGTCGCTGGCGCCGGAGGTGATCTGCGCGACCGCCGCAACGCCCCTGGTCGCGCTGGACACCACCGATCCCGGACAGATCTCCGACGCGCTGGCCGGCGACCTGTCACGCACGGTGCTGGTGGTGTCGTCGAAGTCGGGCACGACCGTGGAGACCGAGAGCCAGCGGCGCACCTTCGAACGGGCGTTCATCGAGGCCGGCCTCGACGCCGCCGCCCACATGGTCGTGGTGACCGACCCGGGCTCCCCGTTGGACGAGCTGGGCCACGAGGCCGGCTACCACAGGGTGTGGCTGGCCGACCCGAACGTCGGGGGCCGTTACTCCGCGCTCACCGCCTTCGGGCTGGTCCCGGCCGCGCTGGCGGGCGTCGACGTGCGGGCGCTGCTCGACGAAGCCGCTGCCACCGCCGACCTGGTGGCGGTCGACGACCAGCGCAACCCGGCATTGCGGCTGGCGGCCGCGCTCGGCGCGGCCGCCAGC
>JAVKSM010000053.1:0-19547 GCA_039583705.1 Pseudonocardiaceae bacterium
AGACCGTCCACCAAACCAACCGCAAGCGGGCACTCAGACACGCCGCCTGAGCCCGGGGTTGACAGAGGGTGTCTCATGGCCTCACGATAGCCTGGTCTGAGCCGGGCCCCGGCGTCACGCCGCCCGCAGTGGGGGCAGGGCCGCGTGGTAGCGGTCGAGGACGGCGGCGGCGACTCCCGGGTGAGCGCCCAACGGGTCGGCGACGATGTCGGCGCCGCAGCACGCCAGCGACGCCTGGAACCTGCCGGGGGCGAGCAGCCAGGACGCCGCGGCGACCCGGCGCCTACCGTCCGCCCGCTGCGAGGCCACCACGTCGGCGACCCGGGGCGGCCCGGCGGCGATGGACCCGGCGGCGATGGACCCAGTGACGATGAACCCGGCTGAGGCACCGAGAGCGGCAGCGGCCCGGTGCACCTCCGCCACCGCCCGGGGATCCGCGGAGCCGGCCGCGGCCAGCACCAGCCCGTCTCCCGGGCGCCAGCCGGCCGCGGCCAGCCGGGCGGCCGCCGCGGCCAGCAGCCCGGGGTGCCCCGCGACCGGCTCGGCGAGCACCACGTCGCGCCGGCCGGTGGCCGCGAGCTGCGCCGGCAGGTCGACCCGCACATGCCACCCGGCCGTGAGGAACGCCGGCACCACGACGGCTGGACCCTCGACACCGGACAGCGTCTCGGCGAGGCTCGGGCGCCGCACCCCGGCGAAGCACAGCCGGGCCCGTACCCGGCGCGCCAGCGCGGCGGCGGTCACGGCGCCGGCGGGGTCGTCGGTGCCGTGCGCCACGAGGACCAACGGCCGCGAGCCGGTCCCGCCGGGAACCGCCGCACTCATGGCGGGGCCAACCGGTAGCCGCGCTTGACGACGGTCTCGAGGAGGCCCGGCACCCCCAGTGCCGAGCGCAGCCGGGCGACCGCGGCCTCCACGGCGTGCTCGTCGGCACCACCGCCGGGCAGTGCGCGCAGCAGGTCGGCCCGCGCGAGGACCGCGCCCTGGACCCGGGCCAGCGCCCGCAGCAGCGCCATCCCGGCCGGCGCCACCGGCCGCAGCCGACCGTCCACGAGCACCGCCTGGCCGCGCAGCTCCAGCCGCACGCCTGCGACCTCCAGCCGCGGTGACCGCGCCGGCAGCTCGGCGGCGAGCCGCCGCACCATCGAGCCGAGCCGGGCCCGCTGCGGTTGCACGGTCACGACGCCGCGAGCCTCCAGTCGGCCGGCGGTCACCGGGCCCACGCAGCACGCCAGCACGCCGAAGCGCAGGGCGGTGACCAGCGCGCCGTCCAGGCCCCGCGCCGCGGCCCGCTCGAGCACGCTGGTCACAGCCAGGGCGCTGGTGAACGTCACGGCGTCCACCGTGCCCGCGAGCACGCCGTCGAGCATGCGGTCCAGCGCGATCGGGTCGACCGGCGGCGCCCAGCGGTACACCGGCACCTCGATGACCGCCGCGCCCGCGCCCCGCAGCGCCGCGACGAAGTCCGGCTGCGGCTCCCCGTGCAGTTGCACCGCCACCCGCAAGCCGTCGACCCCGCGGCCGAGCAGGTATCCGAGCACCTCCTCGCAGGACTCCGTCGACTCGGCCATCCAGGCGTCGGCCAGCCCGGCGGCGCGGATCGCCCCGCGGGCCTTCGGCCCGCGGGCGAGCAACCGGGCGCCGGCCAGCACGTCGAGGAGCTTGTCCCCGAGCCCCCAGCCCTCGGCCGCCTCCACCCAGCCCCGAAAGCCGATGCCGGTGGTGGCGACGACGACGTCGGGCCGGGCGTCGAGGACCGTGGCCGTGGCCGCGAGCAGGTCGGCGTCGTCCGGCAGCGGCACGATCCGGATCGCGGGCGCGCGCACCACGGCCGCGCCGCGCCGGGTCAGCAGCGTGGTGAGCTCGTCGGCCCGCCGCGCCGCGGTGACCGCCACGGTGAACCCGGCCAGCGGCAGCGGCTCGGTCACGGTGACCCGATCTCCACGACGCCGTCGACGACCCGCACCGGGTACACCCCTACCGTTACCGAGGCGTCGTCGAGGCAGGCGCCGGTGCGCAGGTCGAAGACCTGCTTGTAGACCGGCGAGGCGACGATCGGCACGCCACCGCGGTCGCCGACGATGCCCCGCGAGAGCACCGACGCGCCGCTGAACGGGTCCACATTGGACAGTGCGTGCAGGCTGCCGTCGTGCAGCCGGAACAGGGCCACCGCCGCGCCGTCGACGAGCGCCGCGACGCCCCGCTCCGGCGTCAGCGCCCGGTAGCCGCACACCGCCGTCCAGGTGCCGCACACCACGGTCATCGCACCACCGCCAACCGCAGCGGGACCGGCACCCGCTGGCCGCGTTCGGAGACGAACTCGATGCTGGGATCCGGCACGCCAGGGGCGTTGACGAAGGAGGTGAAGCGGGCGAGCCGGTCCGGGTCCTCCAGCACGCCGCGCCACTCGTCGGCGTAGCTGGCGACGTGCGCGGCCATCGCCGCCTCCAGCTCGGCGCAGATTCCCAGGCTGTCCTCCACCACCACCGCCCGCAGGTGCTCCAGCCCGCCGTCCATCGCCTCGATCCAGGGCGCGGTGCGTTGCAGCCGGTCGGCGGTGCGGATGTAGAACATCAGGTACCGGTCGATGTAGCGGACGAGGGTCTCGGTGTCCACGTCGGACGCCAGCAGCTCGGCGTGGCGGGGGCTGAACCCGCCGTTTCCGCCGACGTAGAGGTTCCACCCCGCCTCGGTTGCGATCACGCCGAAGTCCTTGCCGCGGGCCTCGGCGCACTCCCGCGCGCACCCCGACACCCCAGCCTTGACCTTGTGCGGCGCGCGCAGCCCGCGGTAGCGCAGCTCCAGCGCGATCGCCAGGCCCACCGAGTCCTGCACTCCGTAGCGGCACCAGGTCGTGCCCACGCAGCTCTTGACGGTGCGCAGCGCCTTGCCGTAGGCGTGCCCGGACTCGAAGCCGGCGTCCACCAGCCGCCGCCAGATCGCCGGAAGCTGCTCCACCCGGGCGCCGAACAGGTCGATCCGCTGCCCTCCGGTGATCTTCGTGTAGAGCCCGAAGTCCCGGGCGACCTCGCCCAGGACGATGAGCTTCTCCGGGGTGATCTCGCCGCCCGGGATCCGCGGGACCACCGAGTACGTGCCGTTGCGCTGCAGGTTGGCCAGGAAGTGGTCGTTGGTGTCCTGCAGCGTCGCCTGCTCGCCGTCCAGGATGTGCCCGGCCCCGATCGAGGCGAGGATCGAGGCCACGGCCGGCTTGCAGATGTCACAGCCGCGACCGGTGCCGTGCCTGGCCGCCAGCTCGGAGAAGGTCCGGATCCCGGTGGCGGCGACGATCTCGAACAGCTCCGCGCGGCGGTGCGCGAAGTGCTCGCACAGCGCCGGGGACTGCTCGACGCCGGCCGCCGCGAGCAGCTTCCTCAGGGTCGGCACGCACGAGCCGCAGCCGGTGCCGGCCCTGGTGCCCGCCTTGAGCGCCGCGACCGTGGTGGCGCCCGCTCCGATGGCCGCGACGAGCGCACCCTTGCTCACCGCGTTGCAGGAGCAGATCAGGGCCGCCTCCGGCAGCCCGTCCAGGCCCACCGGCGCCGCCGCGCCCTTCGAGATCATGGCCGCCGGGTCGGCCGGCAGCGGGTGGCCCACGAGCGCGCGCAGCGTGTCGTAGTTCGCGGCGTCGCCGACGAGGATGCCGCCGAGCAGGGTCCTGGCGTCGTCGGAGACCACGAGCTTGGAGTAGCTGCCCGCCACCGGGTCGTTGATCACGACCTCCAGCGCGCCCGGGGTGGTGGCGTGCGTGTCGCCGAAGCTGGCCACGTCCACCCCGAGCAGCTTGAGCTTGGTGGCGGTGTCGGCACCCGGGAAGGTGGCTGCCCCGCCCACCAGCCGGTCGGCCACCACCTCGGCCATGGCGTAGCCCGGCGCGACCAACCCGTACACCGACCCGCCGATGCAGGCGCACTCCCCGATCGCGTACACGCCGGCCTCGCTGGTGCGGCAGGCGGGGTCGACGACGACACCGCCGCGGGCCCCCACCGCCATCCTCGCGGCGCGGGCCAGCCCGTCGGCGGGGCGCACCCCGGCTGAGAACACCACGAGGTCGGCATCGAGCTCGGTGCCGTCGGACAGCCGCGCCAGCAGCCGGCCCCGGTCGGCCTCGATCCGCTCCGTCGAGGTCCCACAGTGGACATGGACGTCGAGCGCCTCGACCAGCCGGCGCAGCAGCGCCCCACCGCCCTCGTCCACCTGCACCGGCATCAGCCTCGGCGCGAGCTCGACGACGTGCGGCGAGAGGCCCAGCAACCGCAGCGCGTGCGCCGCCTCCAGGCCCAGCAGCCCGCCGCCGACGACGATGCCCGCGCGCCGCCCCGGCACCGACGCCGCGGTGGCGATCCGGGCGGCCGCCCGGATCGCGTCGAGGTCGTCCAGCGTGCGGTAGACGAAGCAGCCGGGGAGGTCGCGGCCCGGAACCGGCGGCACGAACGGCGTCGAGCCGGTCGCCAGCACGAGCGCGTCGTAGCCCAGCCGCTCGCCCCGCTCGGTGCGCACCCGGTGGCGGGCCGGCTCGATCGTCGCGACCGGGTCCCCCAGCCGCAGCTCGACCCGCGGGTCCGCCCGCACCGCGTCGTCCACGAGGGACAATTGGGCCTCGGTGACGCCGTCGAAGTAGGACGAGAGCGCGACCCGGTCGTAGGCCGCCCGGCGCTCCTGGGCGAGCACGACGATGCGCCAGTCGCCGTCGGGGTCGCGCCCGCGCAGCGCCTCGACGAAGCGGTGCCCCACCATGCCGTGCCCGATGACGACGACGGTCCGGCTCGGAGTCCTCATGCGACGACCTCCTTCGCGGTCGGTGCGGCCGGCGCGGGGTCACCGGCGGCCAGCCAGCCGCAGATCCCGTCGACGGTGTCCCGGCAGCCGCCGCATCCGGTGCCGGCGTGGGTGGCGCGGGCCAGCGCGGCGACGTCCCGCGCCCCGGCCCACCAGGCCGTGACGAGCCGGCCCTTGGTGACCGCCGAGCAGCGGCAGACGACCGCCCGGGCGGGCAGCAGGGCTGGGCTGGCGACCGGCTCCACCTCCGGCGGCAGCGCCCTGCCGAGCAGCAGCGCCAGGCGGTCCGAAGGGGCCGGGGCGCCCCGGTCGTAGAGCGTGACGATGCGGGCCGCGGCGTCCGGTGCACCGAGCAGGATCGCCCCCGCCACCCGCTCGTCGCGCAGCACGAGCTTGGCGTAGCGGCCACGGGCCGGGTCGGAGAACCACAGCACCTCGACCGAGGGGTCCGCCGCGTCGTCCTGGTCGGCATGGACCTCGCCCAGGGCGGCGACGTCCAGGTCACGGGCCTTGAGCCGGGTGACCGTCGGGGTGCCGTGGTAACGGGCGGCCGGGTCGGCGCCGGTCAGCAGGTCGGCGAGCACCGTGGCCTGCTCCCACGCTGCGGCGACCAGCCCGGAGACCGCGCCGGGGTGCTGGGCGCAGTCCCCGATCGCGTGCACCCGGGGATGGCTGGTGGTGAGCCGGTCGTCGACGAGCACTCCCGACTCGACGGCGAGCCCGGCCGTACGGGCCAGCCAGGTCTGCGCCCGCACCCCGGCCGCGACCACCACCGCGGCGCAGTCCAGCCTCGACCCGTCGTCGCACTCCAACCGGCCCGGCCGCCACTCCCTGGCCCGCACCCCGAGCCGGACCGTGATGCCCAGGCCCCGCAGCGTCCCGGCCAGCACCTGCCCGGCGCCGGGGTCGAGTTGGCGCTCCATGAGGTGGCCCACCGGGTGCAGCACCGTGACCGGGACGCCCCGCCCCGCCAGCCCGCGGGCGGCCTCCAGCCCCAGCAGGCCGCCACCCAGGACGGCCACCCGTGACCCGGACGCCGCGAGGTCGAGGATCCGGCGGCAGTCGGCGAGGTCACGGAACACGGCGACCCCGTCGGCCGGGGCCCCGTCCGGTGTGGCCAGCCCGGGCACGGGGGGCAGCCAGGCCCGGCTGCCGGTGGCCAGCACCAGGTCGTCCCACGGCAGGGTGGCACCGTCGTCGCAGACGACCCGGCGTGCGCCAGGGTCGATGCCGACCACCCGGACGCCGGTCCGCACGTCCACGTCGCACCGGGCCGCCCAGCCCGGTTCGTGCAACCGCACCGCGTCCGCGGCCAGGCCGCCGGCCAGCACCGACGACAGCAGCACCCGGTTGTAGGCCGCGTGCGGCTCGGCGCCCAGCACGGTGAGCGCGACCGCGCCGCCGCCCGGGTCCCGGCGGCGGACCTCCTCGGCCAGCCGCGCCCCCGCCATGCCGTAGCCGACCACCACGACCCGCCGTCTCACGGCACCCGCTCCAGGCGCACCGCACACACCTTGAACTCGGGCATCCGGCTGACCGGGTCCAGGGCCGGGTTGGTGACGAGGTTCGCGGCCTGCTCGCCCGGGAAGTGGAACGGTAGGAAAACCGTGTCCTCACGCAGGCTCGCCACGGTGCGGACCCGCGCGGTGGCGACCCCGCGCCGGGACACGACCCGTGTCAGGTCGCCGTCCGCCAGCCCCGCCCGTGCCGCGACGTCCGGGTGCACCTCGACGTAGGACTCCGGCGTGACGGCGGACAGCTCGGCCACCCGGCGGGTCTGGGTGCCCGACTGGTAGTGCGCGAGCACCCGACCTGTGGTGGCGTGCAGCGGGTAGCCGGCGTCGGGCCGCTCCGCCGGGCCGGAGGCGTCCACGGGCACGAACCGGGCGCGGCCGTCGGGGTGAGCGAAGCCGTCGAGGAACATCCGCGGGGTGCCGGGGTGGGCCGGGCCGCCGGGCTCGGCCGCCGGACAGGGCCAGTACAACGCCTCGCCGGCGTCCAGCCGCTGGTAGCTGATCCCGCCGTAGTCGGCCGGACCGCCCGCCGAGGCCGCGCGGAGCTCGTCGAACACCATGGCCGGGTCGGGCGGGAACCGGGACGCGGGCTGGCCGAGCCGCACGGCCAGTCCGGCGATCACCTCGAGGTCGGTGCGCACCCCTGGCGGCGGACACGCCGCCCGGCGCCGGCGCAGCACCCGGCCCTCGAGGTTGGTCAGGGTGCCCTCCTCCTCCGCCCACTGCGTCACCGGCAGCACGACGTCGGCCAGCGCCGCGGTCTCCGAGCCGAACGGGTCGGCCACCACCAGCAGGTCCAGTGCGGACAGCCGCTGCGCGACGTGGCGCGAGTTCGGGGCCGAGACGACGGGGTTGGAGCCGAAGACCAGCAGCGCCCGCGGCCCGTCGGGGCGCCCCAGCGCGTCGAGCAGCTCGTAGGCGGACCGCCCCGGCCCTGGCAGCTCGCCCGGCGACACCCCCCAGACGGCGGCGACGTGCCGCCGGGCGGCCGGGTCGTCGATGCGCCGGTAGCCGGGCAGTTGGTCGGCCTTCTGGCCGTGCTCCCGGCCACCCTGCCCGTTGCCCTGACCGGTCAGGCAGCCGAAGCCGGAGCCCGGACGGCCGGGCAGGCCGAGCGTCAGCGCCAGGTTGATCCACGCCGAGACCGTGTCGGTGCCCCTGGCGTGCTGATCGGTGCCCCTGGCGGTCAGTACGTAGGCCGACCCGGCGTGCGCCAGCAGCGCGACCGCGGCCCGCATGTCGCTGGCCGCCACACCGCACACCCGCTCGGCGCGTTCCGGCCACCACCGCGCGGCCAACCGCCACACCGCGTCGAAGCCGGTGGTCCGGGCGTCCACGTAGGGCTGGTCGAGGTATCCCTCGGCGACGGCCACGTGCAGCATCCCCAGCGCCAGCGCGAGATCCGAGCCGGGTGCGGGCGCCAGGTGCAGGCCGCCGGACGCGACGGCCTGCACGGCCGTCGCGGTGCGCCGGGGGTCGACCACGACCTGCACCGCCTGGCGCAGGTGGCCCAGGAACGGCGGCATCGTCTCGCCGACGTTCGCGCCGACAAGTGCCACCGCCTCGGCCCCCGCCAGGTCCGTGACCGGGAACGGTAGCCCCCGGTCCACCCCGAAGGCGCGGATGCCGGCCGCGGCCGCCGAGGACATGCAGAACCGTCCGTTGTAGTCGATCTGGGAGGTTCCCAGCGCGACCCGGGCGAACTTGCCGAGCAGGTAGGCCTTCTCGTTGGTCAACCCGCCGCCGCCGAACACCGCCACCGAATCCGGGCCGTGCCGGGCCCGCAGCGCCCGCAGCCGCGCCGCCACGGCGTCCAGCGCGGCGTCCCAGCCCGCGCTCCGGCCGGCCAGCAGCGGGCCGGACAACCGGGCGCCGCCGGTGAGCAGCGCCGCGGCCGTCCACCCCTTGTGGCACAACCCGCCCCGGCTCGCCGGAAACGGCCGGGGGGAGACCGCCAACCCCCCGGTGACCCCGTCGGCCAGCGTCATGGCGCACTGCAGGGCGCAGTAGGGACAGTGCGTGGCCACCTCAGGCATCCTGCGGTCCTCCCGTGTCCCCGGCGGATCGTCGTGGTTTCCCTCGCGTTACGTCACACCTCCGCGAGCGCAGGCAGGCCTTCCGGCGCCTCGGCGGCGGCCGGCCGCCGCCGCAGGTACCCGGCGTAGGTGACTGCGACGCAGACCAGGTAGAAGGCGAAGAAGCCGTAGCAGGCCGGGACGCCGCTGTGGGTCGCGGCGAAGGACTGCCGGAAGGCGAGGTTGATGAAAAGTCCGCCGAGCGCACCGACCGCCGAGATGATCCCGATCGCCGCTCCGGACAGCCGCCGGGCCCGCAGCGTCTCCGCCACCGGCGCCGCCCCGGCGTCGATCGCCGCGAGCGCCTTCGCTCGGAAGATGCCGGGGATCATCGTGTACGTCGAGCCGTTGCCGACCCCCGAGAGCACGAACAGCGCAAGGAAGCCGACGGTGAACAGCGGCAGCGACCGGGCGCCGGAGGCGACGACGACGAGCCCGGTGGCTGCGGCCATCGCCAGGAAGGTCCAGAAGGTCACCCGGGCTCCGCCCACCCGGTCGGACAGCGCGCCGCCGAGGGGTCGGGCGAGCGAGCCGAGCAGCGGGCCGACGAACGTGACCGCGGCTGCCTGCAGCGGCGTGCGGCCGAACTGGCTCTGCAGGACCAGCCCGAAGGCGAAGCTGTAGCCGATGAACGACCCGAACGTGCCGACGTAGAGCAGCGACATGATCCAGGTCTGGGCATCGGCGACGGCGCCGCGCGCCGCGCGGACGTCATTGCGCACCGTCGCGAGGTTGTCCATGAACAACGACGCGCACAGCGCGGACACCACGACGAGCGGCAGGTACACCGCGAGCAGGATCCGGGGGTGGGCCGTGCCGGTGAGGACGATGACCGCCAGCCCGAGGAGCTGGATGACCGCGACGCCGATGTTCCCGCCGCCGGCGTTGAGGCCCAGCGCAACCCCCTTGCGGTGCTCCGGGTAGAAGGTGTTGATGTTGGCCATCGAGGAGGCGAAGTTGCCGCCTCCCACGCCCGCGAGCGCCGCGACGAGCACCAACGTGGTGTAGGAGGTTCCGGGGTGCAGCACGGCGGCGGCGACCACGGTCGGGACGAGCAGCGCCAGCGCGCTGGCGATCGTCCAGTTGCGGCCCCCGAAGCGGGCGACGGCGAAGCTGTAGGGCACCCGCAGCACCGCTCCGACCAGCGTGGGCAGCGAGACCAGGAAGAACTTCCCCGCGGCGTCGATGTGGTAGGCGGGCCCGAGGAACAGCACGAAGACCGACCACATGGTCCACACCGAGAACCCGACGTGCTCCACGAAGATCGAGAACCACAGGTTGCGGGCTGCGACGCGCCGGCCCGAGGCTGCCCAGAAGTCCGGATCCTCGGGCTCCCAGTACTCGATCCAGTGACGGGAGCGGCGGGCAGCCACGGCGGGGTCCATGGGTGGCGAGGCTATGCAGCCGCCGTTACCCCGGTGTGCCGCCGGATGACAGCCGTGCGAACAGGTCCTCACCGCCGTCGCCGGGACGCGGTGAGGCGGTCAGGTCAGTAGGTCGGCAGCGAGGGGTCGACCTGCGTGGCCCACGCCAGGACGCCACCGCCGACGTGCACCGCGTCCCGGAAGCCGGCTCGGTGCAGCGCCGCCAGCGCCTCCGCCGAGCGGGCACCGGACTTGCAGTGCAGCACCAGCGGCTTGTCCTGCGGCAGCTCGGCCAACGCCTCACCGGAGAGGATCCGGTCCTTGGGGATCAGCCGGGACCCCGGGATCGACACGATCTCGTACTCGTTGGGCTCGCGGACGTCGATGAGCTCGAAGGACTTGCCTGAGTCGATCATCTCCTTGAGCTCCAGCGCGGTGATCGTGTGCCCCACCGCGGCCTGCGCCGCGTCTGAGGACACCGTGCCGCAGAATGCCTCGTAGTCGATCAGTTCGGTGACCGGGCCGGCGTCCGGGTCACGCCGGATCCGGATCGTCCGGTAGGTCATCTCCAGGGCGTCGTAGACCACGAGCCGGCCGAGCAGGCTCTCCCCGATCCCGGTGATGAGCTTGACCGCCTCGTTCACCATGATCGATCCGATCGCCGCGCACAGCACGCCGAGCACCCCGCCTTCGGCGCAGGACGGCACCATCCCGGGCGGCGGCGGGACCGGGTACAGGTCGCGGTACTGCGGGCCGTGCTCGGCCCAGAACACCGACGTCTGCCCCTCGAAGCGGAAGATCGAGCCCCACACGTAGGGCTTGCCGAGCAGCACGCACGCGTCGTTGACCAGGTAGCGGGTCGCGAAGTTGTCGGTGCCGTCGAGGATGAGGTCGTAGTCGCGGAAGATCTCCAGCGCGTTGGACGAGTCCAGACGCACCTGGTGCAGCCGGACCTGCACGAACGGGTTGACCTCCCGCACCGAGTCGCGGGCGGACTCGGCCTTTGGCCGGCCGACGTCGGACTGGCCGTGGATGACCTGGCGTTGCAGGTTCGACTCGTCGACGACGTCGAAGTCGACGACGCCGAGCGTGCCCACACCGGCGGCTGCAAGGTAGAGCAGCGCGGGGCTGCCCAGGCCGCCGGCCCCGATGACGAGCACCTTGGCGTTCTTCAGCCGCTTCTGCCCGGTCATCCCCACCTCGGGGATGATGAGGTGACGGCTGTAGCGGATCACCTCGTCCTTGGTCAGTCCGGCGGCGGGCTCCACCAGCGGCGGCAGTGACATCCCGGTCTCCTCACGTCTCGCCTTGACCCTGCACAACGCCGCCACGCCCGCTCGTCTTCCCGTACCCGCTCGTCTTCCTCAGGGCGCCACGCCCGCCACCGGCTCCGGTGTCACCACTCGCCGCGCTGCGCGGCGTCGACCATGCCGATGATCGCCCTCGCGACGATCGCCGGCTGCTCCATCTGGGCGACGTGGCCGACACCCGGCAGCACGAGCAGCCGGCCGCGGCGCAGCGCCGCCGCCGTCCGCGCCGCCCGGCGCACCGACATCAGCCGGTCGCGGTCACCCCAGACGACCAGCGCCGGCGCATCCACCCGTCGGGTCACCGCCCATAGCGACCGCGACCCGCCCGCGAGCCACGCCCGCACCAGCCCGGCGAACGAGCGGTTCAGCGCCTCGGAGGCCCACGGCATGCCCACCCGCTCCCGGTGCTCCGCCTCCGCCTGGGCGAGGTGCTCCTCGACGATCCGCGACGGGTCGCCGAAGCACAGCACGAGGACCTGCTCGGCCCGCTCCCGCGGCGTCAGCCGGGCCAACGCCGCGCGCGCCCGCTGCCCCAGCACCGGCACCGCCGCCAGGGCCATCCGCGGGTCGGCGAGCCGACTGGGGTCGAGGCGCAGGTCCGGCACCGCCGGTGAGACCAGGGTGAGCGTGCGCACCAGCTCGGGGCGGCGGGCGGCCACCGCCAGCGCGATGGCCCCACCCATGGAGTTGCCGACCAGGTGCACCGGCTCGCCCCGCTCGGCGAGGAAGCAGAGCACCGCGTCGGCGTGTCCGGCCAGCGAGTAGTCGCCGGTCGCCGACGGAGCGGAGCGGCCGAACCCGGGTAGGTCCAGGGCGAGGCCCGCCATCCGGCGCGAGAGCGCCGCTGCCAGGTCCGTCCAGTTGGTCGCGGAGCCGCCGAGGCCGTGCAGGAAGACGGCGGTCGGCGCGTCTCGCCCGGGTCCGGGAGTCTCTCGGACGTGCAGCGTCACCCTGCCGGAGCTGACCTCGCGACCCGGCCACGGTTGCCGCGCCGGCTCCAGCGCCGGCAGCGCCGCGGCCTCGGCCAGCGGAACCTCCTCGCCGACGACGGGGCCGGCTCCGAATCCGGTGCTGGTCTCCACTCACGTGCCTCCTCGCCGTGTCCGCGTTCGACCCTACTTGCCGATAAGGTCAACCTCAGAGTCCGTCCGACGGCATGAGAGGCGGGATGACCGACCCGACCGACACCCGCGTCGACACTCCACCGCGCGGCAGCCGGCTGCCCCGGGACGCGCGGCGGGCACAGTTGCTCGACGCCGCCCGGGACGTCTTCGCTGCGCAGGGCTACCACTCCGCCGCGATGGATGACATCGCGGAACGGGCCGGCGTCAGCAAGCCCGTGCTCTACCAGCACTTTCCCGGCAAGCTCGAGCTCTACCAGGCACTGGTGGCGACCTCCACCGACGATCTGGTCGGCCGGGTGCGCGGCGCGATCGACTCCACGCCGGACAACAAGCAGCGGGTCTACGCCGCCGTCGAGGCCTACTTCGACTTCGTCGCCACCGAGGGCGAGGCGTTCCGGCTGGTGTTCGAGTCGGACCTGCGGGGCACGCCGCAGATCGCCGAACTCGTCGAGACGGCCCTCTCGGACTGCGTCGGGGCCATCGCGGCCGCGGTCACCGCGGACGCCGGGCTGGACACGCAACGGGCCCGGCTGCTCGCGGTCGGGCTGGTCGGGCTGAGCCAACTCGCCGCGCGCTACTGGCTGGCCACCGGGCGGACGCTGTCGCGGGACGAGGCCGTCTCCCTGATGTCGACGCTCGCCTGGCGGGGCCTCGCCGGCTTCCCGCTGCAGCCCTGACCCCTGGTGTCCTGGAAACGAAGACTCCTCACGTCAGCGGTGTCGACATCGGCCAGTAGGCGGTGGTGAACGCCGGCGAGCGCCGTCAGGGTGATGTCTGGTCGGTGTATCAGTGGCCCCGGCAGCGGTCTCTGTCTGGGGGGGTCGAACAACGGCCCTGACCGCCAGCACAGTGCCACCTCACAACGGGAGGCTCACGATGATGCAGGGACAGGTGCCTGACATGGTCGAGGAGCGGGCGGCGCCGCCCGCGGCCGATGTGCGACGAGGTCCGCGAAGTGCGCCCGGCGACAGCCGACCGCACAGCGGGGCCGACAGCCGACCGCACAGCGGCGCAGCCGTGCGCCGTCGGGTGGCCCTGCGAGTGCGCCGTGAGGCAGACCTGCCGCACCTGGGAGCTCCCCCACCCTCGATCGCCGTCACCGGCTCCGACACCCGCCGGTTCGTCGATTTCCTGGAGAGTTATCCGCAGTACGCGGTGACCCACCGTGTCGACGAGTTGCGGGCCACCGAGTACACCTACCTGGACGACACCGGGAACATATACCTCGACTATGCCGGCGCCGGCCTCCCCTCGGAAAGCCAGATCCAGCAGCACGGGAAACGGGTCGGTACTCATTGTTTCGGTAACCCGCACTCTGAGAACCCCACGTCCAGCGCATCGACAGAATTAGTGGAGCAGACCAGGAAGAAGATCCTCGAGTACTTCAACGCGTCGCCCGAGGAGTACGCGGTCATCTTCACCCAGAACGCGACCGGAGCCTGTCGCCTCGTCGGCGAGGCGTATCCGTTCCACCGCTCACCGCTGCTGGTCCTCACGTTCGACAACCACAATTCCGTGCACGGCATCCGGGAGTTCGCCCGGGCCCGTGGCGCCGAGATCCGGTACGTACCGGTCTGGTTGCCCGATCTGCGGGCCGATCGGGACGAGGTGGGAAGGGCGCTGCACCGGCCGGCGCGCCGCAGCGTGACCCGCCGGATGGCCACCGTCCTGAGCCAGTCCCCGCGACTTCAGGGCTCGCCGCCGCCGCAGCGCCGACCGGTCCGGACCCGCCGGGGCCTGTTCGCATTTCCCGCGCAGAGTAACTTCACTGGTGTCCAGCATTCTCTGGACCTGATCTCGCTCGCCCACGAGCACGACTACGACGTGCTGCTGGACGCGGCCGCCTACCTGCCGACCAACCGGCTCGACCTGAGCCTGGTCCATCCCGATTTCATGCCGGTCAGTTGGTACAAGGTGTTCGGCTACCCCACCGGCGTAGGATGCCTTCTCGCCCGCCGGGAGGCGATGCTCCGGTTACATAGGCCGTGGTTTTCCGGCGGGACCATCCAGGCGGTCAGCGTCAAGGGCGACTGGTCCTTGCTGGCCGACGACGAGACGGCGTTCGAGGACGGGACCCTCAACTTTCTCAACATCCCTGACATCGAGTTCGGGCTGTCCTGGGTCAACCAGGTCGGAATCGAGGTGATCCACCAACGGGTGCGGTGCCTGACTGGCTGGTTGATCGATCATCTGAGCATGCTCAGGCACAGCAACGGGCGGCCCATGGTACTGGTCTACGGGCCGACCGACCTGGACGGCCGCGGCGGTACCGTGGCCTTCAATTTCCTCGACGAGCGGGGCGCCATCGTGGACGAACGGCTCGTCAGCCGTGAGGCGACGGCCGCCGGCATTTCCCTCCGAACCGGGTGTTTCTGCAACCCTGGCGCCGCCGAGGTCGCGTTCGACATCAGTAAGGAGAAGATGAGCGGTGCGGGCCGGCGCGGCGCCGACGACATCGACGGATACCTCGAGATGCTCGGGATGACCTACGGCGGGGCGGTCCGGGTCTCGCTGGGAATAGCCTCCAGCTTCGCCGACGTGGAACGGCTGCTGCGATTCGCCGAGCGGACCTACCGCGACCGGGTACCGGCCACCACCGGCCTGGAGCCCCGGCTGCGCTGCTGACCGCGGCCGCAACGGGCACCTGCGGCTGGCCGGCACCCGGGACAGCCGGCGGCCGGTGCGTCACCCGGGGCAGTCGGCGCGTCACCCGCTGGTGACGACGCCGAATCCCACCCGGCGGCTGTCCGCCGGCGCGATCTCGACGTAGGAGATCCGCGCCGAGGGGATGACGTAACGGCGCCCCTTCTCGTCGACGAGGGTGAGCAGCCCCGCGGTGTTGCGCAGAGCGTCGGTGACCAGCGCTTCGACCTCGTCCGGTGATTGTCCGCTCGACACCACCAGCTCCCGCGGGCTTTCCGCGACGCCGATCTTGACCTCCACGCCGACCTCCGGTCGTCCGTCTCCGATGGGTGCGCCGCTGTGGCCGCGGTATCAGGTTAGTGCGCGGGGCGAACGGCCGCGGTGCGCCCTGGGCGGACCAGGGCGGACCAGGGCGGAAGCCAGCCGCGCCAACCGGCCACCCACGAGACTGCGCCACTGCTCATTCCTCGTGACCCGGCGGCCGCCGGGTCGACGAGTGCCCTCAGGCGAGCCCGAGGGCTGCCATCCGCTTGGCGTGCCGGCTCTGCATCCGCTTGAACAGCGCGGCGATCCCCGCCAGGTCCCCTGAGCCGCGGATGATGAGCTCGGCCAGCGCGTCGCGCTCGGCGACGACGTACTGCGCCTGGGTCACCGCCTCCCCCAGCAGCCGCCGTCCCCACAGCGCGAGCCGGTCGCGCACCTGCCGGCTCTGGGCGCAGGCCGCGCGGACCTCCCGCTCGGCGAAGGCGCTGTGACCGGAGTCGGCGAGCACTGCGCGCACCAGCGAGCTCGTCGGCTCCGCCAGCCAGCCCGCTACCTCGCGGTAGAAGTCCGCCGCCAGCCCGTCACCGACATAGGCCTTGACGAGGGACTCCAACCAGCTACGCGGTGCCGTCGAAGTGTGGAACGCGTCGAACACCGGCACGAACGGCACCATCGCGTCCGCCACCGCCACGCCAAGCCCGGCCAGGTGCTTCTCGAGCAGCCTGAAGTGCCCGAACTCGGCGGCGGCCATGCTCGACAGTGCCGCGCGGCCCGGCAGCGTCGGGGCGGTGCGAGCATCTTCGGCGAGGCGGTCGAAGGCGGACAGCTCGCCGTAGGCCAATGCCCCGAGTAGGTCGACGATCCCCGCGGTGGTGCCGGTCACGGTCATCGAGACTACGGCGTCGTCCCGGCGGCAGCGGTGAGATCGCCACCGTCGGCCGGCGTGCCGACCTCCGTCCGGGATCGGTCCATTACACTGATGGTGGGTCTGCGGCGCGGGCAGCGCGGCGGACCGGAAAACTGCGCGCAGGCGCCTTCGGTTCTCCCGCCCAGTGGGTCTGCACACCCGCCAGGAGGCGGTCGAGCAGAGACGGTTCGTGCGCGACGCACGAGAGAGGCGACCCTGCTGACCGTCATCGACACGACAAGCACCGGGGCACTGGCCCCCGACGCTGTGGAACAACACCTCCATACCGCGTTCCCCGACCACACCACCACGCTCCCCGCCGACACCGGGACCGCCCACCCGCTGCAGGCCGGCGCCCCGGTTCGCCCGGACTCCCCCACCTTCGCCCAGCTCGGCGTGCGGCCTGAGATCGTGCGCGCGCTGGGCGACGCCGGCATCGAGCGGACCTTCGCGATCCAGGAGCTCACCCTGCCGCTCGCGCTGGCTGGGGACGACCTCATCGGCCAGGCCCGCACCGGCACCGGCAAGACCCTCGGTTTCGGAGTGCCGCTGCTGACGCGCATCCGCCGCCCCCTGAACGGAACCCCGCAGGCGCTGGTGGTTGTCCCTACCCGCGAGCTGTGCCTGCAGGTCGCCCGCGACCTCACCGACGCCGCCCGTTACCTGGACGCCCGCGTGCTCTCGGTGTACGGCGGCCGACCCTACGAGCCGCAGGTCGAGGCGCTGCGCGAGGGCGTCGACGTCATCGTGGGCACCCCGGGCCGGCTGCTCGACCTCGCCGAGCAGCGCCACCTCGTGCTCGGCAAGGTCGGCATGCTCGTGCTCGACGAGGCCGACGAGATGCTCGACCTCGGCTTCCTGCCCGACGTCGAGCGGATCCTGCGACTGCTGCCTGACCGGCGTCAGACCATGCTCTTCTCGGCGACCATGCCGGGCCCGGTCATCACGCTGGCGCGCACCTTCCTGCACCAGCCCACCCACATCCGCGCTGAACGCCCCGGCGCCTCGGCCGTCCACGAGCGCACCCGGCAGTTCGTCTACCGGGCCCACGCGCTGAACAAGGTCGAGCTGCTCTCCCGGATCCTCCAGGCGGCGGACCGCGGGCCGACCATGATCTTCGCACGGACCAGGCGGACCACGCAGAAGGTCATCGGCGAACTCTCCGAGCGCGGCTTCGCGGCCGGCGCCGTGCACGGCGACCTCGGGCAGGGTGTCCGGGAGCAGGCGATGCGGGCCTTCCGCGCCGGCACCCTCGACGTGCTCGTCGCCACCGACGTCGCGGCCCGCGGGCTGGACATCAGCGACGTCAGCCACGTCGTCAACTACCAATGTCCCGAGGACGCCAAGACCTATGTCCACCGGATCGGCCGGACCGGCCGTGCCGGTCGAGCGGGTGTGGCGATCACCCTCGTCGACTGGGACGAGGTGCCGCGCTGGAACCTCATCAGCGACGAGCTGGGGCTTGGCCTGCGCGACCCCGTCGAGACCTACTCCACCTCGGAGCACCTCTTCACCGAGCTCACCATCCCCGGCGATGCCACCGGTCGGCTGCCGCTGGGCAAGCGGACCAGGGCCGTTCTGGACGTCGAGCTGGTGCCGGACGACCAGGGGCGACGGGGTCAGCGCCGACCGCGCTCCCGCACCCGGCAGCGTCGCCGCGCCGGCGTGCCGCTCGAGGGTGGTGCCCCGGCCAGCCACACCGGCGCCGGCGGACGCGGCGCCCTCAGCGCCCACGGTGGTCCGGAACGCCCAGACGGCCCCCACACGCGCCCCGAGCCGGGCGCCGAGGACACCACTACACCTCGGCGCCGGCGGCGCCGGCGCCGAGGTGTCCCGACCACCGACTGATCCGCGGTGCGGCCGGAGCGACGGCGACCCGCCGACCTCGTAGCCGCGGCCGTCATCACGGTCGTGGTGGTGGTCGCCGCCGTGCTGGTGTGGCGGCACTCCCCGGCGGCCGCCACGGTCTCGCAGACCGCGCCCGCCGCGGCGGTCCCCTCGGCCCCGACCGCGCTGCCGACCTCGCTCACCGAGGTGTGGCGGGCGGCCAGCCAGGCGACCCCGGTGCCGCTGGCGCTGGGCCCGGACGTGGTCACCGGCGGCGGCGGTGACGTGCTCGGTCGCGACCCGTTGACCGGGCGGGTGCGCTGGCGCTACCACCGGGACCTGCCGCTGTGCACGGTCGGCTCCGGCTTCGGCGACGCACTGGCCGTATACCGCAACGGCGACTGGTGCAGCGAGGTCACCGCGCTCGACCCGGCGACCGGCGCCCGCGGTCCGCAACGCAACTCCGACGCTCGCCCAGGTACCCGACTGCTTGCCGCGAGCGGGCTGGTCGCCGCCACCGGTCGCACCTATCTCGAGGTGTGGCGCTCCGACCTCGTCGCGACCCTCGAGTACGGCGCGCTGCCGGCACCGGCGCAACCCAACCTCCAGCCCCGCACCGGCTGCCGCTACGGCTCGGTCGCGGTCACCGCCGGGCGGATCGGCGTGCTGGAGCGCTGCCCCGGGGAGACCTCCGACCGGCTGACGGTGCTGCGCTCCGACGGCGCCGAGGCCGACCAGCCCGAGCAGATCTTCAGCACGCTGCTACCGGTCCGGGGCGCCCAGCTCGTCGCCATCACCGAGAGCGCGGAGGCGGTACTGCTGCCGGGCCCGCCGCGGCTGGAGCTGCTCGACGGCAGTGGCGCCAACCCGGTGACCGTTTCCCTCGCCCTGCCCGCAGCCGACGTCACACCCGACCCGGCGGGGCAGGTCACCCCGGTCAGCGCCGGGCCTGCGGCGCTGTACTGGTGGACCGGCTCGACGATGGTCGCGCTGGACGCCACCGACCTGCACCCGCTGTGGACCGTCGCCGGCGCTCTCGGACCGCCGACGATGGTCGCCGGGCGGCTGTTGCTGCCGGTGCCGGGGGGGCTCGCCGTCCTCGACCCCGGCTCCGGGGCCCGGCTCGGCCTGCTTGCCGTGGACCGCGGCGGCTACGCCGGCCCGGTCAGGCTCGCCACCCTGGGTCCGGTGGTGCTCGAGCAGCGCGGCCCGATCCTGGTCGCGCTGCGCTGACCTTCGGGCCTGCGGGGTTGCAGCCGCCCAGCCAGGTCCGTCCCGGATAGGGCAGACTCGCTACCGTGGGGCCTGCGTCGTCGTCCGGACCCGGAACCGACCTGGCCCAGCTCACCCCGCACCGCGCCGCCCGCGTCGAACTGCCCACTCCGGCCGGCCCGCTCGCCGCGCTGCGGGCGGGACCGCCGACGGGTGTGAGCGACCGGTACACCACCACTCTGCTGGTGCCCGGGTACACCGGCTCCAAGGAGGACTTCGCCCCCCTGCTCGACCCCATCGCCGACGACGGCTTCGTGGTGGTTGCGCTCGACCTGCCGGGCCAGTACGAGTCGCCCGGACCCGATGACGAGGCGGCGTTCCGGCCCGGACCGTTGGGTCAGCTCGTGGCCGACCTCGTGCGGACGGAGGCGCGCAGCGGCCAGCGGGTGCTGCTGCTCGGGCACTCCTACGGCGGCCTGGTCGCCCGCGCCGCGGTCCTCGCGGGCGCGCCGGTCACCGGGCTCACGC
>JAVKSM010000054.1:0-19476 GCA_039583705.1 Pseudonocardiaceae bacterium
GCTGTCGGTCGACCGCATCGGCGAGACCTGGCTTGAGAGCCAGGGCGAGCTGTTCGCCGACGCCGTGGAGCTCACCCGGCTCGGCACCCGCGCCCCCGGGCTGCTCGCGGCCGGCTTCACCCCGCGCCGCCTGTCCTGGTTTCCCGCCACCAGGTGGTCGCTGGCCTGCCGGTCCTGACCTCGCCGGGTCCCGGCCGATCCGCGAAGCCGCGGCGCCGCAGACCCCCAGCCGCGGAACCCGGCCGCGGAACCCGGCCGCGGAACCCGGGACGCCGGGAACAGAGCGGCGCTGGTGTACGTTTCGCAGGACAGCAAGGTTGAGCGCATCCAGCTCAAGGCAGCAGTTGAGGGGCCGGCGGCGGAGCGGTCAAACGTGAGCCACCCGTACTCAGGATCTACCTGTGCTCAAGAGCGAGATGAGGAGACAACACATGGCGCGTGCGGTCGGTATCGACCTCGGCACGACCAACTCCGTCGTCGCCGTCCTGGAAGGCGGAGAACCGACGGTCATCGCCAACTCCGAAGGGTCGCGGACGACACCTTCGGTGGTGGCCTTCGCCCGCAATGGCGAGGTGCTGGTCGGCCAGTCGGCCAAGAACCAGGCAGTCACCAACGTCGACCGGACGGTCCGCTCGGTCAAGCGCCACATGGGCAGCGACTGGAAGACGGAGGTCGACGGCAAGCGCTACACCCCGCAGGAGATCAGTGCACGGGTGTTGCAGAAGCTCAAGCGGGACGCCGAGTCCTACCTGGGCGAGGAGATCACCGATGCTGTCATCACGGTGCCGGCCTACTTCGAGGACGCCCAGCGGCAGGCCACCAAGGAGGCCGGCCAGATCGCGGGCCTCAACGTGCTGCGGATCGTCAACGAGCCGACCGCGGCGGCCCTCGCCTACGGCTTGGACAAGGGTGAGAAGGAGCAGACCATCCTGGTCTTCGACCTCGGTGGCGGCACCTTCGACGTCTCACTGCTGGAGATCGGCGAGGGCGTCGTCGAGGTCAAGGCGACCAACGGCGACAACCACCTCGGTGGTGACGACTGGGACCAGCGGATCATCGACTGGCTGGTCGAGAAGTTCCGCGCCTCGCAGGGCATCGACCTGGCCAAGGACAAGATGGCCATGCAGCGGCTGCGGGAGGCCGCCGAGAAGGCCAAGATCGAGCTGTCCAGCTCCTCGTCCGCGACGATCAACCTGCCCTACATCACCGTCGACGCCGACAAGAACCCGCTGTTCCTCGACGAGACGCTGTCCCGCGCGGAGTTCCAGCGGATCACCTCGGACCTGCTGGACCGCTGCCGTGCGCCCTTCAACCAGGTGATCAAGGACGCCAGCATCTCGATCGGTGGCATCAACCACGTGGTGCTCGTCGGCGGCTCGACCCGGATGCCCGCCGTCACCGAGCTGGTCAAGGAGCTCACCGGCGGCAAGGAGCCCAACAAGGGCGTCAACCCCGACGAGGTCGTCGCGGTCGGCGCGGCGCTGCAGGCCGGCGTGCTCAAGGGCGAGGTCAAGGACGTACTGCTGCTCGACGTCACGCCGCTGTCGCTGGGCATCGAGACCAAGGGCGGGATCATGACCAAGCTCATCGAGCGCAACACGACGATCCCCACCAAGCGCAGCGAGATCTTCACCACGGCCGACGACAACCAGCCCAGCGTGCAGATCCAGGTGTTCCAGGGCGAGCGGGAGATCGCGGTCTACAACAAGAAGCTCGGCATGTTCGAGCTCACTGGGCTGCCGCCGGCGCCACGCGGCGTGCCGCAGATCGAGGTCAGCTTCGACATCGACGCCAACGGCATCGTCAACGTCTCGGCGAAGGATCTGGGCACCGGCAAGCAGCAGGCGATGACGATCACGGGCGGCTCCGCGTTGCCGAAGGAGGACATCGACCGGATGATGCGCGAGGCCGAGGTCCACGCCGAGGAGGACCGCCGCCGCCGCGAGGAGGCCGAGGTCCGCAACCAGGCGGAGTCGCTGGTCTACCAGACGGAGAAGTTCGTCAAGGACAACGACGAGAAGCTGCCCTCCGACGTCAAGGACAAGGTCAACGCCGCCCTTGGCGAGGCCCAGGAGGCCCTCAAGGGCACCGACCCGGGCGCGATCCGCGCCGCGATGGAGAAGCTGGCGACCGAGTCGCAGGCACTGGGTCAGGCGCTCTACGCCCAGCACGGTGCGGCCGCCGCCGGTGGTGACGGCGCCGGGACCCCCGGCGGTGCTTCCGGCGCTGCCTCCGGCGGTGCCGACGACGTGGTGGACGCCGAGATCGTGGACGAGGACAAGTGAGCGAGCGCAGCGAACGAACCATGGGGAACAACCCCGGCGGGAACAACCCCGGCGGGAACAACCCCGGCGGGAACAACGAGGAACCGGAGCCGCGCGTGGTGGTCCGCGACCGCCGCCGCATCGACCCCCAGACCGGGCAGGTCCGCAGCGCGGCACCCGGAACGGCCGGCGCCGACCAGCGGTCGGCGCCGCCCCCGGCGGCCCCGTCCGCCGAGCTGGCCGAGCTGGCCGAGCTGCGGGCTCAACTCGACGAGCGCACGTTCGACCTGCAGCGGGTCTCGGCGGAGTTCGCCAACTACCGGCGCCGGGTGGACCGGGACCGGGAGCTGGTGGCCGCCATGGCTCGCGCGCAGGTGGCGGCCGAGCTGCTCGGGGTGCTCGACGACGTCGATCGTGCCGAGCAGCATGGGGACCTCACCGGCCCGTTCAAGGCCGTGGCCGACAAGCTCGTCGCCGCGGTCGAGAAGCTGGGGATCGAACCGTTCGGCACCGAGGGTGAGCCGTTCGACCCTTCGGTGCACGAGGCGGTGCAGCACGCGACGGCCATGGACGTGGAGGGTCCGACGGTGAGCATGGTGCTGCGCCGGGGCTACCGGCTCGGCGAGCGGTTGCTGCGGCCGGCGATGGTCGCGGTGACCGACCGCGAGCCCGACGGGTCACCGCAGGCACCGGATGTCCAGATGTCGGATGCCCAGATTCCGGACCAGCAGTGAGAGGAGGTGGCGCCCGGTGACCGCGCGGGATTGGATCGAGAAGGACTTCTACCGTGAGCTGGGCGTCTCCTCCGACGCCTCGGCCGACGACATCAAGCGGGCCTACCGCAAGCTGGCCCGGGAGCTGCATCCGGACGCCAACCCCGGCGACACGAAGGCGGAGGCCCGGTTCAAGGCCGTGTCGGAGGCCTACGGGGTGCTCTCCGACACCGACAAGCGCAAGCAGTACGACGAGGCACGGGCCCTGTTCGCCGGGAGCGGCCGCGGGTTCCGCGGGTTCCCCGGCGGGGCCGGCGGCGGTGTCGGCGGGTTCCCCGGCGGTGGCGGCGGCTTCGACCTGGGCGACCTGTTCGGCGGCGCCGGTGGCGCCGGTGGTGGCGCCGCCGGGTCCGGTGGTCTCGGGGACCTGCTCGGCGGCCTGTTCGGCCGCGGGGCGGGCGCCCGTGGCACGGCGTCGCGGCCGCAACGCGGCGCAGACGTCGAGACCGAGGTGCGCATCGAGTTCGTCGACGCCGTGCGGGGGGCGACGCTGCCGTTGCGGCTGTCCGCACCCACCCGCTGCGGTACCTGCGGGGGGTCCGGTGCCCGACCGGGTACCACCCCCCGCACCTGTCCGACGTGCAACGGGTCGGGCTTCGTCTCCCGCAGCCAGGGCGCGTTCGCGTTCAGTGAACCGTGCCGGGACTGCCGGGGCTCCGGGCGCCTCGTCGACGAACCGTGCCCGGAGTGCGGCGGCGACGGCGTGAGCACCCGGACCCGCACCCTCACGATGCGGATCCCGGCAGGGGTGAACGACGGGCAGAAGATCCGGGTCGCCGGACAGGGCGAGCCGGGACGTTTCGGGGCACCGGCCGGTGACCTGTTCGTCACCGTGCACGTCAATCCGCACCGGGTGTTCGGCCGGTCCGGCGACGACCTCACGCTGCGGGTCCCGGTGACGTTCCCGGAGCTGGTCTCCGGATCGACGATCACCGTGCCCACCCTGGACGGCAAGGTGTCGCTGCGGGTGCCGCCGGGCACCGCCAGCGGGCAGACGCTGCGGGTGCGAGGCAAGGGCGTCGCGCGTCGCGACCGGCGCACCGGCGACCTGCTGGTGACCGTCGAGGTCGCGGTGCCGGCCTCCCTCGACAAGAAGGCCGCCACCGCGCTCGCGGACTACGCCGAGGCCACGAAGGGCTACGACCCGCGAGCCGAGCTGACCGCGATGGTGGCGCGAGGGGAGAGCGCGTGAACCAGCGAAACCCGCTCGCGGGGTCGAGCCGTCACCACCGAGAGCCGCTCGCGGGATCGGGCCGTCACCACCGTCCGCCGGGCCTGCCGTCGGGCGCGGACGAGGACAGCCCGGTCTTCGTCATCTCGGTCGCGGCCGAGCTGGCCGGGCTGCACGCCCAGACGCTGCGCAGCTATGACCGGCTGGGGCTGGTCTCACCCGGTCGGTCGACCGGTGGCGGCCGCCGCTACTCGGTGCGCGACATCGCGCTGCTGCGCGAGGTGCAGCGGCTGTCACAGGACGAGGGCGTCAACCTCGCGGGGATCAAGCGGATCATCGAGCTGACCAGCCAGCTCACGACACTGCGGCGTCGGCTGGCCGAGCTCACCGAGGAGCTGGCCATGGCCCGTCTGGCGGCTGAGCGGGCCGCCGCCACCGTGCACGCCTCCTACCGCCGCGACCTGGTGCCGGTGGAGCCCCCCGGCTCCCTCGTGGTCTGGCACCCCGAGTGGCGCCCACCCCACCGCTGAACGCTCCGCCGCTTCGAGGTGCCTGGCGCCGGGGTCAGCCGTAATACCTGCAACGCGTTGACGGCCTTGACCTGGCCTTGACTCCGACGGCCTGAGACCATCGCGATCCCTGTCCCGCACACCCACGCCGAGCGGTGCGCCTCGCGGTGCAATCACATGCGGAGCCCGACTGCCTTGAGCAAGTACGTTGCCTTCGTTTCCTGCGTACCACGGCTGCTGCTACCGCTGAGGAACGCGACCGACCGCCCGTGTCCACTATCCTCGATTCGATGCGGCTAGCGGATGGACGGTGGCCGGCGCCGCTGGCGGTGAGGCCCCGGTCGGCTGGGGGTGGTCGTGGTGGGTGCTGAGGGACGGTTGACGGTCGGCTACGCCGAGATGCAGGGGTTGGCGACGGCGCTGAAGGGATACGCCGGGGAGGTAGGCGGGGCTGGGTCGGGGTTCGATGCGTGTTTCGATGTCGGTGATGCTGTGGTGGGTGCGGCGTTGGATGGGTTCAGCGCCGCGTGGGCGCAGCAGGTGGCGGTGCTGGCTGAGTTGATGGGGGCATTCGCTGGCAGGGTCGCGGCTGGGGCTGGGGAGTATCGCCAGACCGACGGTCAGGTTGGTGGGGCTGCGGGGAAGCTGCCCGGGTCGCGATGAGCAACCCGTCTGAGCCGAATGCGGTCTTGGTTGATCTGCCGCGCCCGACGGGGCAGCCGGAACTGATCCGGTCGATCGGCCAGGGGTACGGCAGGGCGGCTCGGTCGCTGGGCTTGGTCGCGGCGGCGATCCGGCAGCGGTTGTCGGCCACGGTGGGCCAGGCGTGGATCGGCGGGGCGGCCGCCTCGGCGCGCACGGTCGGGGACGGTTTCGCCAACGGCGCTGCGACGGCCGGCGACTATGCGGGCGGCGCCGCTACCGCGTTGCTGGGGTGCGCGGCGGGGTGGGAGGCCGCGCTGGCTGGCTATGACCGGGCGGTGAGGTTGGCGGATCAGGCGTTGGAGGAGGAACGACACCACCGCGCGCGCTCGGCGCTCGTTGCGAGCTTCCCGACCGCGATCTTTGCGGAGGACGGCTATCAGAGCCCGCTGCGGGGGCAGGCTCGCGCGCTGGCCCGACAAGCTGTCGGGGAGTTTCAGGTGGCCTCGGCCACGTGCGCGAAGGCGTTGGCCTACGAAGCTGGGAAGCTGCGCCCGCCGCCGCCTCCTGCTCGTGGCGGGCAGGGTGGGAGTTGGTGGGAGCAGGGTCTGCATGTCGTGGAGAACGCCGGCGGCGCCGTGGTGGACGGCTTCGCCTCGCTCGGCAACGCCGCCGTCAACCATCTCGGCGATGTGGCCGGCGTCCTCGGGGGATTGGGACTCGCGGGGATCAGCGGGCTCGGCGAGGGGGCCGGCGCGGTCCTCGACGCGAGCGGTGTGGGTGCCATCGCGGGAGTGCCCCTCGACGCGGTCTCGACGCTGGGCGTCGCCGCTGGCGGGGGGATCGCGATGGCGGCGATGCGCGACCTCGGCCAGCACGCGGCCGGAGACGACCACGTCGAACCGATCCAACCCAGTGGCGGCGGGTCGGGCGAAGGCGGTAACACACCGCCCGGGGCGAAGCCGGGATGGGCCTCCCGCACGGCCGACAACGGCAGAGGCACGGTGTGGCAGCAACCCGGGGCCACGGGAAACGCGGATATGGTGCGCATCATGGATCCCACGCTCCGGTACCCCTACGGGTATGTGCGCTTCTACAATCAGTACGGCCAACCTGTGGATCTGGACGGCCAGCCGGGGCCGGATCCGGAGACTCACATCCCGCGAGCCCCGGACGGCTCTTACCCGCTCCCGAAAGGGTGGTAGTGGTGGACTTGGGGATGCGCGGGCAGATGGCCAGCATGGGGGACTTCGGCTACAACGTGTCGCTGGTGACCCCGGGCGGGTACGAGATCAGCACTGGGCGGGATTTCACGGTGCACACCGCCACCGGGGATATCCGGATCTCTCCCGCCAATGGCTACCCGGGACCCGAGGAGGACCGGCTCAGGGAGGCTGTGAAGCAGGAGATCCGGTCTACCACCGTCGACGAGTCGGGGGGGCTGACAGTCGCGTTCGCGGATGGCGCGCGGCTACGCATCGAGCCGGATGAGGACTACGAGGCGTGGACCGTCACTGGCCCCAAGGGGTTCATGGTGGTGTGCATGCCGGGCGGCGAACTGGCGATCTGGTCGGCCAAGGACGAGACGTAACCAGGACCGGGCCCTTTCACGCGGATGGGGGTGCCGCCGGGCTTCGCCAGCGCCGAGGAGTCGGCGATCGTGTCCAGGAGGGGCTCTGTGCCGAAGTTGGGGCCGGTCGCGTCGATGGTGAGGCCGAATGCGGCAGCGAGTTCGTCGTAGAAAGCGCTGAAGGGCCACCCCCGATTCCACCTACACTTCACTCCCACCTCCTCGTCATGGCTCAACCTCGTGGAACGGTGGTTCCGGGAGATCACCGACAAGGCCATCCGCCGCGGTGTTCCACAGCGTCAACGAACTCATCACCGCGATCGAGGACTACCTGCAAGCCGACAACGACAACCCCAGACCGTTT
This sequence comes from Pseudonocardiaceae bacterium, assembly GCA_039583705.1. GTDB lineage: Bacteria > Actinomycetota > Actinomycetes > Mycobacteriales > Pseudonocardiaceae > JAVKSM01. The sequence continues at coordinate 7,294 of JAVKSM010000054.1, forward strand.
ATCTGGACCGCCACCGCAGAACAAATCCTGGTCAAAGTCGCCCGCGGACGCGTCGCCCTCCAACAAGTAGAAAATCAATAGTGAGACACTACACTAGGCGGTCGCTGGGGCGGCAGTTCGGGTGGCTCTGGGCGGCGTATGCGGTCAGCACGTTCGGCACGTGGCTCGCGTTCGACGCGTTCCCCTTGATCGCGATCCTGGTGCTGCACGCCGGGTCGACCGAGGTGTCGGCGCTGGCAGCTGCGGGGCTGGCGGTGGGGGCGGCGGTAGCGCTGCCACTCGGCCCGTGGGTGGAGTTCCGCCGCAAGCGGCCGGTGATGGTGGCGATGGACCTGATCCGGTTCGCGGCGGTGACGAGCGTCCCCGCCGCGTTCGCGCTCGGCTGGCTCAGCTTCGCCCAACTCCTGGTCGTGTCGGTCATCGTCGCCGCGGCCGCCATCACCTTCAACGCGGCCAGCGGCGCATACCTGAAAGCGCTCGTGCGCCCGGAGGACTTGCTCGTCGCGAACGGGCGGTTCGAGTCCACGACCTGGACCGCCACCGTGCTCGGGCCGCCGCTCGGCGGAGCCGCGATCGGGCTGTTCGGCCCGGTGACGACCGTGGTGGCCGATGCGGTCAGCTACCTGCTCTCGGCAGCAGGGATCCGCGCGATCGGCGGGAGGGAGCCGCACCCCACACGAGGCGACGCGCCGGGTCTGCGTGCCGGCGACCTGCTCGAGGGATGGCGGTACATCCTGGCCCACCCGGCGCTGCGCCCGATGTTCTGCAACACGCTCCTGGTCAACGGCCTGATCATGGCGACTTCGCCGCTGCTCGCCGTCCTCATGCTCGGCCGCCTCGGGTTCACGCCGTGGCAGTACGGCCTCGCGTTCGCAGCACCCTGCGCCGGCGGCCTCATCGGCTCACGGCTGGCCCGCCGACTCGTCGCGCGGTTCGGACAGCACAAGGTCATGCTCACCGCTGGGGCGCTGCGCGCGTGCTGGTCGCTCGGGTTGGCCTTCATCCGCCCCGGCACCGCTGGGCTCGTGATCGTCATCGCCGCCGAGCTTGGCTTGATCACCTGCATGGGCGTGTTTCACCCGGTGTTCGCCACCTACTGGCTCGACCAGACAGCGACAGACCGGGTCGCCCGCACCCTGGCCGCGTGGTCGGTCACCAGCAAGGCCACCATCGCGGCCATGACCGCCCTGTGGGGTCTGCTGGCCAGCGTCACCAGCCCCCGCACCGCGATCGCGATCGCCGGTCTCCTCATCCTGACAACCCCGCTCCTGCTCCCCCGGCACGACCACACGCCACAGCACGAACGGGAACCGGCCCGCAGCCGCCCCTAGACGCGTCACCAACGTCCTGCGCACCACCAGCTAGTCGACGGTGAACGGGTCGTAGCAGATCCGACTCAGCGGCGTGCCGGCCACGAGCATCTGCGAGACCGTCGCCCGGATCATGGCGGGCGAACCGCACACCATGACGTCGTGCTCGGGCCACGCGCCCTGGCTCGTCACGACGTCGGCGAGCGTGCCGTGCTTGGCGTCAACGGCCAGGGGGTCCTGCTCGACGACCGCCGTCACCGTCAACCACAGGGTGCCGGCGGCGATCCAGCGCAGCATGTCCAGCGCGTAGAGATCCTCGGTGGTGCGCCCGCCGAAGAACACCGAGGTGGTCCGGCGGACGCCCCAGGCGTCGAGCTGCTCGCACATCGCGCGGATCGGCGCCACGCCCGTGCCGCCGGCGACCATCAGCAGGTCGGAGCGGGCCTCCGGGTCCAGCGTCATCTGGCCCATCGGAGGCCCGATCCGCCAGGTGTCCCCGGCCTGGGAGTGCGCCACCATCGCCCGGCTCGCGCTGCCGCCGGGGACGGCGCGGACGTGGAACTCCATCGTGGCGTCCTCGCGCGGGGCGTTGGCCGGCGAGAGGTAGCGCCACAGCCGGGGCCGCTGCGGGATCTCGACGCTGACGTACTGGCCGGCGACGTAGGGCACCGGCTCGCTCGGCTGCACCTGGATCACCGCGAGGTCCCAGCTCAGCCGGCGGTGCTCGACGACCCGCGCGCTCCAACTGACCGGATCCTGGGCGAGCTCGGCCGCCTGCCGCATCGCCCCGCTCACCACGCCGTAGGCGTCGTGCCACGCCTGCGCCACCGCCGGGGTCCAGGCGTCCTGCGCGAACTCCTCGACCGTGCCCAGCAGCGCCCGGCCGAACACCTCGTAGTGCGCGCCGACGACACCGAACTTGCGGTGGTCGCGGGCCAACTGGGACAGAAACGGACCGAGCTCGCCCGGCCGGTCGATCGTCTGCACGATGTGTACCAACGCCCGCAGCAGCCGGTTGCGTTGGACTTGCATGGTGGCCGGGAACAGCTCTCGGATGGCCGGGGCGTAGCTGAACAGCCGGCCGTAGAAACGCTTGGTGAACTCCTCATGACACGGCGCGACCACCTGCCAGCTCTCCCGGATCAGGCGCACCGTCCGGGATCCGGCGGTCTCGGTCGGCGCGTCCCCGTCACCCCCGTCACCCCCAGCGAGGGGCTCCGCGCCCATGCGGTGGTTGGCGGCGGTGAACTGGTCAACGGTCGTCGGCGGCACCACGGCATTCCTCTCAGGCCAGTGCAGGTCGCGGCCGGCCCCCTCCGAGCCGCATCTCTGTCTCCGCCCAGCCACAGCCGCCGCGGTGGCGTCCGGCCGGACCCGCCGATCCCGCAGGGATACTAGCCCGGGAACGGGCATCCGGGGCAAACCCCGACCGCGGTCACCGCTGCGTGGTCGGCGCCACGCGGGTGTGCCGACCACGAGCCGCTGCCGGGCTGTCGCGGCTCTTGAGCGGAACAGGCTCAAGTTTCCTGACGTTGGAGGTGGTGCGGGGCAGGATGGCCCCGGCGCAGCGACGAGCAGCAGTCAGTGACGCCAGTCAGTGACGCCAGGAGGAACCGGGGCCCAGATGGACGCTTTCACCCCCACCACCAAGACCCAGCAGGCCGTCTCGGCCGCGGTGCAGGCCGCGACCGCCGCCGGCAACCCGCATGTCGCGCCGGCCCACCTGCTCAGCGCGCTGCTCGCCCAGTCCGACGGCATCACCACGCCGCTGCTGGCCGCCGTGGGCGCCGACCCGGCCGCCGTGCGCACCGAGGCGGAGCGGCTGGCTGCCGGCCTGCCCAGCGCCACCGGTTCCACGGTCGCCGCGCCACAGTTCGACCGGGACGCCGTCGCCGTGCTCAACTCGGCCCAACAGCTCGCGACCGACATGGGCGACGAGTACGTCTCCACCGAGCACCTGCTCGTCGGCCTGGCGACGAGAGGCGCGGCGGTGGCCGACCTGCTGCGCCGCCACGGCGCCTCCCCGGACGCGCTGCGGGAGGCCTTCGCCAGGATCCGGGGCTCGGCGCGGGTCACCTCGCCGGAGCCGGAGGGGACCTACCAGGCGTTGCAGAAGTACGGCAACGACCTCACCGAGCGGGCCCGCAAGGGCGAGCTCGACCCGGTGATCGGCCGGGACGCCGAGATCCGCCGGGTGGTGCAGGTGCTCTCGCGGCGGACCAAGAACAACCCGGTGCTCATCGGCGAGCCCGGGGTCGGCAAGACCGCGATCGTCGAGGGCCTGGCCCAGCGGATCGTCGCCGGTGACGTGCCGGAGTCGCTGCGCGGCAAGCGGGTCGTCGCGCTGGACCTCGGGTCGATGGTGGCCGGGGCGAAGTACCGCGGCGAGTTCGAGGAGCGGCTCAAGGCCGTGCTCAAGGAGATCACCGACGCCGCCGGCCAGGTCATCACGTTCATCGACGAGCTGCACACCATCGTCGGTGCCGGGGCGACCGGCGAGCCCGCCGCGGCCTCCCTGGACGCTGGCAACATGATCAAGCCGATGCTGGCCCGGGGGGAGCTGCGGATGGTCGGCGCGACCACCCTGGATGAGTACCGCAAGCACATCGAGTCCGACGCGGCGCTGGAGCGCCGCTTCCAGCAGGTGTTCGTCGGTGAGCCGTCCGTGGAGGACACCATCGGCATCCTGCGCGGGCTCAAGGAGCGCTACGAGGTGCACCACGGCGTGCGGATCACCGACTCCGCGCTGGTTGCGGCCGCGACCCTGTCCGCCCGCTACATCACCGCCCGGTTCCTGCCGGACAAGGCGATCGACCTGGTCGACGAGGCGTCCTCCCGGCTCCGGATGGAGATCGACTCGCGGCCGGTGGAGGTCGACGAGGTGGAGCGCGCGGTGCGCCGCCTGGAGATCGAGGAGATGGCGCTGGCCACGGAGGACGACCCCGCCTCCGCCCAGCGGTTGGTCGCGCTGCGCGCCGAGCTCGCCGAGCGCCGCGAGGAGCTCGCCGCGCTCACCGCCCGCTGGCAGCGTGAGAAGGACGCCATCGACGCCGTCCGGGTGCTCAAGGAACAGCTCGAACAACTGCGTGGGGAGTCCGAGCGGGCGGAGCGTGACGGCGACCTCGGCCGCGCCGCGGAGCTGCGCTACGGGCGGATCCCGGCGCTGGAGAAGGAACTGGAGACGGCGACGGCCTCCACCCGCGACGACCAGGTGATGCTCAAGGAGGAGGTCGGCCCGGACGACGTGGCCGACGTCGTCTCCGCGTGGACCGGCATCCCGGCTGGGCGGCTGCTGGAGGGCGAGACCGCCAAGCTGCTGCGCATGGAGGACGAGCTGTCCCGCCGCGTGGTGGGCCAGGCGCAGGCGGTCCGGGCGGTCTCGGACGCGGTGCGCCGCGCCCGCGCCGGGGTCGCCGACCCGGACCGGCCGACCGGCAGCTTCCTGTTCCTCGGGCCCACCGGCGTCGGTAAGACCGAGCTGGCCAAGGCGCTGGCCGAGTTCCTCTTCGACGACGAGCGCGCGATGGTGCGCATCGACATGAGCGAGTATTCCGAGAAGCACAGCGTCGCTCGCCTCGTCGGCGCCCCGCCCGGCTACGTGGGCTACGACCAGGGCGGCCAGCTCACCGAGGCGGTGCGTCGCCGGCCGTACACCGTGGTGCTGCTCGACGAGGTGGAGAAGGCGCACCCGGACGTGTTCGACGTCCTGCTGGCCGTGCTCGACGACGGTCGGCTCACCGACGGGCACGGCCGCACCGTGGACTTCCGCAACACGATCCTGGTGATGACGTCCAACCTGGGCTCGGCGGTGATCGCGGACCCGGCACTGTCCGAACGGGACCGCCGCGACGCCGTGATGGCCGTGGTGCAGCGCCACTTCAAGCCGGAGTTCCTCAACCGGCTCGACGACGTGGTGGTGTTCTCCCAGCTCACGATGGCCGAGCTGACCTCCATTGTGGACATTCAGGTGGAGCGGCTGTCCCGCCGGCTGGCCGCGCGGCGGTTGACCCTCAAGGTCAGCGACGCCGCCCGGGAGTGGCTGGCCCTCAATGGGTTCGACCCGGTCTACGGGGCCAGGCCGCTGCGCCGGTTGGTGGCCAGCGCGATCGGCGACCAGCTCGCCCGCGAGCTGCTCGCCGGTGAGGTCCGCGACGGCGACACCGTGGTGGTCGACCTCGACAACTCCGCCCAGGGGGGCACCGGAGCCCTCACCGTCAGTCGGCTGTGACCGGCCGGTGCACCATTGCCCAAGCAAGATCGCTACGCTGTCGCCGTGGGACTTCCTGCCTGGGCTTGGTTCACCGTCGCGGTCGTCGCGGGCGGAGGCGGGCTGGCGTTGTTGCGTGTCGACCGTGGCCGTGGGCGTGCGACGGTGGGCTACCCCCGGGACCGTCGGCGGTGGGCGGCGCGGATGGACTGGGACTTCACCGACACCGATCCCATGCTGCCCAGCCGGTGGCGTTTCGGCACCATCCACCAGGGCGGCCACGGGCAGGCCCGGAACCTCGCGACCGGCAGGGTGCCCGCCCCGGACGGCTCCCGGCGGCTGGCGCACGTCTTCGACCACGAACAGGCCGGGCGGATCACCGGTGCCGTGGCGGCGGTGCATGCCGCGGCCGCCGCGCCGGCCGCGATCGAGCTGCGGCTGGCGTCGGCCCCGCTGCCCGACGACGCCGGGTTGAGCCCGGTCGGCACCGTCGGCTCCCGCGTCGCCTTCACCACCGACGCCGTCGCGGCGCGCCCGCTGCTCACCCCGGAGCTGGCGCGGGCCGTCGAAGAGGTGGGGGCCGACATCCCGTTGCTGTGGGTGGAGGACGCCTGGGTGCTGGCTGCCGCGCCCGGCGACATCACCCCGGAGCGCACCCAGCGGCTGCTGTTGGCGCTGGTCGACGTCGCGTTGGCGGTGGAGCCCAGGCAGGACGGCACCGGGAACAGCGGGCAGCCGCCGCCGGCGCCCCGCCGCTCGGGCTGACGCTCGGCGTGGCGGTCGGGCTGACGCTCGGCATGGCGGTCGGGCTGACGCTCGGCATGGCGGTCGGGCTGACGCTCGGCATGGCGGTCGGGCTGACGGTCAGGCCGGCGGTCGAGCTGGCACACTGGGATGGCGTGACGCCCGGCCTCGACCCCGCAGCCCGCGCCAAGCTTGCCGTGCTGGTCCGCGAGCTGGCGGTGGTGCGCGGTGGGGTGGTGCTCACCTCGGGCGCGGTGGCCGACTACTACGTCGACCTGCGGCGCGTGACCCTGCACCACGCCGCCGCCCCGCTCGTCGGTCGGCTGCTGCGCGAGCTCACCGCGGACTGGGACTACGTTGCAGTCGGCGGCCTCACCCTGGGTGCCGACCCGGTCGCGGCCGCGGTGCTGCACGCACCCGGCCGGCCGGTGGACGCGTTCGTGGTGCGCAGGTCGGTCAAGCGGCACGGGATGGCACGGCGCGTCGAGGGCCCCGACGTCGCTGGTCGCCGGGTGCTGGCCGTCGAGGACACTGCCACCACCGGGGCCAGCGTGCTCACGGCGGTCGCCGCGCTGCAGGACGCGGGCGCGCACGTCGTCGGGGTGGCGACCGTCGTGGACCGGGACACCGGCGCCCGCCAGGCCGTGCAGGCCCACGGGCTGGCCTATCGCAGCATCCTCGGGCGCTCCGACCTCGGCGTGACATGACGGACCACGCCGGTGCCGCGACGGGGCCCACCGAGTGGGGTGAGGCCGTGGTCGGGGTCGGCCCGTGGCCCGGGGAGTGGCCGGACGACGAGCGGTACGACCCGCAGTTGCTGGGCGACGGCGACCGGCGCAATGTCCTCGACCGGTACCGCTACTGGCTGCGGGAGGCGATCGTCGCCGACCTCGACACCCGCCGTCACCCTTTCCATGTCGCGATCGAGAACTTCGGCCACGACCACAACATCGGCACCGTGGTGCGCACCGCCAACGCCTTCGCCGCGGCGGCGGTGCACGTCGTCGGCCGCCGCCGGTGGAACCGCCGCGCCGCGATGGTCACCGACCGCTACCAGCACGTGCACCACCACCCGGACGTGACGGCGTTGGCCGGCTTCGCCACCGCGGCCGGGCTGGTGGTGGTCGCGGTCGACAACGCCCCGGGTGCCGACCGGTTGGAGACCGCCGCGCTACCCCGCCGCTGCGTGTTGCTGTTCGGCCAGGAGGGACCCGGGCTGACCGGGGCTGCCCGGCAGGCGGCCGACCTCGTGGTGTCGATCGCCCAGTTCGGCTCCACCCGCTCGATCAACGCCGGCGTTGCCGCCGGCATCGCGATGCATGCCTGGGTTCGCCAGCACGCCGACCTCGAGGCCGCCCAGTGAGCTGGGCCGAACGGGCGGCGGCCATCGAGCGCGACGTCCTCGACGGCTACCTGCGGCGGCTCGCGGGGCTGCCGGGAACCCGCATCGGCCTCGCCGGTCGCCCGCCCACTCTCGCCGAGCGCATCTCCCTGCGCTGGCACATCTGGTGGCAGGCGCACCTGCTGGACTGCCTCATCGACGCGCAGCGCCGCACCCCGAGGGCCGACCGGCAGCGGCGGATCACCGAGCTGGTCACCGGGATCCGGCTGCGCAACCTCGGCCGGTTCACCAACCGCTACTACGATGACACGGCCTGGCTCGGCTTGGCGTTGCACCGGGCCGGCCGGCCCCACGCGGTGCGCACGACCACCGCCCGGCTGCGCCAGGGCTGGTCCGCCGACGGCGGCGGCGGCCTGTGGTGGCGGTGCTGGGACGACTACAAGAACGTCGCGGCGAACGCGCCGGCCGCGATCCTGTTCGCCCGCACCGGCGAGGTCGAGCGTGCCGCACGGATCGTGGACTGGGTGGCCGAGGTGCTGCTCGACCCCGCCACGGGTCTGCTCGCCGACGGGGTCCACCTGGGCCGCGGCGGCTCGGTGCGGGCGCTGGACCGCAGGTTGTTCACCTACTGTCACGGCACCTACCTCGGGGCTTGCGTCGAGCTCGCGGCGCGGCGACCGGACGAGCCGCGCTGGTCCACCCGGGCGCGATCCACGCTCGGCGCCCTGGGCACGCGCCTGGCCGACGCCAGCGGAGTGCTCGTCGACGCCGGGGGCGGGGACGGCGGCCTGTTCGCCGGGATCACCGGGCGCTACCTCGCCCTGGCCGCGCTCGCCGGCGCCAGTGGCGGGCTGGACGGCGCGGGGCTGGACGGCGCCGGGTGGACGGTGGCGACGGTGGCGTCCCGGCTGGTGTTCGCCTCCGCGCAGGCGTGGTCCGGCTCGACGCACCGGGAGCTGTCCGTGCAGCTCACCCGCTGGATGCTCGCCGAGGCCGCCGCCCGGCTGGAGCGCCACGGCATCCAGCCGACTAACCCACCGGGGTAGCCTCGTCGCCGAGCCGCGCGGCCGACACGTCGACCGGCTTGCGCACTTCCTGCCGGTAGCGGAACAGCCCGTACCCGGCGCCGAGCGCGACGCCCCCGATCGATGCCCAGGCCGCGACGTGCTTGAGCCACGGCACGGCGTCGAGCAACCCGGCTCCGTAGTACCCCAGCAGCAGCAGCGTCGGCACCCACACCAGCGCGCCCAGGCTGCTGGCCGCGAGGTAGCGGCGGGGGCTCATCCGGGCCGCGCCCGCGATCAGCGGGGCCAGCGTGCGAACCCACGGGATCCAGCGGGCGATCACGACCGCCCAGAAGCCGCGCCGGCGGAAGAAGCTGCCCGCGCGGTCGAGGTTGTGCCGGTTGAGCACGCGGCCGCCCTTCCGGGCGACGATCCGGCCCCCGGTGCGCCGACCGACGAAGAAGCCGACCTGGTTGCCGCCGACCGCGACCACCGTCGCGGCGGTCGCGAGCGACCAGGCGTGCCCGTTGTGGTGGTGCTGCGACAGCACGACGCCGGCGGTGGCGAGCAGCGAGTCGCCGGGCAGGAACAGCCCGACCAGGAACGCGCACTCGAGGAAGACGAACCCGAGGACGACGAGCCAGACGGTGAGCGGGGCCGCGCCGTGCAGCATTCCCCACGGGTGAACGCCGCTGGCGAGCAGCCGGGTGGCGGTCAACGCGGGGGTCACGACTCAGCAGCGTAGGCGGTCATCGGCTACCCGCGCGGCTCCTTGCGGGATCCAGCGGCCGGGCGACCGCCCGGGTCAGCCGCGGGCAGGTCGCGGGCAGGCCTACCCGGCCGGCGCCAGGACCGTGCCGTTTCCACGACCATCGGCATGATCGAGATGAGCACGATCAGCGCGAGAAAGAGCTCGATGTGGTCGCGCACGAGACCGACGTGACCGAGCCAGTACCCCATCACCGTCACACCGGCGACCCACACCACCGCGCCGAGGATCGAGTAGGTCAGGTAGCGGCGGGCCGGCATCCGGGCCACCCCGGCCATGACGGTGATGAACGTGCGCACGACCGGCACGAAGCGGGCCAGCACGATGGCCCGGTTGCCGTAGCGGTCGAAGAAGGCCCGCGTGCGCCGCACGTACTCCTGCCTGAACAATCGAGAGTCAGGCCGGCGGAACACCGCGGGCCCGAGTGCGCCTCCGATGAGGTAACCGACGATGTTGCCGGTCGCGGCGCCGATGGCGAGGAGCAGGCAGACCAGCCACAGCGGGCTGCCGATGTCCCCGCGGGCGACGAACAGCCCGGCGGTGAACAACAGTGAGTCGCCGGGCAGGAAGAACCCGACCACCAGGCCGCACTCCGCGAAAATGATGAGAAACGCACCGGCGAGTACGAACGGGCCGAGGTCGGCGAGCAGGTGCTGCGGGTCCAGCCAACTCGGACCGAGCGCCAGCCCGGCCGCCGCGAGAGGGGTCATGGACATTCACGCTAGCGCCTGGTCCAGCCGGTCAGGGCGTCAGCCCGGGCACCAGCAGCGTCGCCACCGCCAGCCCGGCCCCGCCGACGGCGCCGACCAGCAGCGCGATCACGAGGATCCACCCGACGGCCAGCGGTGGGCGCGACCCGGCCGATCGGGGTCGGCCGAGGACCGCCTGCGCCCGCAACGCGGCCGCCAGCCGGCGCTCGTCGCCGACAGTTTTCACTGGCCCGCCTCGACCAGCCGCGCGATCGCGTCCAGGGCCCGGCTCGCGGTGGACTTCACGGTGCCCCGGCTGACGCCCGTGGCCTCGGCGATCTCGGCCTCCGACAGGCCACCGTAGTAGCGCAGGACGAGGATCTCGCGCTGGCGGGCCGGGAGCTGACCCAGCGCGGCCACCACGGCCTGGTGCTCGGCCGAGAGCATGGCCAGCGACTCGGCGGAGCGGGCGTCGGCGGTGTGCGGCGGGACGTAGCCGCGGGCGGTGCGCCGCCGCCGCAGCACCGAGCGGGAGCCGTTGACGACGGCGGTGCGCAGGTAGCCCAGCGCGGCGCGCTCGTCGCGCAGGTCGGACCAGTGCCGGTACAGCCCGGCGAACGCCTCCTGCACCACGTCCTCGGCGGTGGCGGGTTCGTCGACGAGCAGGATGGCGAGCCGGACGAAACGCATCCGGTGCTCGCGGTAGAGATCCTCCAGGGTGCGCGGCGCGGCCCGCGCCGGCTCCGGGCGGTGGGTCCCGTCCAGCGCCCGGAGCTGGCCGAGCGTACGTTCCACTGCCCGCTCGATGGGCTCGGCGGTCATGTCGATCATCCTAGCGTGCGTCGGTTTTCTGGCGGGTGTGCCCGTTGCGCCATACTGCCCTGACCCTGCGGAGCGAGGAGACCCGATGCCCATAGTGACCCATGAGGCCTACGTCGAGATGCTGGATCGCGCGAAGGCCGGCGAGTTCGCCTTCCCCGCGATCAACGTCACCTCGTCCGAGACCCTCAACGCCGCTCTGCGCGGGTTCGCCGATGCCGAGAGCGACGGCATCGTGCAGGTCTCCACCGGAGGATCGGAGTTCGCCTCCGGCGCCACCGTCAAGGATATGGTGACCGGCGCCTGTGCGCTGGCGGAGTTCGCGCACGTCGTCGCGGCCAGGTACCCGGTGAACATCGCGCTGCACACCGACCACTGCCCGAAGGGCAAGCTCGACTCGTTCGTCCGGCCGCTCATCGCGATCTCCGAGGAGCGGGTGAGCTGCGGTGCGCAACCGTTGTTCCAGTCCCACATGTGGGACGGCTCGGCGACCGAGCTGCACGAGAACCTGGCCATCGCCGCGGAGCTGCTCGAGCGGTGCGCCAAGGCCAAGCTCGTGCTGGAGATCGAGATCGGGGTCGTCGGCGGCGAGGAGGACGGGATCTCCAACGACGTCAACGAGAAGCTCTACACCGCGCCCGGCGACTACGAGCACACCGTCGACGCGCTGGGCGCCGGCGAGAACGGCCGGTACCTGCTTGCGGCGACCTTCGGAAACGTGCACGGGGTGTACAAGCCGGGCAACGTCAAGCTGCGCCCGGAGATCCTGCGCACCGGGCAGGAGGTGGCCACCAGGAAGCTCGGGTTGCCGGCCGGCTCCAAGCCCTTCGACCTGGTGTTCCACGGCGGCTCGGGCTCGCTGCTGGAGGAGATCCGGGAGGCGCTGCGTTACGGCGTGGTGAAGATGAACGTCGACACCGACACCCAGTACGCGTTCACGCGGCCGATCGCGGCGCACATGTTCTACAACTACGACGGCGTGCTCAAGGTCGACGGCGAGGTCGGCGACAAGAAAGCCTATGACCCGCGCAGCTACCTCAAGCAGGCCGAGGCGACCATGGCCACCCGCGTCAGCCAGGCGTGCGAGGATCTGCGCTCCAGCGGCCGGACCACCACCCGCTGACGCGAGCCGTGATCGACCTTCGGCTGCTGCGGGAGCGCCCCGACGCCTTCCGCGCCTCCCAGCGTGCCCGCGGCGAGGATCCGGCCGCGGTGGACACCCTGCTGGCGGCGGACGAGCGTCGGCGCGCGGCGGTGGCCCGCGCCGACGCGCTGCGCGCCGAGCAGCGCGCGCTCGGC
>JAVKSM010000055.1:0-19043 GCA_039583705.1 Pseudonocardiaceae bacterium
GGGCCGGCCGGAGCTGCTGTCGGGCCGGCCGGAGCTGCTGTCGGGCCGGCCGGAGCTGCTGTCGGGCCGGCCGGAGCCGCTGTCGGAACCCCCGGAGCCGCTGTCGGAACCCCCGGAGCCGCTGTCGGAACCCCCGGCGTCGCTGCCCTTCGTCGCCGCGGCCTCGCTGCCGTTCTTGGGGGTGGCCCGGCTGTCCGTACGGTAGAAGCCGCTGCCCTTGAACACGATGCCCACCGAGGAGAAGACCTTGCGCAGCCGCCCGGAGCACTCCGGGCAGTCGGTCAGCGAACCGTCCGAGAAGGCTTGCACGGTCTCGAAGCGGTGGTCACAGGCGGTGCACGCGTACTGGTAGGTCGGCACGGGGTCCTCCTCGGTTCCGGCACCAGTGTACTAGCACTCCGCGTCCGGGAGTGCCAGTCGTACGACGCCGGCCCGCGGGCACAACGCCGCCCCGACCCGCACGTCGTGCGGCTCGCCGGGCAGCCTCGCCACGAGCTCGTCGTCGCGGACCACCGCCACCAGGGCGGCGTCCGGGGCGGCCAGCGGCAGCGTCCGGTCGTAGTACCCGCCACCCCGGCCCAGTCGCACTCCCCGCAGGTCCACGCCCAGCGCCGGGACCAGCACGAGCCCGGCCCGTGCCAGCGTCGCCGGGCCGAGGCGGGGTCCCGTCGGCTCCGGCACGCACAGCGGCCCCGGGGCGAGTCCGGCAGGCCCGGTATAGCGCGCCCAGTCCAACGGGCCGGGCTGGAGCGGCACCACCGGCAGCAGCACCTCGTGGCCAGCCCCACACAGGGTGTCGAGCATCGCCACCGAGCCCGGCTCGACGCCGACCGGCAGGTAGCCGCACACCGTCCCGGCGGCTGCCACCGTCCCGGCCAACCCGGCGACCGCCGCCGCCAGCGCCACCGCCTCCGCTGCCCGGAGCTCGACGGGCACGGCGGCCCGGGCGGCCGCCAACTCGCGGCGCCAGCTCGCCTTGTCCGGTACGGCGCCGCTCATGCGGATTCACCCCAGGATCTCGGTAGGCTCCGCCCGTCATGGGCGAGCGCAGCGAGGTGCACACCGCCATCGTCCCGGCCGCCGGCTTGGGCACGCGGTTCCTGCCCGCGACCAAGACCGTACCCAAGGAGCTGCTGCCCGTGGTGGACACACCGGGCATCGAGCTGGTCGCGTCGGAGGCGTCGGAGGCCGGCGCCCGCCGGCTGCTCATCGTCACCGCCCCTGGCAAGGACGCCGTCGTCCGTTACTTCGAGCCGGATCTGGAGCTCGAACGGATTCTGGCGCAGCGGTGCCAGCCGCTGCTGCTGGCCAAGGTCCGCCGTGGGCCCCGGCTGATCGAGGTGCAGACGGTGGTCCAAGAGGAGCCATTGGGACTGGGACATGCGGTGGGCTGTGTGGAGCCCGTGCTCACCGACGAGGACCGGACCGTCGCGGTGCTGCTGCCCGACGACCTCGTGCTGCCCGCCGGCGTGCTGTCGGTGATGGCGCGGGTGCGAGCCGAGCACGGCGGCAGTGTGCTGTGCGCGGTCGAGGTACCGCGCGCGGAGGTCTCCTCGTACGGCGTGCTGGCCGTCGAGGCCACCGGCGAAGCCGACGTCAAGTGGGTGACCGAGATGGTGGAGAAACCGGACCCGGCCGACGCACCGTCCACGATGGCCGTCGCCGGGCGCTACCTGCTCGACCGGGTGATCTTCTCGGCGTTGCGCCGGATCGAGCCCGGCTCAGGCGGCGAGCTGCAGCTCACCGACGCGATCTCGTTGCTCATCGACGAGGGCCACCCGGTGCATGCCGTGGTGCACCGCGGCAGGCGACACGACCTGGGCAACCCGGGCGGTCTGCTGCGGGCGTCCGTCGACTTCGCCCTCGACGACCCCGACTACGGCCCGGAGCTGCGGGAGTGGCTGGTGCGACGGGTCGGGGAGGCGCCGCGGATGGAAACGCCGCGGATGGAAACGCCGCGGATGGAAACGCCGCCGTGAGGACCGTCGACGAGCAGCTCGCCCGGGTGCTGGACGCGGCCGTCCGGCCGGCTCCGGTGCGGGTCGCCATCTCCGAAGCCCAGGGGCTCACCTGCGCCGAGGAGGTCGTCGCGGGACGACCACTGCCGGGTTTCGACCAGGCGGCGGTGGACGGTTTCGCGGTGCGCAGCGTCGACGTGCGCGGCGCGGCGCAGACCCCGGTCGTGCTGCCCGTGGTGGGGGAGGTGGCGGCCGGCTCCCGGCAGGCGCACCGGCTGCAGCCTGGCCAGACCGTCCGCGTCGCCACGGGTGCCCGGCTACCGACGCTCGCGGACGCGGTGCTGCCCTCGTCCCACGCCAACCGAGACGCGCACGCCGCCCTGGTCACCGTCACCCGACCGGTCCCGTCGGCCGGGTTCGTCCGCCGCATCGGGGAGGACGTCGCGCCTGGCGACGTGGCGGTGCGGCGCGGAACGGTGATCGGGCCGGCGCAGGTGGGGCTGCTGGCCGCGGTAGGCCGCAAGAAGGTGCTCGTCCACCCCCGGCCGCGGGTCTCGGTGCTGTCGGTGGGCGACGAGCTGGTCGATGTCGAGCGCACGCCCGGACCGGGACAGGTCTACGACGTCAACTCCTATGCTCTGGCCGCGGCGGCGCATGACGCCGGCGCCGAGGCGAGCCGGGCCGGCATCGCGCCATCCGAGCCGGCGAGGCTGCGCGAGGTGGTGGCGGCGCGGCTGCTGGTCTCCGAGGTCGTCGTGCTCTGCGGCGGGATCGGCGGAGCGGTGGGGAGCGAGATCCGTGACGCGCTGTCCGAACTCGGCTCGCTGGACCTCACGCGGGTGGCGATGCACCCCGGGTCGGTGCAGGGGTTCGGACGTCTGGGGCCGGAGGCGGTGCCGACCTTCCTCTTGCCGGCCAATCCGGTTTCCGCGCTCGTGGTCTTCGAGGTGCTCGCCCGCCCGCTGATCCGGGCGGCGTCGGGCAAGCGCGGGCCGCACCGCCGGGTAGTCAGCGCCCGGCTGTTGTCCCCGGTCACGTCGACGCCGGGGCGGCGGGGATTCCTGCGCGGTCAGTTGCTGCGCGAGGACGCGACTGGAAACTACCTGGTACAACCGCTGGGGACCGCTGGGGTGCGCCTGCTGTCGTCGCTGGCGGAGGCGAACTGCCTCATCGTGCTGGACGAGGACAGCACGGGCGCCGGTGTCGGGGACGAGGTGCGGGTCAGCTTCCTGGCCCAGCACGCATGACGGAGTCGGTGCGTCCTCCGGGGCGGCACCCGGGCTGGCCGGCGCGGCTGGGTCCGCTGCGGGTGCGGGCCGGGACAGTGGCGCTGCGCCCCGTCCGGATGCGGGATGCGACCGCGTGGTCGGCCATCCGGCTGCGGGACGAGGCCTACCTCTCACCCTGGGAGCCGACGGAGCCGACGTCGTGGCCGCAGCGCAACGGCTCGTTCGACTGGTTGGCCCGCTGCAGCGGACTGCGCGGCATGGCCCGCCGCGGCAGCGCGCTGCCGTTCGCTGTCACGCTGGACGGGGCGTTCGTCGGGCAGGTCGTCGTCGGAAACGTCGTGCGCGAGCCGTTGCTGTCCGGTTACCTAGGGTACTGGGTCGGCTCCCACATTGCCGGCGGGGGGGTGACGACGGCGGCTGTCGGGCTGATCGTCGACCACTGCTTCGGGCCGGTCGGGCTGCACCGGGTGGAAGCCACCGTGCGGCCCGAGAACGCGGCCAGCCTGCGTGTGCTGGCCAAGCTCGGGTTCCGCGAGGAGGGCCTGCTACGTCGTTACCTCGACGTACAGGGCGCGTGGCGCGATCACCTCGCGTTCGCGCTGACGGTGGACGAGGTACCCGAAGGGATGGTCACCAGACTGCTGCGGGCGGGCTGGGCCACCCATCCGTAGGGCGTGTCGCCGCAACCAGTGTTGCTGGTGTGACTAGCGTTGCGACGCAGACCCTCCGTTGACTCAGCCAAGGGGAGGTGACGG
The DNA here is from genome assembly GCA_039583705.1 of Pseudonocardiaceae bacterium. Taxonomy (GTDB): domain Bacteria; phylum Actinomycetota; class Actinomycetes; order Mycobacteriales; family Pseudonocardiaceae; genus JAVKSM01. The sequence goes on from JAVKSM010000055.1 coordinate 3,943, forward strand.
CGGCCGTGCCGAGCTCGCTGGTATTCGTGGCGTTGGTCGTGGCCTGGCTCGTCGTCCTGGTGCCGATGATCGCCCGGCGCCGGCAGGCCGTGACCCGCACGGGCGATCGGGAGCTGGCCGCCCGCGTGGTCCGCCGACCCCACCGGCGCAGGCGCGCGGACATGGGGGCGGAGGTTGGCGAGGAGGTGGGCTACGAGGTGGGCGACATCGACACTCGCCACGACACCGGCTGCGGGTCCGCCGGCACCGACGACGAAGGCGCCCCGGTCGGGTCCGCACCCGACCCGCCGCCGGGGGAAGGAGCGCGACCGGCCCGACCGGCGCGCCGGGTGGGCGACGACGGCCGGGATCCGGCGCCGCTGGTCCACCGGCCCTACCGCGCCGGTCGCGGCGGGTTCGACCCGGAGGCGGCGGCACTGGCGGCCAGGGCGCGCTACGGCTTCCGGCAGCGGGTCATGATCGGGCTGCTCGCCGTCGCCGGCGTCAGCGCGATCGGCGCCGCGATCGTCACCCCGGCGATGTGGCCCGTGCACGTGGTCGCCGACGTCCTCATCGCCACCTACCTGATCTACCTGCGCCGGCAGGTGCGCATCGAGGCCGACGTCCGGAAACGGCGGGCCGCCCGGCTGGCCGACGTCCACACCCCGGCCGTCCACACCCCGGCGCGGCCTGCCTGGGAGCAGGAGGGGGCGACCGAGCCGCTCACGCCGGTAGTGGAGCCCTTCGCGCCGGCTGTTGAGCCCTTCGCGCCGGCCAGGGAGCCCGGCATCGAGCCCGCCCCGGAGCCGGTGCGGCCCGCCGGCACCCTCGTCGTCGACTCCGACGACGACCCCGCGTTCCATCCGCTGGCCGACCAGCGGCTGCCGGCCTACCGCCGGGCCGCCGGCGAGTAACGCCTTGATATGCTGGGGGGAGACTTCCCGGGGCTGTGGCGCAGTTGGTAGCGCGACTCGTTCGCATCGAGTAGGTCAGGGGTTCGAATCCCCTCAGCTCCACCGATTTAGTCATTATGCGAACCACTCCGTTCGGGGTCGTTTCCGCTGGTAGGGCGGGGTGCGGCCCCGTCGTTGTTGCGGGGTTGGGGGATGCGGAAGACCGGGATGAGCCGGTCGGGTCCGGTGATGGTGACCTTGGCGACGAGGGCTTCGACGAGGGCTTTGGTCTGGTTGTGGGTGCCGCTGGTGATGATCTCGGCGATGTGGTCGGCCACCGCTACGAGGGTAGCGGGCTCGGGGGCGGTGGGTTCGTCGTCGAGGGCGAGGGTGAGTTCGTCGCGGCGGATGCGGAGTTGCTTGGTCTTGGCGCGGAGTTCGGTGAGCCGGTCGGCGACGAGTTCTTCGTCCATGGTGCCGCGCTCGAACGCGGTGAGGTAGCGGTCGATGGCCTGCCCGGTCTTGGTCAGTTCGTTGTCCACGGCGGCCAGTTCGGCGTGCCGGTCGGCGTGCGCCGCGCGGTGCTGGGCTTGTTCATGGGCGATGGCGTCGGCGATGAGGCCATGTTGGGTGCGGTAGAAGCTGGCGAGGGCGTCCAGGACGGCCCCGTCGACGGCGTCGGCGTTGAGCCGGCGGAAGTCGCATTTGCTGGCGTCGTAGCGGGCGAGGTTCCAGCAGGTGTAGTAGCGGTAGGTTTTGGTGCGTCCGGTGGCGCGGGTGCCGATCATGGCCTTGCCGCACCTCGGGCAGCGCAGGCGTCCGGTGAGCACGTAGTCGGAGCCGGACGCGGCGCGGTGGGCGTGGGATTCGCCGCGGGCGTCGAGGATGGCTTGGGCCTGTTCCCACACGGTGAGGTCGATGATGGGTGCGTGGGTGTCGGTCACGGTGGTCTCCCGGAAGGTCAACTCCCCCAGATACACGCGGTTGTTCAGGGCGCGGATGACTTGGTAGCCGGACCACTTGCCGCCGGAGCTGGTGCGGTGGCCTCGGTCGTTGAGCACCTTGGCGATGGCGCGGGAGCCGAGCCGGTCCTTGGTGTAGAGGTCGAAGATCAACCTGACGATCACCGCCTCGTGCTCGTCGACAACCAGGGTGTGCGTGGTTTTGTCCACTTGGTAGCCGAAGGGGCGCTTGCCGCCCTTCCACTTTCCCTTGGCGTGCTTGCGTTCCATGCCTGCGATGACGCGGTCGATGATGGTGTCCCGCTCGAACTGGGCGAACATGCCGAGCATCTGCACCAGCATCCGGCCCATCGGGGTGGAGGTGTCGAACGGCTCGGTGGCGCTGCGGAAGACGACCCCGGCTTGGTCGAGTTCGTCGAGCAGCATCACCATGTCCCACAGGTTGCGGGAGAAGCGGTCCACCCGGTAGACGAGCAGGACGTCGATCAGGCCGGCGCGGGCGACGGCGAGCGCGCGTTGCAGCCCGTCGCGTTCGGTGGTGGCGCCGGAGGCGTCGTCGGGGAACCGTGCCACGAGCCGCCAGTCGGGCTGGGAGCCGATGTAAGCTGCCAGGCGGGTGTCCTGGGCTTCGATCGAGTAGGGCTGGTGCTCGTCGTCGGTGGAGCGCCGCACGTAGCTCCCCACCCGCACGTCATCGCCAAGTGTGCTCATGGCGGCTTTCTTGACACGGTGCGCGGTCGTTGATCGAGCCATTATCCGACCCCCTTGTTTCAGTATTTCCGCGTGCCCTGTAGTAGCGGTTTATCCGGCTACTACAGGGGCGACTATGCGGCTACTGGATCGCTACTAATGTTGACTTAAAACCGCAGCTCACGGGCGGTCTGCCGTGCTTCCATTTTCGCTCATCCAGTGCGGTAAGGGAAGCGGAATAGCACCCTACTACGCGGCTTTTTCGTGGGTCTCCTTCGTGTTTTCCTGCTTGTTTCTCCACTGACTGATCAGAGTGGCCAGGGTGGTGACGGCGAGGTCGTATTGCTGGGTGGTCATCGGTTCGGTGTCGATCCGCTCCACGCGCCATCGGTCGTGTGTGGATGATCGCGTGGGGCGGAACGGGAGCACGACGGCGTCATCGCTCCCGTCGTCGTGCTGGTGGTCGTGTTCGGCGTGGCCGGGTGTGTGCTTGGGTGTGTGCTGGGGCATGGTGGCACCTCGGGTGCCCGCGAGCCCGCTCATGGGCAGGAGGTCGCGGGCGGCTGTCGGGCGGTCACAGGGCAACCGTCGATCAGCAGGACCCGCCAGCCCTCTGGTCACCAGCACCCCGGAAGCCTCCACAGTAGAGGGTTCATGATGGGGGTGAGGGCCGCGCCATGATGCGCGATTCAAGAACCGGCCGGGTCAGAACTGCTCCAACCATGTGCCGCTTCGACTCCCCGACTGCCGTAGCACCCATCGGGGCCAGCGATCATCGGTTGACTGAACCCTTCCCACTGTCCACTCGAGACACGTTCCGGGACTTCTGCCGAGAATGCGAGACAGGGTGCGAGACTTCGTGTCTCGTTGGTCTCGTTGGGGTCTCGGTGTCTCGTCTCGGAATCCCGGTGCGGTCTCGTCAGGTGCGGGACCACGGTGGACAGCTCGACGTACAACTGGTCCAGATTTCCAACGCACATAGACGACGGCCGAAGTCCGGCGTGGCCGTCGCCGGTGTCGTTCTCGTGGGGTCACCTCATCGTCGTTCACCTCCTCCGGACAGGTGGAAGCGTGCGGAAACCTTTGCGAGGAGAGGGATTCAGGCCACCCAACGCCGTGGCCGCTGGGTGGCCGGCCGTGCCGGTGCTATCGGCGCGCGGTACACCTCGTCATCGGTGTCGGTGTAGAGCGTCACGTGGTCAAGGTCGGCGTCCTCGTCGATGTTGTCGTCCGCATAGCTCACCAGGTCGGCTTGTTCGGGCTGTGGTGTGTTGATGCGGCGTAGCATCTCTCGGTTGTTCGGGTCGAACGCCGCTTCGTTGAGTGCCTGGTCGGTGTTCGAGGCGCTGTGCTCGACGTGTGGACCGCGTTGGGGCAGTTCGGCCAAATCGGTACCGGCGCGGCACGGTGTCGCCGCTCTGCGGCGTCCACAGGCTCCAGATCCGTCCTGCCGGGCCGTCGCCGTGGCCGTGATCGGGGGCCGCGGTGGCGATCACGAAACCGGGGTCATGTCCGGCGAGGGCGTGGCGCAGCGCCGTCCGCAGGGCGATCTCCCGCCTGCTGGAGTGCACCGAGAGCAGCAGGATGCCGCAGCCGGGCCTCGGCGGGGTCGGCGCCGACGATCCGGCACGCCTCCCGCAGCGCGGGCAGGCCGGAGTCCTGGCGGTCGGGCAGGGCCATCGGCGGCTACGCCGCCGTGCTGGCCAGCGCCCTGCGGATGTGCTCGCGCAGGTCGGCGACCTCGGGGTAATCTCGGCGTCGGTGAGGAACCACACCCACGGCGGGGCGGTCGCCGGGTCGGCGGCGGCGTAGGTGTCCTGGGCGTTGCCGATGGCGCGGCGGGTGGGTTCCGGTTCGCCGAGCGCGGCCCGGCACCACCCGAGCACCGCGGAGATGTAGCCCTGGGTGATCGTGCTGACCGGGTGGCGGCGGTTGGCGGCCGTGGCCGAGGCGAGTTGGACCAGGTGCGGCGCCTCACCCGCCCGGTCGGCGTGCTTGACCGGGTCCAGGCCGTACAGGTGCAGGGCCTGGTGCGCCATGTCCAGCAGCACGTCCACGGCCAGGTCTGGGGCGCGGGGGTTGTCCTCGGCGCGGCGGGCGGTGTCCAGGGCGTAGGTCCACAGGCGGCGGGCAGCGTCGTGGTCGTCGGCGTCGGCCGCGCCGATGCGGGGCCGGGTCACTGGCTCGACCTGATCCGGCAGCAGGGAGCCCAGCCGGGCAAGCTCCGGATGCAGGCTTGATCCCAACGTGGCGGCCGTGACCAGGGCGAGAAAGTCCCTGCGCTCCAACCAGCTCACCTCCTCCTGTGCCGCCACGCTACCGCCGGTCTCGACGGGGAAGCCGAGCAATCTCGGTGGGATGTGCAGGAGGGTGGCCAGGCGGGCGGCCAGTTTGACGTGGGTCAGCCGGCGTTCGCCCCGCTCGACGGCCGAGATCCGCGACTGGGACAGATCCAGCAGGTCGGCGAGCTGGGGTTGGGACAGCCCGGTGTGCTGCCGGACCGCGGCGAACACCGCGCCGAAGTCGTAGCGGGCCGGCGCGGCGCGCAGGTCCGCGTCCTCGTAGAACCCGTCCGGGATCGGCTTGCGGAACCCCGCCGCGCGGGCGCAGGAGCCGCACATCGGGTCGGTGGGGGTGGCCAGCGCGGTGCCGCAGAACCGACAGCGTTGTCGTCCCGGACCAGTCATGGCTCGCCGTCCACGGTGCCGAACGGTGTTCGCGCAGGTTCACAGCGTAGACCCCCGCTGGATACCAGCCAGTCGTGTCGAGCCCGTGAAGTCAAGCCCCAGTGGGGCTAGCACCGCTGGGGATCGGAAAGGTCGGTGCGGGCCGGGACGGTGGACGTCATGGCCACGCCGATCTCGATGACCGACCAGCCCGCACTTGTGCCGATCCTCGCTGGTCCGCGCCGCTGTGCGGGCGGGCCGGACTCGTCGACGACGGCGGGGGCCGACGCGAACCCCCGGTGGCCCGACGCGGACCCCCGACCTGGGTCGGGCCACCGGGTTCCCACCCCTGTGGCGCCGGCCGCGCGTCCGGTGCTGACCTTCCCCACCGGCGACCACCGCTGCCGCCAGTACCGGTTGGTGTGCGGGTTCTACGAGTGCGTGCACGGCCACGTCCGCCGGATCAGCGCCCGCGCCGGTGGAGGTGGGCGATGAGCACTCTGAACCCGGCCCTGGTCCGCGGCGTTCTTCAGCGGATCGCGCGAGGCCAGATCGTGGCTGTGGACGGGGTGTTGCGGCATCGCAGCGACGTGCTGCCGCCGCAAGCGCTGGCCCTGCTCCAGGCCCTGCACCGCCACGGCTACCTGACCCTTTCGCCTGACTCGGTCGGCCCGCCGGTCGCGGTGCTGAGCGTCGCCGGGACGCAGTTGCTGGACTGGTCGGTCCGCCAGCCGGACACGCCGTGCCCGCTGGCCCTGCTGACCGGTGAGGACAGCAGGGCCTCGGCGGGAGCGGTGGCCGAGGCGGTCATCCGTGGCCCGCAGGCGTGATCGGGGATGCGGTCGCTGATGCAGGACAGGACAGCGGTCCAGCCCGTGGGACCGTCGGCGGGGTGGTGGTGGGGTACCAACCGGCCCGGCGGCACCTTCTACGCCGGCCGCGCCCACGTCGTGCGTCCCGCCCAGCTCGCGGCTGGGTTGTGCGGCCTGCCGGTGGACGACGTGTGGGAGCTGCGCCCGCCGACGCCCGAGCACCTGTGCCCGGACTGCTGCGTGCTGGCGATGGCCGCCTCCTATCCGCCGTTTTCACCGACCCCAGCGCCCCCGCTGCCCAGGAGGGGGACGAGCACCGCCAGGTCGGCTCCGGCAGCCGAGGCGCCGGCTGAGCAGACCGCCTCGATACCCGCCATCGGCGCCGGTGACGACCCATGAAAGCTGCCGGCGAGCGAGGCACCCACGCAGGTGCTGCCCGCCGTCCGCGACCTCGACGTCACCGACGACCCGACCGACGACCTGACCGCAGTACCCGACGACACCGCTGACGAACGCGCCGCCGCCGCGGACGCCTTGCGCACCACTCGCCGGATCGACGCGGCCCTTCTCCAGCGGGTGCTGGACGGTCTGCGGCGGCTATGACCAGGAACGGAGCGCACCGATGCCCGACACGACCACCGTCCGGCGATCCACGCCACCTCGACCAGCGCGCTGCGGGCGGTCGCCGCCCTGCTGGCCGTCGTGCTGCTGCTGGCCGCCGCCATGATGGCCCTGGACGCGCTGTCCACACCCCGGCCACCGGGCACCGCAGCCGAGCACACCGAGCCCGTCACGCGGTCCGTCCGGCACCTCGTCGTGATCGACGTCCAGCCCGCGCGCACCGCGGGGGATCGCCGGCCGTGACCACGCCCATGCACCCCGCGCCGACCAGGACGCTGCTGGACCGCACCGGCCGCCTCTGGCGGTGGAATCCCGACCTGGCACGGCGACCCGGCGAACAGCCGGGGCGTGTTCTGCCATCGCGGGCACCGGCGCACCGAACGAGAACTCGAGAACGAGGCCGAGCCGATCACCGAGGTCCGTGACCCGCGCATCCTGGCCGTGCACCTGGAACCGGTGCCCGCCCACCAGATCCGCCTCAACGACCTCGTGGTGCTGCCCGGCCTGGGCGAGCTGTCCCCGGTGATCGGCGTCTGGCCGTGCACCGACAGGTACGCGCGCCTGCTGTACGTGTGCACCGACAACGGCGACTGGGCGCACCGGCGCGCGGACAGCCCGCTGCTGCGCGCGGACATCCGAACCCCAGGCCGCCCCAGTCTCCAGGCCGTGGCCCAGCCGGCCACGGCCCCGAAAGCCCGTCCCCAAGCCACGCACTCCCACGTACCGCAGGACGAGGAGCCCCGTGATGGATGAGATCCTGGCCGACACCTTCCGCCGCGCGGTGCACGACCGCCTGGACTACCTGGACAAGCTGGCCGCCGACGGCGACCTGCGTTCCCGCGCCGCGCTGGCCAGCACCGAGATCACCCGGCTGACCTCGGCGTGGCGCAGCCTGCTGAACGCCCACCAACCCGACCAGCACGGCCGCTGTCCGCAGTGCTCGGGATGGCTTCGACCCCGCGCCCACCCCTGCACGGTCTGGACCATCGCCCACCAGCACCTCATGGCCGCTGACGGTCTTCCCACAGCCGAGAACGGCAGGCACGCGCGGGCCGCCGGACGGCTGACCGTCACGCCGCTGGGGGCCTCCTGAGCCGGGGGAACGCGCCCACGGCCCTCGACGTGGCGCGTTCCCCCGCATCCGCCGAAGCCGAGCATCACGAACCCGCGCACGAAAGCCGGCGATCGTCTCCGGCACAACCAGCTCCTGGCCGCCGAAAGCCTTGCTCCACACGGCCTTCCGTGACCAGGTTGATAGAGAAACCCGCCCGCCAAGGGAAAGAAAGGAAAGAGAGGCACATGTCCGCACCAACCATCGTCGAGACCCCGGTCGAGACGCCCGCCGTCGAGGACCCGTTCGCCCTCGACGTGCAGATCATCACCGACGTTCCACCCGGCCATCCGTTCGCCGGCTGCAAGGGCAACACCGACGACGGCTGCGACCCCACCTGCGCGTCCGCGTGCGTCACCGGCGGCGTGTGACGTCTGCTGCCCGACCGTGAGGCGCCGGGGCCGGAGACGACGTCCTCCGGCCCCGGCGCCTGCCCACCCGCTTTCGACCGGCTTGGAGACCTGGATGCGTGCCCGCGACCGAAAACCGCTCTACCGCCACGTCGACGTCGCGTTGCTGCGGGCCGCCGCCGCACCGCTGACTGACACCCAGCACCACTGGCCCGACCTGACCGACATGGGCGGGTGCCGGCGGTGGCTGGAGCAGATGTGGTCCCGGCCCGAGCTCGCCGACGCCGTGCGCCAGGCCAGCCCCTCGCTGGGCGAAGGCGTGGACGCCATCCGCGCCGGGCACGCCGTGAGCGACAAGCAGATCCGCAGCGCCACCCTGTCCACCGCGCGGTACCTGTTGCGCAGCATCGGCCGCCCCACCCCGTTCGGCTTGTTCGCCGGTGTGGCCCCCGCGGGCCTGGCAAGGACGGCGAAGGTGACCTGGGGTGAGGACCATCGGGGCGTGGCCCGTGCCAACACCGGATGGCTGGCCGACATCATCACGCGCCTGGAACGGTGCCCCGAACTGCTGGAACGGCTACACGTGGTGGTCACCGACCTCGCTGTCCGCCGCGGCGGGAGACTCGAAGTGCCGCAAGGGCCGAACAGGGTGAGCATCCGCTACACCCGCGCGGTCGCGGCCGTGGCCGACTTGGCCGCGACCCCGGTCCGGTTCGGGGCGTTGATCGACACGCTGGCCGAGGACTTCACCGCCGCCCGGTCCACCGTGCGCGACATGCTCACCGAACTCGTGCGGCAGGGCTACCTGCTGACCAGCCTGCGCGCTCCGTTCACCGTCACCGACCCGTTCGCGCACCTGATGGACCGGCTGGGTGAGGTCGAGGCCGCCTCCATCGCGGACATCGCGTCCCTGACGCGCGACCTCGACGCCATCCTGGCCGAGCTGCGCCACCACAATCATGAGGCGACCCCGCGGGTCGAGCAGAGCCGTATCCGCGCCACGGTCACCCGCCGGATGCGGGAACTCTCCCCGGAGGGCCGCATCCCGCTGGCGGTGGACCTGCTGCTGGACTGCGCGGTGGCGCTGCCCCACCAGGTCGCCCAGGAGATGGAGCGGGCCGCCAGCGCCCTGCTGCGCCTGACGCGGCAGCCCAATGGCGAAGCCCTCTGGCGCGACTACCACTCGGCCTTCGTCGACAAGTACGGCACGGGCGCCGTGGTGCCGCTGACCGACGTTCTCGACCCGGACGCCGGCCTGGGGTATCCGGCGGGGTACCGCGGGAGCGTGCTGCCCGCGCCGACACCAGGTTCCTCCGAACGCGACGAGCGGCTGCTGGCGCTGGCCTGGCAAGCGATGGCGGACGGCAGCCGCGAGATCGTCCTCGCCGACGACGTCATCGGCGAGCTGACCGGGGAGACGTTCGACGACCGGTACATCCCGCCGCACGTGGAGCTGTCCGCTCGCGTCCACGCGGCCACCACGCAGGCGCTGGAGCGCGGCGAGTTCCTGCTCACCGTAGCGCCCGCCCGCTCGGCCGGCACCCTCACCAGCCGGTTCACCCCGACGGCCACCGGCTCCGGCCTGGCGCAGGCGTACCGGGCGCTGCCCGCGGCCACCGACGGGGCACTGCGGGTGCAGATGTCGTTCGGGCCGCTGTACCCGCACGCGGAGAACGTCTGCCGCGTCCCGGCCTACCTCGACCACATCCTCCCGCTGGGCGAACACCGCCAGCCCGGCGACCAGAGCCTGCTCACGATGGACGACCTGGCCATCACCGCGACCCGCGACCGGCTCCACCTGGTCAGCCTCTCGCGGCGCCACGTCGTTGAGCCGCAGGTGTTCCACGCGCTCGCGCTGGACAAACAGCCCCCACCGCTGGCCCGGTTCCTGGCGCACCTGCCACGGGCGTTCTCCGCCGCCTGGTACCAGTTCGACTGGGGACCGCACATCCGGCTGCCGTTCCTGCCGCGCGTCCGCTACCGACGCACCGTGCTGTCCCCGGTCCAGTGGCGGCTGGCCCCCGACGACCTACCACCCGGCCAGACCTGTCCCGACCAGTGGCGCCAGGTGCTCGACCGGTGGCGGCGCCGCTGGGGCTGCCCCGACGTGGTCGAACTCCGCGACGCGGACCGCACGCTGCGCCTGACCCTCGACGAGCCGACCCACGCCACCCTCCTGCACGCCCACCTCAAGCGGCACGGCCAGGCGATCCTGTACGCGGCCACCCCGGCAGCCGACTACGGCTGGATCGGCGGCCACGCCCACGAGATCGCGCTCCCCCTGGTCACCACCCGGCACGCGGCGCCCAACCCGCTGCGCGGCCCTCTACCCGCGGTGAGGAACACCCACGGGCACCTGCCCGGCGCACCGGAGGCCGCCTGGATCTCGGCGAAGCTGTTCACCCACCCCGAACGGGTAGGCGAGATCATCACCGCCCACCTTCCCGGCCTGCTGACCTCGCTCGATGCGCCCGCGTGCTGGTGGCTGCGGTACCGCAGCCACCAGGAGACAGACCACCTGCGCCTGCGGCTGCGCACCACCCCCGGCCGCTACGCTGAGTACTCGACAGTGGTCGGGGAGTGGACAGCGCTGATGCGGCAAGCGGGACTGGTCGGGCGGCTGGTGTTCGACACCTACTACCCGGAAGTCGGCCGCTACGGGCATGGCGAGGCGCTGGAGGCCGCGGAGAACGTCTTCGTCGCCGACTCGGCCACCGTGGCCGCCCTGCTGCGGCACCTGCCCGCCACGGAGCCGGATCTCGCGCTGGTCGTGGCGAACATGGTGAGCATCATCGGCGGCTTCGTCGGCGACACCGACGAGGCGATGGACTGGTTGGCCACCCGGCCGGTCCCGGCCGCCACTGCCCTCGACCGGGCGGTGACCGAGCACGCAATCCGGCTCGCCACCGATCCGGCCGGGTTGCGGTCGCTGCCCGGCTGGCACGCCGCCATCGAGCGGGCGTGGGACAACCGCGCCGACGCGCTGGCCGGCTACCGCAAGGCGCTGCCGCCAGAGGCGAACACCGACGTGGTGCTGGAGTCGCTGCTGCACATGCACCACAACCGGCTGATCGGGATCGACCGGGACAGCGAACGCGCCGGCCGCCGCGTGGCCCGGCACGCCGCGCTCGCCTGGCGGCATCGGCCCCGGAGCGGTGCCCGGTGACGCGCACCGACCCGTACACGCCACCGCCCGAGCACGATCCCGTGCCAGGCTGGGGCCAATCCCTGGCGAGCGGGGCCGCCGGGCTGGCGTTGCTGCACATCGCCTACGCCCACGCCGGGATCGGTGACTGGGCCACCGCCCACCGCTGGGTCAAGGCCATGACCCGCAGCCCCGTGGCCGCCGACCCGGACGCCAGCCTGTACCGGGGCGCCCCGGCGGTCGCGTTCGTGCTGCGCACCGCCGGCCTGCCCGCCTACCGCGGCGTGCTGCGCGAACTCGACGAGCACATCGCGGCGATCACCCGCACCCGCCTGGACCGGGCGCACGAGCGGATCGACCGCGGGGAACTGCCCGCGCTGCGGGAGTTCGACCTGATCAACGGGCTGACCGGGTTCGGGGTGTACCTGCTGCACGCGTTGCAGACCGACCCACACCACCCCGGCGATGCCCCGCTGCACGACGTGCTGGCCTACCTGGTCCGGCTCACCGGCCAGATCACCGTGGACGGCGCCCCGCTGCCCGGCTGGTGGACCGCGACCGGGCCGTCCGGCCACCCCGATCCGCGCTGGCCCGGCGGCCACGCCAACCTGGGCATGGCGCACGGCATCGCCGGGCCGCTGGCGCTGCTGTCCGCCGCCATGATCGGCGGCATCACCGTGCCCGGACAGGCCGACGCGATCGAGCTCACCGACTGGTTCGTCAGCTCCTGGCGCTGCGGCTCGGAGACCAGCCCCTGGTGGCCCGGCGTGATCTCCGGCCGCGAATGGGCCAACGCCGCCGTCGAGGCGTCGGGTCCGCAACGGCCGTCCTGGTGCTACGGCACCCCCGGCCTGGCTCGCGCACTCCACCTGGCCGCCCAGGCACTGGAGGTCCCCACCAGGGTGGCCGAGGCCAGGGCCGCGCTCGTCGCGTGCATCACCGACGACGCCCTGCTCGACCAGCTCGGCGACGACTCGCTCTGCCACGGCTGGGCCGGGCTGGTGCACACCGCCCGCGGGATGCTCGCCGACACCGAACCCGGCGGCGAAGCCGCCGAGGCCCTGGCCCGGCTGGAACATCGCTGGCGGCACCGCCGCACCCAGGCGACCCGAAAACTGTCGGATCCCAGCGGGATGCTGGAAGGCGGCGCCGGAGTCGCGCTCACCGACCTACCCGCGGACACCGGATGGGACGCCTGCCTGCTCACCGCCCCGCCCATAGGTGTGCCGATCAGCTCGCCCGAATCGGTAACAACACACGGAAGGAACCGGATGACCAACGCCACCAGCACCCGCCCCGAGGACCTGCGCGAGCAGATGATCAGCCACATCCGCACCGCCGGTCACCTGCACTCCGAGCGCATCGAGCAGGCGTTCCGGGCCGTGCCCCGGCACCGGTTCGTGCCCGCGGCCTCGGTCGAGGAGGCGTACGCCAACAAGGCGATCACCACCAAGCCCGGTGCGGACCGGCCGGCCAGTTGCATCTCCGTGCCGACCGTGGTGGCGATGATGCTCGGCCAGCTCGACCCGCAGCCCGGCGACCGCGTGCTGGAGATCGGCGCCGGGACCGGCTACAACGCCGCCCTCCTGGCTGAACTCGTCGGACCGACCGGCAGCGTCACTACCGTCGACATCCACCCCGATGTCACCGACCACGCCCGCCAGGCCCTGGCCGAGACCGGCTACGACCGGGTCCAGGTGGTCACCGGCGACGGCGCCTTCGGGGAGGCCGACCACGCCCCCTACGACAAGATCATCGTCACGGTCGGGCCGTGGGACCTGCCCCCGGCCTGGTTCGACCAGCTCGCCCCCGGCGGCACTCTCGTGGTCCCGCTGCACTGGCGCGGCCAGGCCCGCAGCGTCGCCTTCGTCCGCCACGACACGCATCTGCGCGCGGAGAACAGCCAGCTCTGCGGGTTCATCCCCATGATCGGCATCGTGCCGACCGGCGAGCAGACTGGCAGCATCACCGAGCACGTCGCGCTGCACTGGGATGCCGACCAGAACATCGACCCGGCCGCCCTGGCCGAGGTGTTCACCGGACCCGAGACCACCGTGAGGTCCGGTGCCTCCGTGGTCGCCAACGAGCCGTTCGACCACATCTGGCTGTGGCTGACCGGCACCGAACCCGGCACCTGCCGCCTCGACGCCGAAGACGAGGCCATCGAGGCCGGCCTCTGCCGCCCCGCGTTCTCCTACCGCACCCCCGCGATCGTCGAGGGCGACTCCCTGGCCTACCTCACCAAGCCCCGCCCGGTAGACGGTCCGGACGGCGAGCGCCGCTACGAACTCGGCGCCACCGGCCACGGCCCCGCCGCCGCCCAGTTCGCCGAGCGGCTGGTCGAGCAGATCCGCCGCTTCGACCGCGACCGCGCCGCCCAGCCCGTCATCACCGCCTACCCCGCCGGCACGGCCGACGAGGACCTGCCCGCCGGCGTGGTCATCGACAAGCACCACGTCCGCATGGTCGTCACGCCGTGACCGACCCCAGCACCGGAGCCCGCGGCGGCGGATAGGTGAGTGCCCCCGAGCGAACCTGGCCCCTCGTGGGCGGGGCGGCTCGGGGGCGCCGGTCGTGCCAGAGGTAGGTCCATCTGGGGCCTGCCGTCGCCATCGGCGCACACGGCGAACCGCCCCTCCATCACGACGATCTTGCCGCTACCCTCGTGACATGACTGTCCATCGAGATGAAGCGGTCTTCGAGGATGTATGCCACCTCAGTGTGTGGTCTGCCCCGCGTTTTTCGGACCAAGTGAATTTGGTCTGTCTACGCTGCTTCCTGCATGTTGTTCCACTCGTCGAGGGCTTCTCGTGGGGTCCGGTAGTCCAGGCTTGAGTGGAGCCGGTTCTCATTGTACCAGAATTCGATGTAGCGAACCACATCCCGGCGGGCGTGTTCCCGCGTGGGGTAGACGGTGCGGTGCATCCGCTCGTTCTTCAGAGCCGCGCACAACGACTCGGCCATCGCGTTATCGTAACAGATACCGGTCCGGCCCACCGAGTGCCGCAGACCGAGCTCGGTGACGGTGCGCGCGAACTCGCGCGAGGTGTAATTACTGCCCCGGTCGGAGTGGAAGACGCCACCGGGTTCGAGTTGATCGCGGTCCGCGGCGTCGCGCAGCGCGGCGGCGATCAGCGGTGTCTTGTAGTTATCGCCGGTGGCATAACCGATGACCATCTTGGTGTAGCAATCGATGACCGTGGCCAGATAGAGCCACTCTTCCCAGGTCGGGATATACGTGATGTCCCCGACCAGTTTCTGCCCGGGCGCCTCCGCGGTGACATCCCGTCCCACGAGGTCGGGGATGCGATGGTCGGCGCCGTCGGGCTCGGTCAGGCTCACCCGCCAGGGCCGCGGCTGGCACGCCACCAAGCCCAGCTTCCCCTGATGTCACGGACCAGCTCCGGGCCCGCCGGCGCGCCTCACCGGGCCAGCTGGGCGTGGATGCGGCGATAACCGTAGGTCTCATCGGAGCGGGTGAAGGCTTCGGTGATGAGCGCCGCCAATCGTTCGCGACGCACGGCGGTCAACGAGGGCAGCCTTTTCTTCCAGTCGAAGAAACCCGACGCCGACACGTCCAACCAGGTGCACATCTTCTTCGCGGGGTAGGCGTACTTCGCGTCATCGGTCTTGCACGGTTCGATGAACTCGTATTTCTCGGCTACCGGTGATCCCGGGCGAAGTACGCCGCAGCTTTTTTAGGGACTTGTTCTCCATGCGTAGTTCCCGTAGTTCGCGCTCTGCTTCACGCAGCCGTGCCCGCTCCTCCACCATCAACGGTGGTTCCTCCTCAGCATGCTCCACTCGATAATGATTGACCCAGCTACCCAACGTGCCCTCATTGAGGCCAAGCTCCCGCGCAACCTGCGCGA